>JAJQFB010000111.1 GCA_021201395.1 Clostridiales bacterium | reverse complement strand
TGGTTACACCCTTAATTGAAAAATTGCCCCTTAAATTAAATAAATGACATTGATATATGATGTGGTTCAATACTGGGGAAACTCTTCCGGAAAGCTGAATTACTACGGGGGAGACTCCTATTATAAAGTAAATGACTATGATGTATATGTAAGCTATAAATATGAGCTTTATAACTCCGAAACGGGAAAAACAAGCAGCAACATTGAGCTTGCTATAGACCACGTGAGTTGGGATCATTCATATGCAAACGGTAACGAGAAACATACGCTTCTTATGTATGACCACACGTGGATAAACGATTTGCCTCTCGGAACAACAATTACAATAGACGATTTTAAATAATAGCCGCAATATAAAAACCGACCGCCGAACCTGCCAAAAAAAGCAGGCTTAGGCGGCCGATTTTTATTTATACTGTGATTTATTTTAAAATATTTATTTACAGGGATCTGATTTTTTTCCATACAGCGGCAACGGCACCGCTCATTAACAATATGTAAGCTAAAGCTACAACAAGGGGAAAAACAACTCCTAAGGGCCAAAGATTTATGCCGCCGGCACCGCTTATATAAATTTCACCTAAATTGTCGGCAGGGAAGCTGTCAACGGTTCCGTTATAGCCGGGAAGAACGATTTTAGCCCCCTTTATTTCCTCTATTTCCTCATCGTTTACCTGAACGCTTACATCAACCGCACTTTCCGTTCGGTTTATGGAAGCTGAAACAATATCGTCTTTACCTATGTTATTTTGTTCTATAAAGTCGGAGGGTATTTCAAGACCCATTCCGTTTTTCTCGAACGTGATAACATCGCCTTGTAAATCGGCCTGTTCCATAAGCTCTTCCCCTGAGAGGACTTCTTTACCGGAGACCTCTTTCGGTTCTTCGGAGCTTATAAGGGCTTCGTCCTCTGTTATTTCGGCTGCTTCCGCGTCGGTAAGCTCAGCTTCCGTGCTGTCATCGGATAAATATTTTTTGCCCGAAGAACTGTTTCCAGAGCCTGAGGAGCTTTTTTCGGAGCCCGAGAACTCTGCTTTTTCTCTTTCTTCCGGAGGAGGAAGCTTTTCTTTATCGGAACCGCCGCCGGAAGAGTGAGGTTCTGTTTCTTCCGAGTCATTATCGCTGTCGGAGAAAACATTATCATCGGCAGATTTTTCGTCTGTATCTGCCTCATTATCGGGAGTTTTTTCAGTGTCAGAAGCTTCTTCGCTGTCAGAACCGGAAGTATCCTCTTCGTTTTTGTTATTTTTAATATTTATATCATCGGTCGGCAGAGGTTCTGTGTGTTTAAAGCCCGAACCGGGAGTGCCTCTGTGAGAGCCGTGTTCGGAAATTTCAGCGGATTCTTCGGACTCGCTTGTTTCGGTATTCTCTTCCTCTTCAACCAATTCCCCGTAAGATGTTTCAACGGCAGACCCCGACGCAACAACCTCGTCATATGAAACGGACTGTTCCTCCGCCTGTGATATTACAGTCACACCTATTGTAAGAGCGGCCACAAAAATTACAGCCATAATTTTTTTATTCATAATTTCCCCACATCCTTTATGAAACATTGCTTAAAAATGCCGAAAGACACATTTCATATAGTTTGTTTTATTTTAAAGACAGACCCATTTCCATTGATTTTATTATACAGCAAAAAAGCTTAATTTTCAAGGGAAAATTTTAAAAATAATTATACAAAAATTTATCATACGATTACAATTTATTATAAATCACATAAAAAGGCGTAAACCTGCTTAATTTACGCCTCTTTAAGGAATCGCTGATTAATTAGCTCTTTGCAACTTCACCGCCGATTTTCCGATTGCTTCGTCACGCATTTTCAGCGTAGGCTCCGGCTGCGCCCTCAAATGCTTTCCTCACACTCGAAAAATCTGCGGCAAATCTGCTTCGGTGAATTAATCATCGCTTCCTTAATGTTATTTGTTATTTAAGATCAACTGCGTTTAAGAAGTCCTGATCGTCATAGTCCTTGTTTTCGCCTACCATACCCCAGATGAAAGTGTAAGCCTTTGTGCCTACGCCGCTGTGGATAGACCAGCTTGGGGAGATAACGGCCGATTCATTCTTCATAACGATGTGTCTTGTTTCCTCGGGCTTGCCCATCATATGGAAAACAACGTTGTTTTCGTCCATATCGAAATAGAGGTAAACCTCCATACGTCTTTCGTGTGTGTGACAGGGCATAGTATTCCAGTTTGAGCCGGGGTCAAGCTTTGTAAGACCCATAGCAATCTGGCAGCTTCCGTATTCTACGCCGTCTCTTGCGGAAAGTCTTGCAAAAACTTCATCGTGTATATACTGGTTGATTGTTCTTGCGTTGCAGTCCTCAAGGGAGCCTAAGGGCTTGTGGTTAGCGTCGTCATAGGAAATAAGAACGGTAGGATAGCTCTTGTGAGCCGTACCTGAGTTCATATAGAATTTAGGCGGATTGGAAGGATCCTTTGCGGAAAAAGCAATTTCTTTCGTACCCATACCAACGTAGATAGCATCGCCGTTGTTTACTGTATATTCCTTTCCGTCAACTGTAACCGCTCCGTCGCCGCCGATATTGATAGCACCTAACTCTCTTCTCTGGAGGAAATATTCAGCCGCAAGCTCCTTGCTGCCCTCAAGCTTAAGGGGCTCTGTTGTGGGGGTGATTCCTCCGAAGATAATTCTGTCATTGTGGCTGTAAACAAGCTTAGCCTCTCCGGGAACAAAAACGTTCTCAACTAAGAAGTGGCTCCTTAACTGATCTGTTGTGTAATGCTTAACATCGTCATAGTGATTTGAATATCTTGTTTCAAGTGTCATTTTTTAACCCTCCTAAAAAACAAGGGCGTCTAAAAAATTTTAAACACCCTTTGTCTTGCTTTAATGAATTACAAAAAATCGATTATCTCTGAACACGTCCGGAGCCGTCGCCGCCTGCAAGAGTTTCTACGTCTTCTCTTGTTACAAGGTTGAAGTCGCCGGGGATGGTGTGCTTAAGAGCCGAAGCTGCAACCGCAAATTCAAGAGCCGCTTTCATATCCTTGCCGTCTACAAGACCGCAGATAAGGCCGCCTGCGAAAGAGTCGCCGCCGCCGACTCTGTCAACGATGGGGTTGATTGTGTACTTACGGCTGTGATAAAATTCTCTTGTCTTTCCGTCCATAATACAAGCCGACCAGCCGTTGTTTGAAGCAGAATAGCTCTCTCTTAATGAAGAAATTATGTACTTGAAGCCAAACTTGTCAGCCATCTGGTTGAAAATATCAACATAGCCCTGAAGCTCAAGCTCGCCGCTTGTAACGTCTGTGTTGCCGGGTTTGAAGCCTAAAACCTTTTCAGCGTCCTCTTCGTTTCCGATACAAACGTCAACATACTGCATAAGGTTTGTCATAACCTTCTGAGCTTTTTCGGACGACCATAATTTCTTACGGAAGTTAAGGTCGCAGGAAACGGTAACGCCGTGAGCCTTAGCAGCCTTTAAAGCAGCCTCTGTTACTTCAGCGGCAAGGTCTGAAACAGCAGGTGTAATTCCCGTGAAATGGAACCAGTCAGCACCCTCGAAGATAGCATCGAAATCAAAAGCGGAAGCCGGAGCTGTTGCGATAGAGGAGTTAGCTCTGTCATAAACAACGTTTGAAGCTCTCATTGAAGCGCCTGTTTCAAGGTAGTAAATACCGAGTCTGTCGCCGCACTTAGCAACATTCTTTGTGGAAACGCCGTACTTGTTAAGAGCCGCAACAGCGCAGGCACCGATCGGGTTGTCGGGAACTGCCGTTACAAATTCAGCGTCGTGGCCGTAGTTTGAAAGAGAAACAGCTACGTTAGCTTCGCCGCCGCCGTAGTTAATATCGAACTCTGTAGCCTGTATGAACTTTTCGTTGCCGGGGGTTGAAAGTCTGAGCATTATCTCACCCATAGTTACAATTTTAGCCATTTTAAAAAATCCTCCTGTAAATCATTATATTTTGTGGCAGTTTATAAAAAAGAAATTTTATCAGCTGCCTATTTATAAGTAAATTATACCATACTCCTCAAAACTTTTCAACAGCTTTTTGTAATATTTTTATAATTTTTTACTCATATTTTTTTAATTTCTTCTTAGGGAAACGATGATTAATTCGCCGAAGCAGATTTGCCGCAGATTTTTTTGAGTGCAAGGAAAGCATTTGAGGGCGTAGCCGGAGCCTACGTTGAAAATGCGTGACGAAGCAATCGGAAAAATCGGCGGTGAAGATGCGAAGAGCTAATTAATCAGCGGTTCCTTAGGGAATAAAAAAGGCGTAAGCCCTCGGCAAAGGGTTACACCTTGGCTTCTGTTTTATTCAGATTGATTTTCGGTTTTTTCGTCCGCTTTTTCATCTGCCTTTTCAGTGGCCTTTTCCTCGTCCTGAACCTGCTTTAATATATTCATAAATTCCTCGCCGGATATGTTTTCCTTTTGGATAAGGTGTTCGGAGATTTTTGTAAGAGCGTTATGGTTTTCGGAAAGGAGGGTTTTGGCCTTTTCGTGGCAGGCTTTGATTGTGGCGAGAACCTCCTTGTCAACCTCGGCGATGGTCTGCTCGCCGCAGGTGGCTACGGCCCTGCCGTCAAGATATTTGTTTTGTATGGATTCAAGCCCCATCATATCGAAGCGGTCGCTCATACCGTAAAGGCTTATCATATTTCTTGCAAGCTGTGTGGCTCTTTCTATGTCGTTTGAGGCTCCCGTTGTTACTGAGCCGAACTCTATTTCTTCGGCGCTTCTTCCTGCCAAAAGAACGGTTATTTCATCGAGAATTTCTTCCTTTGACATAAGGGAACGTTCTTCTTCGGGCATCTGCATAGTAAAGCCTAAGGCGCCGCCGGTTCTGGGAACGATTGTAATCTTCTGAACGGGCTGTGTGTGCTTCTGCAAAGCTGTAGCGAGGGCGTGGCCTACCTCGTGGAAAGCTACAATTCTTTTTTCCTTGTCGGAGAGGATTCTGTTTTTCTTTTCTTTCCCGGCAAAGACAACCTCAACGGCGTCTAAGAGATCCCCCTGAATAACAATGCTTCTGCTGAGCCTTACGGCACGGAGAGCCGCCTCGTTTATCATATTTGCAAGGTCAGCCCCGGAGGCTCCGCTTGTAGCAAGGGCAAGCTGGTGAAGATCCACATCTGAGGCCATCTTAACGTTTTTGGAGTGAACCTTTAAAATATCCTCCCTGCCCTTAAGGTCGGGGTTTTCCACTATAATTCTTCTGTCAAAACGTCCCGGACGCAGGAGAGCCTTGTCTAAAACCTCGGGGCGGTTTGTTGCACCTAAAATTACGACGCCCTTTGAAGAGTCGAAGCCGTCCATTTCCGTAAGAAGCTGATTCAGAGTCTGGTCGTTTTTGTTTATGTTGTCGTCACGTTTGTGGCCTACGGCGTCAAGCTCGTCTATAAAGACTATACAGGGGGCGTTTTGTTGGGCGGATTTAAACAAATCCCTTACTCTTGAAGCACCTACGCCAACGAAAACCTCTTCAAAGTCGGAGCCCGAAATAGACATAAAGGAAACGTTTGCTTCCCCGGCCACAGCCTTTGCAAGGAGGGTTTTACCCGTTCCCGGAGGGCCTACGAGAAGGGCGCCTTTAGGCTGTTTTGCACCTATTTTGTGATATTTTTCGGGGTTATGGAGGAAGTCTATGATTTCCTCTAAGCTCTCCTTTGCCTCGTCCTGACCTGCTACATCGGCAAAGGTGACCCCTGTTTCCTCTTGGACGTACATCTTAGCGGCGGACTTTCCCAAGCCCCCTGTTCCCATTCTTTTCATAAGTATTCTTGTCAGCA
Organism: Clostridiales bacterium; assembly: GCA_021201395.1. Classification (GTDB taxonomy): domain Bacteria; phylum Bacillota; class Clostridia; order Lachnospirales; family CAG-274; genus JAJQCI01. Next base: position 23,471 of record JAJQFB010000111.1, on the reverse strand, counting down.
GTGTAAATATGATTATTGTTGACAAAAGTGGGAAGATCCATTCCGCAAAGAATGAAACAAAGGGGGAGCTGTAGTCTATGGGGTTGGAAAATTTAACACCGTTTTCCTGTAAAAACTGTACAAGATTGTCATCGTTTACATAGCCCACATAGAGTACGGCGGAGTCGGAGGAAATCTGCATATCATTGCCTATATAGCCTAAGTCCTCAAGACCCTCTTTGTTTACCGTAACAAGAAGCTTGTCGGAGCTGTATTCAACCTCGTCTACATAGCCCTTTTCAACATAGTCAAGAAATGTGCTGTATTCTATCTCGCTCATTTTCTGATACATAGTTGAGGCTGTGATTATATTCATTAAAAAAGTCAAGCCTAAAGAAGCAATAAGTATTATTGTAAAGATTTTAAAGTTGTTGTTGGGTTTGTTACTTCCCTTGTTGTTTTCGTCCATTTTTTCACATCCTTATGGTTTATTGTAATTTAACTGCGTTTTAATCATTGTACAACTCTTTCCTTAAAATTACAACAGAAAAAGTATCATTTTAACAATTTTTTATAATCTCCCTATTCTGGCTCCTATTGAGTTTAGCTTTTTGTCGATATTGCAGTATCCCCTTTCTATATGGTAGATGTCCTCTATTTCCGTTGTGCCCTCGGCACAGAGAGCCGAGATTATAAGGGCGGCTCCTGCTCTTAAATCCGTCGCCTTTACCCTCGTTCCCGTCAAACGGTCAACGCCCCTTATTATTGCACTGCTGCCCTCGGTTTTTATATCAGCCCCCATTCTGTTAAGCTCTCCTACCTGTAAAAAGCGGTTTTCAAAAATTGTTTCGTTTATGACCCCCGTGCCGGAGCCTAAGGTCATAAGGCTCATAAACTGGGGCTGCATATCCGTGGGAAAACCGGGATAGGGCAGGGTTTTTATATCGGCGTTTTTTATCTTGCCTGTGTTTTTTACACTTATATTTTCTCCCTGAATCTCGACCTCTGCCCCCAGCTCCTTAAGCTTTGAAACTACGGGCAGAAGATGCTCCGGATAAACGTTTTTAACCGTTACGGCTCCGCAGGCCGCCCCTATGAGCATAAAGGTTCCGGCTTCGATTCTGTCGGGAATGACACTGTGACAGGCTCCATGGAGAGTCTTTGCTCCGTTTATTTTGATTGTGTCAGTGCCTGCACCTGAAATTTCCGCTCCCATTTTGTTTAAAAAACAGCAGAGGTCTGCAATTTCGGGTTCCATAGCGGCGTTTGAAAGGGTGGTTGCGCCCTCTGCGAGAGCTGCGGCCATAATTATGTTTTCCGTTGCCCCTACACTTGGGAAGTCAAGGTAAATATCCGCACCCTTAAGCCTTTCGGCCTTAAGCTCTATTGAGCCGAATTCCTTTGAAACCTCGGCGCCTAACTTCGCAAAGCCCTTTAGGTGGAGGTCTATGGGTCTTGTACCTATGGAACAGCCTCCCGGCAGTGAAATTTTGGCATAGCCGAAGCGGGAAAGGAGGGAGCCTGCGGTTAAAAATGAGGCTCTTATTTTGCCTGTTAAGCTGCCGTCGTCTGAAACGGAGCTTATATTATCGGCTTTAATACTAATTACGTTATTTTTTGGAGAAAAGTCTGTTTTTACCGAAAGAGTATTTAAAATATCCTCCATTATAATTATATCCCGTAAAGGGGGAACATTTTTAATCTTACATTCTTCCTCGGTAAGCAGAGCCGCCGCCATAACAGGCAGGGCGGAGTTTTTAGAGCCTGATATTTCAACAGTACCGTTAAGGCTGTACTGACCTTCAACAACAAATTTTTCCATAGGAGATACCTCTTTTATATTTTTTCGTTTGGGTTTTAAATTAGTATTGCCCGATTGATATAACTTTTTCCATAAATTTTATAAATAATTATGGAAATTTAAACGGATTTATATTATAATAGTTTATTATAAATATAAGGAACCGCTGATTAATTAGCTCATCGCATCTTCAATGCTGCTTCGGCGAATTAATCATCGTTTCCTTAATTTTCGGAGGGCATATGAAAAATATAGTTGTGGCGGCTTCCGGCGGTGATTTTGCGACTGTGGGGGAAGCGGTGGATTTTGCGGATGAAAATTCCGTTATTTACATAAAAAAGGGTGTTTACAGAGAAAAAATAGCCGTAAAAAAACCGGGAATTTCTTTAATAGGAGAGGACAGGGAGAAAACCGTTATAGTTTACGGCGACTATGCTATGATGGAGTATGAAAACGGCTATCCCATAGGAACATTTAAAACACCTTCTATGTATGTGGGTGAGGAGGCCTATGGCTTTACAATGAAGAATCTGACGGTTTTAAACGACGCCGGAGAGGGGAACGTTGTGGGGCAGGCTGTGGCCTTATACCTTGACTGCGATAAGGCTGTAGTTGAAAACTGCCGTCTGTCCGCAAGGCAGGATACACTTCTCTGCGGCTCTATTCCCGAGGATATAACCGGGCGGGAGCCGAGACTTTGCAGGCAGTATTTTAAAGACTGCTTTATAGAGGGGAACGTTGACTTTATTTTCGGCGGAGCAACGGCTTTATTTGAAAACTGTGATATTTTTATAATAGGCAGGGCAGGCTTTCCCAGCGGCTATGTTACGGCGGCCTGTACGGCGAAAAGCATTCCCGTGGGCTTTGTTTTTAAGGATTGCAGGGTGACAGGCTCGGGAAACAGGGGCAGGGCTTTTCTGGGCAGACCTTGGAGAGACTTTGCAAAGACAGTTTTTATAGACTGCAAGTGGGACGATATTATTCACCCCGAGGTTTACTCAAAGTGGAACAACAGAAAAAGCCACGAAACCTGTTATTACGGCTTTAGCGGTATGGATGAGTTTAAAGACAGTAAGGAGGAGTGGGTTCATTATTTGACGGAAGAGGAATGTAAGAGGTATGAGGCTGAATCAATTTTCGGAGATTGGTGCGGAGAGATTTTTAAAAAAGCGAATAGATGAGGTTTACAGGAAAGGGGCTTTTAAGGGGGGAACGGCTGAGGATTTCAGACTTTGGCAGGAGAAGGCTTCCGCTGACTTTAAAGGGCTTTTGGGGCTTGAGGCTTTTTCGGCGGGAGAGCTTAGGCCTGTTGTTTCGGCAGGAAGAGCTTTTGACGGATATGTCAGAAAAAGCTGTTCCATTCAAAGTACAGAGGGGCTGCGTATGCCTTTTTATGTACTTGAGCCTAAAGAGGGAGGAAACAATATTCCCGTTATTGCCATTCACGGCCACGGCTGCGGCGGAAAAGAGGGACTTTGCGGTGAAAGCAGTGAGGGGGAGAGGTACAACTACAGCTATGCCCTTGATTTTGTAAAGAGGGGGTATACTGTTTTTGCGCCCGACCTTTTGGGCTTCGGGGAGAGGCTTGAGGAGATTTCAAAAATAAGGGGCGAGGGTTCCTCCTGCAATCATTTAAACAATGCTTTAACCTCTTTGGGTACAACTCTTACGGGACTTAATTTTTTCGAGCTTAAGAGGTTTGTTGATTATATAGAAGAAACAGGCTGCGATATGCGTGGGCTGACAGCGGCGGGCTTTTCCGGCGGAGGGCTGGGGGCTTTGGTTTCGGCGGCTCTTGATAAAAGAGTTAAGGCCTGTTATGTAAGCGGCTATTATCACAGCTTTAAAGATACTCTCCTTAAAAATAATCTATGCGGCTGTAATTTTGTGCCGGGGCTTTGGCAGCTTTTGGATATAGCAGATATAGGGGCTTTGGTGTGTCCCCGTGGGCTTGTTATTGAATACGGAGAGGGAGACGGCCTGAACGAGGGCTGTGAAAAGGCTGTAGAAGAAACAAGGCGTTGTTATGAAATTTACGGCAGTGATAATTTTTATGTTTTCAAGGGTCAGGGGGGACATAAATTTTACGGTTTGGGCTATGAAGCGGTTGAAAATATTGTAAAAGGGAGCATAGAAAATGGATAGGATTCCCGTATATTTTGAAAAATATGCAAATTTTAACAGGATAGGGGAGCCATGTAATATAGCTCTGCCCCTGCCTAAGGGGCGGCTCAGAGAGGTTAAGGGTATTGTTATAAGAAATGAAGCAGGGGAAGCTTTCCCTACCCAAAGTATTGTTACCGCCCTTTGGGAGGACGGAAGTGTAAAGTGGGCTTATATCGATTTTATATGTGATTTGCCTGAAAATAAGGATATTACATATTATATCTGCTTTGACGGCAAGGAAGAAAAGGCGGAGGAAATTCCCTGTGAAATTTCAGATGATGGCTTAAGAATAGAAGCAGGGGGCGAGGTTTTCAGCTTCGGCAGAGAGCTTGATTTTTATTTAAACGGCAAAAGGGCTGTTGTTGAGGGCAAGTGGCAGGCCGTAAGAACGGGAGCTGTTGCCTCTGTTTTTAAGGCTTACGGCTCACACGGCGGTTTTATGGATTTTGAAATTACGGTTCAGGCTTACAGGGGCTGTCCCTGGGTTAAGGCTGACTACAGGCTTATAAACCGTGAAAAAGAGGATTTTACGGAGTTTGAGAGCTTATGTTTAAAAATTCCCAATACAGGCGAGGACAGGTTTACTATAGGAACCTCAAATTGTTTGACAAAATATACAGAGGGAGAGAATATAAGCAAGAAAATAGACGCAGAATATCTTATGTATGACGCAAACGAGCACTTTGCGGAAAGCTTTTACGGCACTTTTTTCGGAGATTGCTCCGAAAAGGGCAGGGGGACGGCGGCGACGGTGTATCAGGTCTATCAAAATTTCTCTGCTGAAATTTGTATAGACAACAGGGAGATGAATATTAAAATTTTGACAGCCGAGGATAAGCCGCTGAAATTTTTCAGGGGAATGGCTAAGACATCTACTGTCTTTATACATAAGCATAGGGGCATTTCAAAGGAAGAGGTTAATCTGAGGAGCCTTATGTTCCAGATGCCGGACAGGGGAATTTTGCCTTATCGGGTTTATGAAAAGCCAGGATGTTTTCCCGATATTTTTCTAAAAAAAGAGGAAAGAATAAGGGAGGTTGAAACAAGTCTTACACATAAATTTGACTCAAGAGGCAGAGCCTACGGCTTTATTCACTGGGGCGATAATATTGATTGGCACTATACTTCTCAAGGCAGAGGTTTAGGCAGAGCCGTGTGGGTAAACAATGAATATGACTTCGGCCATGCCGCTTTTGTCTACTATGTCAAAACAGGCTTAAGACGGGTGCTTGACGGTATGCTTGTAAGCGTAAGGCACCAGATGGATACAGATATTGTACACTGCTCCGATGACCCTTTAAGGCTTGACGGTCAGGTAACCCACAGCGCAGACCACGTCAGCGGAAAGGTGGAAATAAGCCACGAGTGGGTTGAGGGGCTTTTGGATTATTACCATTTGACGGCGGATAAAGAGGCTCTTGACACGGCTCTTCGTATGGGAGATAATATAATAAGACATTTGGAACAGCCCCGCTATAAGCAAAAGGGCGGTGTAAACGCAAGAGAAACAGGCTGGGCTTTGCGTTCTCTCTGCGCTTTATATTCGGAAACGAACGATGAGAGATGGCTTGCTCCCTGCGATGGCATTGTTGAACATTTAAGGCATGGAAAGAGGAATATGGCCTGTGGCTTGCTCCCTATACGGATCACACGGTAATTCGGGTTCCTTTTATGATTTCTATTGCAATTATTTCATTAATGAGGTATTATAGTATTAGGGGAGATGAAGAAATAAGGGATATGATAATTTCAGCCGTTGACGATTTGACGGAAAACGCCTATCTTGATTCAGGCTTCTTCTATTATAAGGAGCTTAGCTCTCTTAAGAGAAACGCAGGAAACACCACCATTTTGGAGGCTCTGACAACAGCTTATAAGCTGACAGGCAACAGGGATTATCTTAAATATGGCGTTAAAACCTTTGAAACCGCCGTAGAGGGAAAGGGCGTTGTGCTTTCCTTTGCAAAGAAAACAGAGGAGGACGCCGTTATAATTTCGGGAAACAGCTCTAAGGGAGTGGGGCAGTCATTTCTGCCGCTGCTTACCTATTATACAGCCTGCGTAAGGGAAGGAATAATAAAGGATTTAAAGAATTTAAAGGAATAAATCGGGAATTTCCCGTTTATATAAAAAACAAAAGAGGAGGAAACACAATGATTTACAACATTAAGGATTTCGGGGCTAAGGCCGACGGAATGACTAAGGCTACGGAGGCTATCAGGGCGGCTTTCGCAAAGTGTAAGGAGGACGGCGGCGGCACTGTTTTCGTTCCCTGCGGAAAATATTTGACGGGGCCTGTTTATCTTGAGGACAACACAGAGCTTAATCTTGAAGCCGGAGCGGAGCTTATTTTCTCAGACGATATTTCTGACTATAAGGTTGTTACGTCACGCTGGGAGGGCGTTAAGAGGGAGTGCTACGAGTCCTGTATAAATGCCTACGGAAAGGCCAACATTTCTATTACAGGCAGAGGAACCTTAAACGGAAACGGCAGAAAGTGGTGGGATATTTTTCTTGACGGAGCCAATGAATATCCCAGACCTAAGCTGATTGCTCCCTATGAGTGCGAACACGTTTTGATTCAGGGGGTATTCCTCACTAACTCGCCCAGTTGGACGATAAACACCATTCTTTGCAACAATGTTACCGTTGATACGGTTTCAATTAAGAACCCGGCGGATTCTCCCAATACCGACGGCATCGACCCCGAATCCTGCCGCAATGTACATATTTCAAACTGCCATATAGACGTAGGCGACGACTGTATAGCCATTAAGGCAGGCACAGAGGATACGGCGGAGAGAGTAAGCTGTGAGAATATTACGATTACAAACTGCACAATGTGCCACGGTCACGGCGGCGTTGTTTTGGGAAGCGAAATGTCAGGTGACGTTAAGTATGTTACCATTTCCAACTGCGTATTCGAGGGTACCGAGAGAGGAATCAGACTTAAGTCAAGAAGAGGCAGAGGCGGCGTTATTCAGGATATAAGAGTAAACAATATTATTATGAATAAGGTTCACTGTCCCTTTATCGCTAATCTTTACTATAACTGCGGCCCTAAGGGCGAGGAAGAATTTGTATGGGACAAGAACCCCAGACCCGTTACAAAAGATACTCCTGTTTACCGCCGCTTGAACTTCTCGAATATTACCTGTAGGGAGGCTTCGGCTTCGGCAGGCTTCTTCTACGGCTTAGCTGAAAAATATGTTGAGGACTGCTCCTTTGAGGACGTTTTCGTTTCTATGACGGGTGACGGAATTGCGGACTTCCCGGCTATGGCGAGAGGAGTTGAACCCTGTAAACAAAAGGGCTTCTTCTTAAGCAATGTTAAGGGAATAAGGTTCTCAAACTTTACAATAAAGAACGTAGACGGCCCGGCTTTCGAGCTTGAAAACGCCGAGGAAGTGGTTTTCTCAAACTGCCGTATAGAGAACCCTGTTTATGAGTGCGAGCCTATTGTTCAGAAGAATACAAAGAATATTAAGATTTTGGGATAATTTTGCTGATTTTTAGGGCGGACTTCTTTTAGGGGCGTTCGCCCGATTTTTTTGGAGTTGTTGTTATGATTGAAGGGAAAAATGTTAAATTCAGTTATAAAGACGATGAGGAGAAAACCGCAGTCAGGGCGGTGGACGGAGTCAGTTTTACTGTGGAACAGGGGGAAACCGCTGCTGTTTTGGGCAGAAACGGGTCGGGGAAGTCCACCCTTGCGAAGCTTATAAACGGGCTGGGTCTGCCTGAGGAGGGGGATATTATTGTTTTGGGGAAGAATACAAAGGGGGATTCTCTTTGGGAGATTCGCCGTGCCTGCGGTATGGTTTTCCAAAACCCCGACAGCCAGATTGTAGCCAGTATTGTAGACGAGGACATAGCTTTCGGCCTTGAAAACATTGGAACACCTACTGAGGAAATGGGCGGAAAGATTGACAAGGCTTTGGAGATTGTGGGAATGAGTGAGTTTAAGAAGCACTCCACCCAGAATTTATCGGGAGGGCAGAAGCAGAAGATAGCCATTGCCGATATATTTGCCATGCAGCCGAAGTGTATTATTTTGGACGAGGCTACGTCTATGCTTGACCCTCAGGGCAGGGAGGCAGTCATATCCGCTGTTTTCAGGCTTAAGGAAGAATTCGGAATTTCCGTTATAATGATAACCCACTTTATAGAGGAAGCAGCTCTGTGTGATAAGGTTTATGTTATGAACAAGGGAAAGCTTGCAGCGGCGGGAACCCCCTCTGAGGTTTTGGTTAAGGGAGAGATTTTGGAAGCCTGCGGTCTTGAAGCGCCCTTTTGTGTGGGGCTTGGGGAAAGACTTGGAATTTCGGGCAGGCTGTGGAAATGCGGCGAGTTTGCCGATGAGGTTATTAAAAAATACGGCTGTGAAAAGCGTAAAGAGAGAAAACAAGAGAAAACGAGAGAAAAGGGGAGTATACTTGAGATTGAAGATGTATATTACAAATATGACAGGGAGCCTGTTTTAAAGGGCATTTCCTTTCAGGTTAAGGAGGGCTCTTTTACTTCGGTTATAGGCCATACAGGTTCGGGGAAAAGTACGCTTTTGAGGACATTAAACGGAATTTACAAGCCCTACCGGGGCAGGATATTATTTAAAGATAAGGAAATTTCAGCCTATAAGGACATACGTTTTAAAATCGGCATCGTTTTTCAGAATCCCGATTATCAGCTTTTTGAAGAAACTGTTTTGCAGGACGTTATATTCGGGGCTTTAAATATGGGCTTTTCCGAAGAGGAGGCCAAACAGAGAGCCTATAAGGCTTTGGAGGCCGTAGGCTTTCCCATTGAAAAGGCGGAGAAATCTCCCTTTGAGCTTTCGGGAGGAGAGAAAAAGCGTGTCAGCATTGTCGGTATATTAATTATGGAGCCGGAGGTTCTTGTTTTGGACGAGCCTGCGGCAGGGCTTGACCCGGCAGGTCGCAGGGAAATTTTGAGAAGTGTTAAGGATATTCAAAAAAGCGGCATAACCGTTGTTATGGTGACACACAGTATGGAGGACGCCGCCGCACTTTCGGATTATATAGTTGTTTTAAATCAAGGTCAGGTTTACGCCGAGGGGCTTCCGCAGGATATTTTTAAGGACGAGGATGGTCTTAAGTCTGTGGGCTTGGGGATTCCCGAAATTTACAGATTTAAGGAAGCTTTGAAAGAAAGAGGGCTGTTTTTGCCGGAGGACTGTTTTTCGGCGGAGGAAGCGGCGGAGTTTATTAAAGGGGAGGGTGAGGCATAATGTATATTACTTTAGGTCAGTATTACCCTGCCAAATCTTGGCTTCACGGCTTAGACCCCAGAGCTAAAACAATATTTTTGTTTGTGTATATTATAGGGCTTTTTATGAGCAACTCTGTTTTGGGCTATGGTGTCTGTGTTTTGACCCTGCTTTTGGGGGTGTGGCTTTCAAAGGTACCCTTTAGACTGCTTCTTAAGGGGCTTAAAGGGGTCTTGTTCCTCATTATATTTACGGTTATATTGAACGTATTTTTTGCACGGGACGGAAATGTTTTGGTTAAAATCGGCATAATTACAATTACGGATGCGGGGCTTATTTCCGCCCTTAAAATTATGGTGAGACTGTCGGTTCTTATAATTATGTCCTCTGTTTTGACACTTACAACAACCTATCTTGCCCTTGCGGACGCCATAGAGAGCTTTTTAACTCCCCTTAAAAGGTTTAAGGTTCCGGCTCACGATATAGCTATGATGATAACCATTGCGCTGAGGTTTGTGCCTACTCTTTTTGATGAGCTTGAGAAGATTAAGCTTGCCCAGATGTCAAGAGGGGCAAGCTTCGATGAGGGTAATATTATACAAAAAGCTAAGAGTATGATTCCACTGCTTATACCTCTGTTTGTGTCCTCATTCAGGACGGCTGACAATTTGGCTATGGCTATGGAGGCAAGGTGTTATCGGGGGGATATAGGGCGGACGAAGTATGTTCGGCTTAGGTACGGCAAAGAGGATTACAAGCTGTTTTCGGCAGGATTATTGTTTTTGGCAGTGGCTGTTGTAATAAGACTTTTGGGAGTTTAGAATATGAAAAGAATGCTTTTGAAAATTGCATATGACGGAACGGCTTATTTCGGCTGGCAGAGGCAGAGGGGGTTTGTGACGGTTCAGCAGAGGCTTGAGGAAGCCTTGTCGGAGCTTTTGAAGCAGGAAATTACAGTCAGAGGCTCCAGCAGGACGGACACAGGGGTTCACGCCTTGGGTCAGGGCGCTGTTTTTCAGGGGAACTTCACTATTCCCGTTGAAAGATTTCCCCTTGCCCTTAATTCCTTTTTGCCGGAGGACATTGTGTGCCGCGGGGCAAGGCTTGTAGATGAAAATTTTCACCCCCAGTACAGTGTTGTTAAAAAGACCTACAGATACAGAATATTGAACGACAGATTCAGAGACCCCCTTGTGGGGAGGTACTGCGAGTTTGTTCCGAAAGAGCTTGATTTTGACAAAATGGTTGAGTGCTGTCATTATTTTTTGGGAGAACATGATTTTAAGGCCTTTTGTGCAAGCGGTTCTACGGCAAAAACCACAAACAGGACAATTTATGGCTTGACGGCTGTTAAAAATCAAAATATAATAGATATAGAGGTAACAGGAAACGGCTTTTTGTATAATATGGTCAGAATAATTGCGGGAACCCTTGCAGACGTGGGCTTAGGAAAAATTCCCGTTTCGGATATTGAAAAAATTATAGCAGACGGCGACAGGACGAGAGCCGGAAAGACTCTTCCGCCGGCAGGGCTTACCCTTATGAACATAGTATACGACTTTGACAACTGATAACGGATAACGACGAAAAGGAGAAAGAAATGGATAACAATATTGAAAAGACACAGGAAAAAACCTCCGAAACCAAAAAAAGACGGCATATAGGGGACGCAGGCAGGGCGAGAGAGCGGAGAAAGGAAAGAACCGCCTCAAAGAGCAGATCCGAAAAAAAGCCTGTTGTTCACCGTATTAAGACGGGCTGTTCCGTTATATTTCTGGTTATATTTGTAATAATTGTCATAATGGCGGTTAGGGTTTATACACTGTTTTCCCACGCAAGAAGCGGTATTTTGAATACGGACGGGGAAAAAGGCAGGGAGGAAGTAACCGTTACGGTGGAAATTCCCGAGGGGGCAAGCCTTAAGGATATTTCCGAGATACTTTATGAGGACGGAATTATAGAATCGCCTTTCTTTTTCAGATGGAAGTGTAATGTTGAGGGGGTCAGCTACAGCTTTAATTACGGAACATTTTCCGTTTCAAATTATATGACCTTTCAGGAGCTTGTTGACTGTTTGTCAAGTACGGCGGAATCGGGAGATTATTACAGAGTTACCGTAATTGAGGGGGACAGCATATTTGACATAGCGGAAAACATGGCGTCCTTTGGGATATGTACGGAAGAGGAATTTTATGAGGTCTGCGACAGCGGAGAGTTTAGCTATGATTTTATGGAGTATATTCCCGAAAGAGAGAACCGCCTTGAGGGGTATTTGTTTCCCGATACATATTTTATAGGCTATGATATGGACGCATGGGACGTTGTAAATATGATGCTTTCAAATTTTAATAACAAGGTTTACGAGGGTATTTACAAGTCGGCAATAACGGAATACAGCCTTGACGATATTGTTATTATTGCATCTATTATTGAAAAGGAAATAAAATATGATGACGAAAGAAGCACGGCGGCTTCCGTTATTTATAACCGCCTTGAGGCCGGAATGAAGCTCCAGATGGACGCTACTGTTTTGTATGCACAGCAGGAGCATAAGAGCAGGGTTATGGAATCGGACACACAGATTGAGTCGGAATATAACACATATTATGTAGACGGGCTTCCCATAGGGCCTATAGGAAACGCAGGGCTTAATTCCTTTAACGGGGCGTTGTATCCCGACGAAACGGATTACATATATTATGTTCTTCAAAATTCCGAAACGGGTCAGCACTATTTTACGGCGGATTATGACGACTTTTTGAGGGCTAAGGAAGAATATATTTCGGGGTTGTAATATGAATGCTAATATGAATGTTGCGAATGAAAAGCTGAGAGAATATATAAACAGTGTTTTGCCTTTCAGGGCAGGGGAGCTTGGGGAGCTTCAGAGGTACGGCTATCAGGAGGGCTATCCTATAATAACCAAAGAAAGCGCGGCGCTTATGGCTGTGCTGCTGTCTCTCGTACGCCCTAAGGAAATTTTGGAGCTTGGAACGGCTATAGGCTTTTCCGCCTGTTTTATGGCGGATTATCTTCGGGAGGGGGGAAAGGTAACCACAATAGACAGATACCCCCTTATGATTGAACAGGCTAAGGAAAACATAAAAAAGCTGGGCAAGACAGACAGGATAAGAATGATAGAGGGGGACATAAACGAGGTCGTGTCACAGCTTAAGGGAGAGTTTGACGTTATATTTATGGACGGAGGAAAGGGGCAGTATATTAAAATTCTTCCGGACTGTTTAAGGCTTTTAAGGGCAGGGGGGCTTCTTATAGCCGACGACATACTTCTTGAGGGAGAGCTCGGAAAAGAAAGGCTTGAGGTAAAGCGTCGGGACAGAACCACATGGACAAGACTCAGGGATTTTACGGAGGCTCTTTGCAATGATGAAAGGCTTGAAACAAGTATTTTGACTGTAGGCGGAGGTATGGCCGTTTGCAGAAAACTGAGGTGAGAATATGAAAAAACCGGAGCTTCTTGCTCCTGCAGGAGATTTGGAGCGACTTAAGACAGTTATAAATTACGGTGCGGACGCCGTTTATATGGGGGGCGAAAGCTATGGACTGAGAGCAAAGGCTAAGAATTTTACCCTTGAGGAAATGAAAGAGGGGGTAAGCTATGCCCATAAAAGAGGGGTCAAGGTTTATATTACGGCCAATATATTTGCCCATAACGGAGATTTGGAGGGAATGGGCGAATATTTTAAGAAACTTGAGGATATGGGTGTTGACGGGGTTCTTGTGTCCGACCCGGGGGTATTTTCACTTGTAAGAGAAACGGCGCCTGCACTGCCGGTTCATATAAGCACACAGGCCAACAATACAAACTACAGAACGGCAGAGTTTTGGAAAAGCCTCGGAGCCAAGAGGATTGTGGTTGCGAGGGAGCTGTCTGTCAGGGAAATAAAGGAAATAACCTCTAAAACGGATATAGAGGTTGAGGCCTTTGTTCACGGGGCTATGTGCATTTCATATTCGGGCAGGTGTCTTTTGTCGGCATATTTTACGGGCAGAGACGCAAATAAGGGAGCCTGTACCCACCCCTGCCGCTGGAAATATTATATAACAGAGGAAACCAGACCGGGGGAGTATATGCCCATAAACGAGGACGGCAGAGGAACCTATATCTTCAACTCTAAGGATTTGTGTATGATAGAGCATATTCCGGAGCTTGTTGAAAGCGGAATCGTAAGCTTTAAGCTTGAGGGGCGGATAAAGACGGCCTATTACGGGGCTGTGGTTGTAAAGGCCTACAGAGAGGCCATAGACGATTATTTTAGAGATAAGGCCTTATATGAAAGAAAAAAGGAATATTATCTTGAGGAGCTTAAAAAGGCAAGCTACAGAGGATTTACAACGAGCTTTTATTTCGGAAAACCCGACAAGGAGAGCCAAATTTATATAAACTCAGCCTATATAAAAAATTATGATTTTATAGGGGTTGTCAGGGAATATGAGGCTGAGAGCGGAATTGCCCTTATTGAGCAGAGGAATAAATTTTCCGTAGGGGATAAGGTTGAATTTTTAAGGGCGGGAGCCGAGAATTTCAGCCTGAAAATAGATAAAATTGTTGACCTTGAGGGGAATGAGAGAGAGTCAGCACCTCACGCTCAGGAGCTTGTTAAAATAAGAGTAGGCAGAGAGGTTAAGCCTATGGATATTATGAGAAAGGAAGCAGGGGGAAATGATATTTAAAAAGATGGTTGTATAAATGGGTTTTCGGATAAAATTAAGTAAAAAAATTGTCCGCCTTTTGCGTCAATCAAAGATTGACTTAAAAGGAGAACGGGGGAGAGGCGTGGGCCGGAGCCGTCTGCTGTGCCATGCTGCGGCACAGCAGACGGCTCCGGCCGCAATTCTTAAGTGTCGGCTTTCGGGAAAGGCTTATAAACCTTATTTTATATAGCCCTGCTTATGTATGTGTTAAGCTAAGTTTTTCCTTTGCTTCCGAATATAAAAGAGCCGAGGCGGAATTGAAATAGGGGATTGTAAATGCGAAGCCCAAACCCAAAGTCAAAATTGAAAGCAGGAACCAGCCTGAAAAGGGTGCCCTTTATTCGGCTGTAATGCCCCAAATACGGCTGTTTCGCATTTGTAAAACATTAATTGTTTTTTAATGGTGGTTTAATGAATCGATGTATTAATATCTGATATAATGCTTTTTGTAAAAACGAGGTAACGGTTTTGTAAAACCGCTGAAAAGAATGTTTAGGAGGAAGTATGGATGGTGTTTTAGACACCTGCGAAAAGAGGAGATAAAAATGTACAGAAAAAGACGAATGACCTATATTATTGTCTTTATATTTCTTCCCTGTATAATAGTTCCGCTTATATATTTATCCGTTTTTTTCTATGAGTTTAAAAGCAGGGTTTTTAACGAAATCAGCTTTACGGCGGAAACGGAGGAGGGCGAGAACTATAATCTCAGGGCAAGATATGACAAGGACAATTTGCTTTACGAGGTAAATGTTTCCGCTGGAATATCAATAAGCGATATTATTATAAATACCGCCGAAAGAGGGATTTTTGAAATCGATGATGTTATATATGAAAACGGCGATACCTTAGACAGCATTGAATATGACACGGAGTATGACATTAAAATGTATACCGAGGACGGCAAGCTGCTGAACGAAGCCTCTCTTGTTTTTAAACAGGACACGGACGCTATGGTTTTCAACTATAACACAGAGGACGAAAATGTGGACATTATTTCAACGGCGGAAGAGGGCAGTCTTCCGGATCCTGAGGGTATGGACAGCCCCCGTCGGGAAATGCACAGAGGCGGCGGAGAGGGCCGCATGGACTTCGGAATGCTTAACAGAAACCGCCCACTTCCCGTTTATGAAATAGGCTTAGGGCTTGTGTTTGCCGTCTGCTGTATATATCTTTTATACAGGCAGATTAAAGTAAGCGGCGGATTCAAGAAAGGAGGAAAACAAAAATGAGTACAGAACACAAATCATTAAAGGATTCCTTCGGTCAGTACAGGCACGAATATAAATATATAGTTTCTGCGGCGGAGCTTGAGCTTATAAGGAGCCGCTTAAGGGGGCTTATGTCTACAGACCCCCATGCCGGAGAAAACGGGACTTACAACATAAGGAGCATTTATTTTGACGACTACGACAATTCCTGTTATTATGACAACGAAAACGGGGTTGACCCAAGAGAAAAGTTCAGAATAAGAATTTACGACAGAAGCAATAAGAGAATAACTCTGGAGCTTAAGAAAAAAATAAATGCCAAATGTTTAAAGCTGGCCTGTCCTTTAACCTTAGAACAGTATAACATTATAGCCGAGGGGGACTATGTTCCCATATCGAAGGACAACCCGGACATACTCAACAAGCTTTCACTTTTATATTTGACAAGGGGCTTAAAGCCCAAAATAATTGTGGAATATGAGAGAATGTCATGGATTTATAACGACGGAAACGTAAGAGTTACCTTTGACGAAAACATACGTTCCTCTACAGAAATTTCCGGCTTTTTCGACCCGGATATTCCGGTACGGTGCATAATGCCCCCGGGATGGCAGCTTTTAGAGGTAAAATGGGATGAATTTCTTCCCGATTTTATATATAAAAACACAATGATAAACAATTTGGAACAAACGGCTCATTCAAAATATTATTTATGCAGAAGATTTTCTGTTTTAGGAGGTAAATAAAAATGTCATCAAATTCAACCACAACTTTTAACGATGTTTTCAGAAGCTCGTTTGTGGAGGGCTTTAACGGTGCCGCTCCCGATATTAAAAATATACTTCTGACAATGGCTGTTACTCTTCTCATAGCTCTCTATATTTTCTTTGTATACAGGCTTATGACAAGAAAAACATTCTATTCCAAAAACTTTAATATTTCTCTCTCTATGCTGGCTATTATAACCGCCGCCGTTATTTTGTCGGTTCAGTCAAGTATAGTTATTTCCCTCGGTATGGTAGGTGCGTTGTCAATCGTCCGATTCAGAACTGCCATTAAAGACCCCTTAGACCTTATCTTCCTTTTCTGGTCTATAGGCACGGGTATAATCTGCGGCGCAGGTCTTGCCCAAATGGCAATTTTAACCGCTGTAATCATTACTGCCGGTCTTTATGTTTTAGACCTTATCCCTGTTGCAAAGGCTCCTATGCTTCTTGTTCTCAATTCTCAGAACGTTGAAATAGAGGACAGCGTAATGGAAGTTGTAAAAAAATATTGCAGTGCAAGCAACGTTAAGTCAAGAAACCTGACAATGGGCAGACTTGATATGATAATCGAAGTAAGAGTAAAGGACCAAAGCAGCTTTGTTAAAGAGGTAGCCGCCCTTGAGGGCGTAACCACGGCTTCTCTCCTTTCCCACGATGGAGAAGTAACATTCTGATAATGCAATATGTAAAAAAATTTAAGGGGCTTCTGTAAAGCAGATAAGAAAACTGTTTTGCAGAAACCCCGATTTATTGTATTAATTGTTGTATTAATTTCGGCTTGCTTTTTACCTTATCGGCTGAAAGCTTTTGATTCGGCGGGGCTTTTAAGCTGCGAGGTGCCGCCTGTCCTGCCGAAAGGCGCCCGTGGGGTAGCACAAATCGAAGCAGATGTCAAGGGCTTCGCAAGTCCTACGGACCCTTGACATCTGCTTCGGTTTGTGCTGTTTAGAGGGTTTTGTGTTTGCCCCGAGGCAAACACCTCTTTTAACAATAGTTTAACTTAGGCTCGGAAACCTTATTAGGAAGAGCTGATTAATCATCGCTTCCTTAGGTTTATTTTTTCGATTTTGCGGCAAAAATTAATAGGGAGGCGATTGACTTGAGGGCTTTTACGTTTATGTTTATACTTGCCGCATTTATTTTTGCTCTTTTTATACCTGCGGAGCTTAATAAAAACGAGAATGTTGATTTTGAGGAAAATATTTATATAACCGCAGAGGCCTACGCCGAAACGGGAGAAGAAAGAGAAGTATTTACGGGCTTTTATCCCGAAGAGTTAAGGGGACTTGGGTCGGAGGTATATATACAATTTATGAAAAACACAGATGAGCTTCCCGGAGATTTTATAACCCTCTGTATAGGGGAGGGGGTTTTGCCCTATTTGATAATAGAGGGGGACAAAAACATATTTGATTTGGAGCTTATGAGAGGCCTTGCGGAAAATTTGGGATTTTACAACACAAGAGCCTATATAGAGCTTTATCCTATATATGCCCTGCCGACATTCAATACAGCTTCATACAAATGGTTTTATAAGGAAGCCGTTGATATTTTCAAAAAATATGCGCCTAAAACGGAAATAATCTGGGCTATGGCTTCCGAGTATATATATTACGAGGAGGAGTGGCTCCCCTTTGGGGCGGATTTTGACTATATGGGGATTTCAGTGGTTTTGGGTCTTAACGGCGAGGACAATTCCCTTAATATGTGGGACAAATTCCAATATTTGACTATGACCTATGACTACCCCCTTATAATAACAAGATTCGGAGTAACGGACTACAGCGAAAAAAGCCACAGCTATTATAAAAACGAAAAGGAATATTACATTACGGAGGGGCTTAAGGAACTTCCGTCGGCTTACCCCAATATCGTGGGAATACTTGTTTTTGAAACAGACGGCTATATGTATGAGGGCTGCGAAAACAAGCTTAAGCTTTCAAACAGCGATGAGAACCTAAGGCTTGCCGTAAGTTATATAAACGAATTTAAGGAGAGAAATTCAGGGCTTAAAAAGCTGCCCTTTACGGTTATTGCCTCGGGAGAACGAGCCTATATAACCTATGAGGATTTTTACAAGACTTTCGGAGAGGAATATACCGCTGTTTTTATAGAGGGAGAAAGGTTTGCAAACCTAAACCGTTATATTGAAGAAAAATTTAATAAAAAAATTGTTGTTTCAGATAAAAACAGGTATGTTATTTTTCCGGAAAATGTTGTATAATATAAAACAAAGAACGGAAAATATAAAATTTATAAAATTGAGAACAGAGAGGTGTTGCCCGTGAATATAAACAACAAAGAAATAGAGAGAAAATTTTTAATAAGGGAGCTTCCGGAAAATTTGGGGGACTGTAAAAAATACCATATTATACAGGCTTATATTTCCACAAGTCCCACAATGAGGCTCAGGAAGAGAAACGATGAATACATTTTTACATTTAAGGGGGCAGGCTTTATAGAAAAGACGGAGTTTGAACATCCTCTTACAAAGGAGCAGTTTGAAAGGCTTATGAAAAAAACCGAGGGGCGTATTGTGGAAAAACACAGATACATCGTACCCCTCGAAAACAGTCTTATTGCGGAGCTTGACATATATGAAGGAGAGCTTAAGGACTTTATGAACGTTGAGGTTGAATTTTCGAGCCTTAAGGAGGCGGCGGCTTTTGAACCGCCTGAGTGGTTCGGAGCGGATATAAGCTATGACAAACGCTACAGCAATGCCTCTCTGGCTCTTTACGGCCTGCCCATAGAGGGAGCTGTTCACTGATTTAGAGGGGTGATTTTATGAAAAAACTGACTGCACTGACAATTCTTTTGGTTTTTGTTTTTTCGGCGGTAATATATGCCGACGGGGATATTAAAGCTTTGGTATCCCGAAAGGTATATGAATATGATATAGGCGATGGAATAAGGCTTTATCAAAACTCCGACGGGAGATGGGGCGCTTACGGCAGCGGCTTTAAGGTGACGGCAAAATATTACCTGCCCTGTGCCGAGGCAGCCGACTGTCATGCCTTTGACGATACCTTTGTTTTGGCGGCAAATGAAAACACGGCTATTTACGCCCAAGAGCCTGAAAATACATACTATGTTTTTAACGGCGAAGGAAAAATCATTAAAACCCTGACCTATAGCATCTACGATATTTGGGAGGAAGCCCCCGGCGGCCACACCTTCGGTTATGTTGAGGCAAAGTCCTATTCCGGCTCCAACCTTGTTTTTAAGGGTCTGCCTTCGGAAATAAACTACGGAAGCTTAGTCTGCCGTGAATTTATAAAAAGGCTTTACAGCGAAAAAACAGAGGGCTCCTATTTGGGAATAGAGATTTGCGAAAACGGCGAGTTTAAGGCTATAGAGGGAGAAGTCGGCAAGGAGGAGACCTGGAGACTCTGTATACTTAATCCCGACGGCAGCTTCAAGAAATATTACAGAGGCTGAATAGTGTACACAAAAAAGCCGAAAAAATTTATGGTAAATTATGGAAAATTCTTCTTGCATTTTAATAAAAGTTGTAGTATAATGAATTTAGTGGTAAAAAATACCATATTTGGAAAACACTTTTATTATATCAGGAGGATAAAACTATGAACAAAAATCAAATCACAATTCTTATCGCGGGCGACAACGAGGACTTTTACGGCGTTCTTTCAAACCACTTAAAGAAACAGGCCGATATGACTGTTATCGATATAGTTAAAGACGGAGAAACGGCCTACAGCAAAATTGTGGAAACAAAGCCGGATATTGCCCTTATAGACGAAATCCTTCCCGGTCTTGACGGCTTGGGAGCTTTGGAGAGGATCAGCGAAAGCGGCGAAAGGATAAATACAAAGTGTATAATTTTAACGGCAATAACAAGCGAACAGTTTACACTGAGAACCATAGCCGCCGGAGCCTATTATTATATAGCAAAGCCCATTGACCTTGATATGTTGACTACAAGAATAAGGCAGATAAAGGAACCTATAGGCGACATAGGCTTAAACAGCAGAATTGTAGTTTCAAGAAACAGCGAATATGACCTTGAAGCAAGAGTAACAAATATTCTTCACGAAATAGGCGTGCCTGCCCATATAAGGGGCTATCACTATATGAGAGATGCTATTATTATGGCGATTAACGATATAGACGTGCTGAATTACATCACAAAGGAGCTTTATCCCACAATAGCCAAAAAGCACAGAACCACCTCAAGCCGCGTAGAAAGGGCTATCCGCCACGCTATAGAGGTGGCCTGGTCAAGGGGCAGGGTTGACTCAATAAACAGTCTTTTCGGCTACACAATAAGCAGCAGCAAGGGAAAGCCCACAAACAGCGAATTTATAGCCCTTATCGCCGACAGGCTCCGTCTGGAATTAAAGGCAAGCTGAAAAAATTGCTTTTAAACTGTAAAGAAAAAGTAACAATTCAGTATTAATAAAGATATTGATTTTTTAAAAAAATAGTGGTATACTTATATTCCGAACCTTAAAGGGCAGGTTTTGGCCTGCCCTGATTAAGGGGATGTAATGGTTTCGACGGGGATTTTGAAAGTCGGGACTGCCATTGGAAACGGGCAATTCCTTAAAAGCCCAAACACTTTTATAAATTAATCGACAACGATAATTTAGCATACGCTGCCTGATTGCGGCAGCTGTTCCTTTCAGGGTTCTCACGCCTTGATTTCGGAGCATCGACAATGTGAGCAACCTCCTCCGTTAAGCTTTGCCCGGAGGAAAGCTCCCTATGAAGCTTACGAAAGCCTGAGCCTGCCCATCGGCGCCTGCTTTCGGAATCCCAAAAGATGAGGCTATAATGGTAGACGTCCTTACCGACGGATTTTCGGACAGGGGTTCGACTCCCCTCATCTCCATACTTTCACGGCTTTTTCACAGGGCTTAAATATCCTTGAAAAAGCCCATTTTTATGCGGTTTTTAAGGGTTGTCTCCAAATATTTCCATCACAGAAATGTTACAGAAAATACCGTTTTTTACCGTCTGTTATCACATTAATTGGTGGCTCGTTGGTGGCTCTTTTTGAGGATTGTTTTCTTAAAATCTCTTAAGATTTTTAAATACAGTCCAAAAGTTTGATAGCCTTGACCTTTTGTTCCTCCAAAATGTGAATGTAAATGTTCTCGGTAATTGACGTGTTGCTGTGACCTAAAAGCCTGCTTACGGTAGGAACGTCTATACCGTTTCTGAACAGCCTGCTTGCAAAGGTATGTCTAAAAGTGTGAATACCTTTATACTCAATTTCATACCTTTCACAAAACCTCTTGAAGTCTCTTCTGTAGTTGTTGTCGTTGAAAGGTTCTCCCTTTAAATTACTGACAACGTACAGAGATTTAATTTTGGTTTCTTCGTTACGCCGTTTTAATTCCATAAGCATTTCATATGCCTTTTTGTTAATGGGAATCGTCCGGTATGAAGATTTTGTTTTCGGGAGTGTTGTTACGGTTTTGCGTTTGCTGTCTATCTTGACTGTCTCCTGATTCTCTCTGACCTTAATCAGTTTGTTTCTTAAGTCAACATTCTTCCACCGCAAAGCTAAGAGTTCGCCCAATCTCATTCCTGTATTAAGGAGTAATATGTAGCTTGGTGAAGCTCTGTAAAGTTTGCTGTGGTTTTCCCACGAGTCTTTAATGGCAGCTTCTATAGCATCGGTTTCTTCGACATCGTATTCTTCTATTTCTTTCGGCTGTATAGAATTTGTATGTACACTCGGCAAAGCAACACCACTACAAGGATTATGATTTAAGTCCTTTAACTGTACTGCTCTTTTAAACACCCTATTCAGCAAACTATAAGTCTTCTCAATAGTCTTATTGGCATAACGGTTTTTTCGCTATTAATAAGGTTTTGGACAACTTGCACATCAATATCTTTGAGTTTCATATGACCTATGGTGTGTCTTATGTGGTTTTCAAAGGCAGTGACATCTCTGTGACGAGTTGTCGCTTTTACTTTGGGTTTTTGATACAGTTCTAACCAATTTTCAATATAATCATTCAGAATTGCCTTATTAGAACTGTGTTCGTTTATAAGTATTTTTCGTTTAAACTCTTCGAGTTTTTTGGTGGCTTCACTTTTACTTTTTGTGGAAGAAAACCTTTTTATTATAGGGTTCCCATTATTATCAGTCCCAACTTGAATTTTAGCAATCCACTTTTTGTTACTTTCACTGTAAAAAACAGCTCCTTGTCCATTCACTCTTTTCTCTTTATTCATTTTTATACCCACCTTTCGTATGCTACCATACAGGCAAATATAAAAAATAAGGGCAAGCTTATTATAACATACGCTTGCCCTTATTTTCAATAGATTATTTGCCTGTATTAAGAAATCTAAAGTTTTTTGCCCACACTACTCGAAATAAATCTATCAAGTTTATCTTCAGGGATATAATATCTATTCCCTATTTTTATAACAGGTAACGCTCCTTGATTTATCATTTCGTATAATTTTGTTCTTCCAATTTTTAATGCTTTTCGCATATCACTTGTATTTAATAACTGTTTCATTAAATCACCACCATTTTAGTTTAATAAAGAATTACAAGATTAATTCCACGGAGCATTTTTCCAAGACATATCAGAATCGGTTACTGCGGTAGTCTTCTCACAACACCTTTTACGGGATTCTATTATCTTGTTTAATTCCTCTGTATATATGCTGCAATCATATTTGTATGTCGCTGTACTCTTTCGCATTTTGGGCGGGGTACAATCTTCCGGGTCAATATCATCTCTTACATTCCCGTCTTTATATAATTCGACAAGTTTCATATAATTAATTTACTCCTGCTTCGTATATTCTATCTGTGGCAATATCGCAGTAGGTTTTATCAATCTCTACCCCGATAAAACTTCGTCTGCTGTTTACACAGGCAATTCCCGTAGAACCTATTCCCATAAACGGGTCTAAAACTACTTGCCCCTTTTGTGAGGAATTTTCAATTAATGTCTGCATTAGTTCTACAGGCTTTTCTGTATCGTGCAGATTTTTGCCGTCCTCACCTTTTGTTTTCTTATTCGGGATAGCCAAAATATCTGCTGTGCCGCAGTTGTTGATTTTCACACCTTTGCCTTTACGGAAAAATAAGATATACTCGTACTGTGACATATAATAGTGACCCATTATTTTATTACCTTTATTCCATATAAGTGATTTAATGAAGTGAAACCCACAGTCTGTGAAAGTGTTGAGCATATTCTGTACAGTCTATATTGTTGTGTCGGAAAACTTTGCCCTCACAAAATATCTTTGTTTTCAACATTCCTCCGGTGTTTCCCGTATTTCATCGTTGAGTTGTTCTATACGGAGAGTCGGTAACTATTAAATCTATGCTGTTATCGGGCAAGTCTTTTATTACATTCATGCAATCTCTTTCATATAAATCTATAAATCCTGATTCTTTCTTCATAAATATTCTTTATCACTCCTACCGAGCAGGAAATCAAGACTTGTGTTGAACTCTTCGGCAAAATCGTAAATCTCATAGAGAGTAATGTATTTGTTGTATTCATCTGTATAAAGCTCCTCTATAAAATTAGCTGTTTTTTTACTAAGGAAACGATGATTAATGAGGATTTTCAGGCGATGTAAATGGTGATACACAG
>JAJQFB010000015.1 GCA_021201395.1 Clostridiales bacterium | reverse complement strand
GACGAGATTTCTTTCTGGAAACGTGATTTTTGTGATATACTCCCTTTGAGCAGGCTCATCTTCATCTCATAATAGGCCGGGCTTAAATCCAAATAGTGTATATGGGGATTTTCAAAACGCTGTTCTTCCTGCCATATTTCGTTCTCAAGCTGTTTTGCAGTATAGGCCTTTATTTCGTCGAGAGAAGGAAGAGGCTCCGTTCTTCTGCCGTTTTTGATGACTTGTTTTTGAAGCTCCTTTGCCGTACAGCCTGTAAAATGGCGGAGCCTCCAAGGCTCTTTGGGGTCGACATAGCGGTAGGGTTCGTTCAGATTAAGCTCTTCGTCATATTTTGTTATAAGGTCGGCCGCAGCTTGTCCCTTTTCGCTATATATGCGGTAGACCTTTTTCCTGCCCGGGTTTGTAATCTTCCCCTGATTTTCAGACAGCTTTATTCTCGGTATGCTTTTGCCGTTTCTCTCTATGGAGGCCAATTTATAGACACAGCCGAAAACAGGGTCGCTTTTGGCCGTTATAAGCCTTTCGCCTACTCCGAAAGAGTCTATTTTTCCGCCTTGCCTAAGTATGGAGGAAATGATGTGTTCGTCAAGGCTGTTCGAGGCTATAATTTTGCAGTCAGTAAAGCCCTCCTTGTCTAAAAGCTTCCTTACCTTTTTTGAGAGATAGGCCAAATCTCCCGAATCGAGCCTTACCCCCTTAAGACGCTTCCCCTGAGGGAGCAAAACCTCTTTAGCCGCCTTTATTGCGTTGGGCACGCCGGAACGTATAACATCGTAGGTATCAACAAGAAAGGTTGTGGAATCGGGGTAAATTTCCGCATATTTCTTAAAGGCCGTGTGTTCGTCCTCAAAATACATAACCCAGCTGTGAGC
Source organism: Clostridiales bacterium (assembly GCA_021201395.1). GTDB lineage: Bacteria > Bacillota > Clostridia > Lachnospirales > CAG-274 > JAJQCI01. Next base: position 3,529 of record JAJQFB010000015.1, on the reverse strand, counting down.
CATAGTTCCGCTGACGGGAATGCCGAATTCTTTTCCTGCCAAAACCGTAGCCGTGCCGGAGGCTCCGCCTATATAGGCCGCCCTTGCTCCGTAAACCGCAGCGTCCATATTGTGGGCCCGTCTTGCTCCGAAGTCGGAAACTGCCCTGCCGTTTGCGGCTCTTACTATACGTCTTGTTTTCGTAGCCACAAGGGACTGGTGGTTTATTTGGGCAAGAAGAGCCGTTTCTATAATCTGGGCGTCCAAAAGAGAAGCGGAAACCGTGATTACTGGCTCTTCCGGGTAAATAACCGTCCCCTCGGGAAAGGCATAAACGTCCCCTGTAAAGCGGTAGGTTTTAAGGTATTCCAAAAAATCCTCTCCGAAAATATTAAGAGAGCGGAAATACTCTATGTCATCCTCTTCAAAGCGGAGATTTTCTATATATTCAACAATCTGCTCAAGCCCCGCAAATATTGCAAAGCCGCCGCCGTCGGGATTTTTTCTGTAAAACACGTCGAAAATAACCCTGTCCTCAAAGGCCTTTTCCGAAAAATAGCCGTTGGCCATTGTCACCTCGTATAAGTCCATAACCATACTTATGTTTCTTTTGTCAAACTGGCTCAAATATCTCACTCCTTAACTATTTAACTGTAATCTGACAGCTTTCCATAACCGCAAGAGCCGCCTCATGCTTCTCGGGCGTAACTCCGGCGCAGCAGCTTCCGCAGACGGTAATCCTAACCTCCGGCATATATGCCTTTAAAAGCAGGGCATTGGATATAACGCAGATGTCCGTACACAAGCCCGTAAGCTCTATTTCGTCAAAGGGCTCTCTGCCGTTTTCCTCCGCAAGATCTTTTGCCAAAGAAACAGAGCCGAAAGTAAGCTTTTCGTAAACCAAACAGCCCCTCTCCCTGCACATTTTCTCAAGTCCCGGCTCCAACTCCCACCCCTCGGTTCCTTTTATACAGTGTTCAACGGGCAGAAGTCTCCCCTCCTGAGTTGAGAGATAATCTTCAAAGTGGGTGTCCTTTGTAAATATAAGCTTCCCCTCAAAGTCCTCCGCCTTTTCCCTAACCTTAGACGCAATCCCAACGGCCTCCGCCGTGCCCAAGCTTCCGGTTATAAAATCATTCTGCATATCCACTATTATTAAACATTTTTTTGACATATGTTCCCTCCTCAAAAACTCAAAATTTTTCATTTTTTTCACTGATAAAATTATATCACACTTTATACACAGATTCAAATGTTTTTCATATTGTTTTTACATTGAATTATCGGGGTCGCTGTTTTTTGTTTTTGTGAAAAGTTTGGAAATATTTTAAAATTATACTGATAAATTTTTATTTTTGTGGTATAATGCCCTTAATACACTAAGAATAAGGGGTTTTTGCTATGAAATACGGATATGTCAGGTGTGCTGCGGTAAGCCCTGAGGTTAAAACGGCGGACACTGTTTATAATACCCAGCAAATTATAAAGGAAGCGGAAACGGCGGATAAAAAGGGAGTTTTCGGCCTTGTCTTTCCGGAACTTTGTATAACGGGCTATACCTGCGGAGATTTATTTTTACAGAGGACTCTTTTAGAGGGAGCCTTAGATGGTCTCTTTAAAATAAAGGAAGCAAGCCTTGAGCTTACGCCCGTTATAATCGTGGGTCTGCCCTTAGCCTTTAAGGGCTGTCTTTACAATGTTGCGGCGGTTATATACAACGGAGAAATTTTGGGGCTTGTTCCCAAAACATATATACCCAACTACAACGAATTTTATGAAAAAAGATATTTTGAAAAAGCCTTTGAGGGAGTTTTGACAGCCGATATAAGAGGGGAAGAAGTTCCTTTCGGAAAGAACCTGATTTTTACGCCTGAGGGCTGTGAGACTGCTTCCTTTGGGGTGGAAATATGCGAGGATTTATGGGCGGCTGTTCCCCCCTCATCTTATCATGCCTTAGCCGGGGCGAATATAATCTTTAATCCCTCGGCGGGAAATGAAATAACGGGAAAGTCTGCCTACAGACGTGACCTTGTCAAAAACCAGTCCGCAAGGCTTATCGGCGGCTATGTCTATGCCTGTGCCGGGGAGGGAGAATCCACCACGGACGCAGTCTATTCCGGCCACAGCCTTATCTGCGAAAACGGCAGGCTTTTAGAGGAAAGAGACATTTTCCAAAAAGGTATGATAGCCGCCGACATAGACACGGGTCTGCTTGATACGGAAAGGCGGAGAAACACAACCTTTGAGGTAAACACAGAGGGCTACAGGTATATAACCTTCCCCTATATTTGGGCGGAAAACACAGACCTTTTACGAAAAATCGACCCTATGCCCTTTGTACCCCGCGATGAGGAAAAAAGAGAGGAACGCTGCAAAGAGATTATAGCTGTTCAGGCTATGGGGCTTAAAAAGAGACTTGAACACGTGGGGGTTAAAAATGTTGTTATAGGAATATCCGGCGGCCTTGACTCTACCCATGCCCTGCTTATTACCGTTGAGGCCTTTAAGTTAGCAGGTCTTGACCCTAAGGGAATACAAGCCGTAACTATGCCCTGTTTCGGAACCTCGGAAAGAACTCACAAAAATGCCCTTGCCCTCTGCCGTGTTTTGGGGACAAGCTTCCGTGAAATAAAAATAGCCGAAGCAGTCAATAAACATTTTCAGGACATAGGCCACGACCCGTCGGTTCACGACCTGACCTATGAAAATTCCCAGGCAAGGGAAAGAACGCAGGTTCTTATGGATTTAGCCTCCCGTTACAACGGCTTCGTTGTCGGAACAGGGGATTTGTCGGAGCTTGCCTTGGGCTTCGCCACCTACAACGGCGACCATATGTCAATGTATAACGCAAACTGTTCAATCCCCAAAACCTTAATAAGATACCTTATAAAATATTTTGCGGATTTCGGCGGTGGAGAGCTTAAGAAAATTCTATACGACATTCTCGACACCCCCGTTTCCCCTGAGCTTCTCCCCCCCGATAAGGAGGGGCTTATCTCTCAGGTGACGGAGGACATAGTAGGCCCCTATGAGCTTCACGACTTCTTCCTCTACAGTATGATGAGGCTGGGCTTTGAGCCGGATAAAATTTTCCACGCCGCAAAAATTGCCTTTAAAGACAAATACGACGCCGAAACAATAATGAAATGGCTTAAAAAATTCTATTACAGATTTTTCGCACAGCAGTATAAACGCTCCGCCATACCCGACGGCCCTAAGGTAGGCTCCGTTTCTCTAAGCCCCCGAGGGGATTGGAGAATGCCCAGCGATGCCTGTGTAAGCCTTTGGATTTCAAGCCTTGAGGAAATAATAATCTAAATAAATTAGAAGAAAGACATTAAACCGCATATAATGGATTACTGCCTCCCCTTTTAGGGGGGAGGTGCCGAGCACAGCGAGGCGGAGGGGCAGTACCGGGGGCACGCCCGAACTTCACAGATTTTCTTGACAACAAGCTTCAAAGCGGTTATTATATATATAATAGAAAAGAGGGATGTAACGTGAAAGTAAGAAATTTTGTGCAATAAATAAAAAGTTGCATAACAAAGAA
>JAJQFB010000091.1 GCA_021201395.1 Clostridiales bacterium | reverse complement strand
TTTCTTTGTTATGCAACTTTTTATTTATTGCACAAAATTTCTTACTTTCACGTTATTCTCTTGCAGCCTTGTCAAAACAGGAAACCACCTTTTTATAATCCTGCTCACAGCCTTCGCCGTTTAAATAACAGCAGCCGAGGTTGTTCAGGGCTAAAACGTCCTCTTTTTCAGCCGCTTTATTGTAAAGGTCGAAAATCTTTTCGGTTTCCTTGCTCTCTCCGATTTCCAAAACAATGGCAAGATTTCTTTCCGCTTCGGCATAGCCTGCATTTGCAGCAGTTTCAAAAAGCGGCATAGCTTCATCAACTTTGTTTTGAGAATAATACAGAACCGCCAACGTACTGACAGAGGGTATATCGTTTTCCTCGGCTCTCAATTTCAAAAAGTCCGTAAGAGTTTGATTATCGACATCGGCTGTTTTCGCCTTGTTCTCATCGTTTACTGCAACAGACTTTTCGGCTGTTTTTATAGGAACATCGGGTTGTTTGGCTTCAACGGAATAATATTTGTATGTATGGACGTAATCACGATTATTCAAGGGTTTCTTTTTTACTCTCCGCTGTTTCTTCGGCGGAATAGGTTCCCTTTCAGTGGCTTTTTTCTCCGTAGGGTCTAAAATCTCGTCAAACTTTATATCCTCAAAAATTTCCCGCTCCGGCTTCTTCTTGTTTTTATCATTTTCCACTATGCTGTCCTGCCTCCCTTACCTCTTGCTTTTCTTCGGAAACTCAATCTTGAAATTGACATACTTGCCGCCGGAATCATCAAGAATTATATCCGCTTCGTAGGTTTTGCCCGTTTTCTCGGAGTAAAGGTCTTTAAACCTCACTTTGCCGTTTTTCAAAAGGGCGGCTGCAATAGGCTTTGTTATAGACTTTTTCTTGCTTGAGAAAAACTTGTTTTCTTTCCATAATATGAAGCCGCAATCTTTGTTTCCGCAGTAAAAATTCAATTTTCCTTCATATATGTTGTTTCCGCAGCGTGGGCAAGCCCCTATAACCTCACGCTCATTAAAAAAGTCCTTCATAGAATCCTCAACAGAGGTTGTTTCTATGACAGACTTTACAAAATCGGCAATATCTTTCATAAAAGCCTCGCTGTCGGCCTGCCCCTTTGAAACAAGAACAAGCCTGTTTTCCCACTCGGCTGTCATTTTGGGAGAACAAAGTCTTTCGGGCATAATTTTTATAAGATTTTTGCCTTTGTCTGTAGAAATAAGGTTTTTGCCCTTTCTTTCAACATACCCTCGGTTTATAAGCGTTTCAATAATGCCGGCTCTCGTTGCCGGAGTTCCAAGACCTTTCCTTTCAACTTCGTCGGTATCGTAGTCGCCGTTTCCTGCGTTTTCCATAGTCGCCAATAGAGTATCTTCCGTAAAAGGTTTAGGCGGCGAAGTGTAATGTTCGACAAGTTTGGCAGTTACGGCAAAGCTGTTTCCCTCGGATATTTCCAGCAGATTGTTTTTGTTGTTATCCGGTTTTTCATTTTCAGTCTTAATAACAGAACCAACAAAAGTCTTTTCAATTTCTTTAAAACCAATATTTACAGCGGTTTTGCCTTTTGCAATAAACTTAACACCTTGACAGTCCAAAAAAACCTTTGTATCTTCATAAATGCACCTTTCAGCCGTTGCCGTTAAAAGCCTTTCGGCAATCAAATATAAAATCTGCCTGTCTGTGGTTATGATTTTTTCAAAGTCTGCTGTTTTTATATTTGCCGTCGGAATTAGAGCGTGGTGGTCGGTTACTTTGGAATTGTCCATTACAGCCGATATGTTAGGCTCGTTTGCCGCCGCTTTTGCAAAATCAAATCTTTCCTTTATAATATCAATTATGTTTCGGGCTGTATTTGCCATATCTTCCGTAAGATAACGGCTGTCCGTTCTCGGATATGTAACTAACTTGTTGTCATAAAGCCGCTGTAAGGCTTCAAGGGTCTGCTGTGCCGTATAGCCGTAAAGCCTGTTAGCTTCTCTTTGCAAAGCTGTTAAGTCATAAAGTTTCGGCGGATTAATATGCTTTTCTTCTTTTACAATATTGCCGACAACTGCGTGTGACAGGTTACATTTTTGAGTTATGCTTTCGACTTCTGCTAAATCAGTAAATCTTTCACTTTCACAGTTAAATGCTCCGCAGTTTAAAGCAACAGTATAATACTTTTCCCTTGTAAAAGATGAAATCTGCTTGTCACGTTCAACAATTAATGCAAGGGTAGGTGTCTGTACTCGTCCAATGGTCAGGGGCTTCGTGCTGTTGTATAAAACGGTAAAAAATCTCGCCATATTCATTCCCACAATCCAATCGGCCCTTTCTCTACATAGGGCAGACTTGTAAAGATTTTCATAATACGAACCGTCTTTTAAGTGTTCAGAACCTTCTTTTACGGCTGTATCTTCAAGTGAAGAAAGCCAAAGCCGCTTAACAGGCTTTCGACAGCCCGACATTTCATCAACGTGCCTGAAAATCAATTCTCCCTCACGTCCTGCATCGGCGGCATTCACAATGCTGTCAACGGTCAAGTGGTTCATAAGATTTTTGACTATTTCAAACTGACTTCGTGTATTCTCCTTAACCTCATAAAGCCATCTCGACGGTATCACAGGCACATTTTTCCACTGTTTGAACTTATTGTCATAGTTTTCAGGCTCAGCAAGCCCCACCAAATGCCCATAACACCAGCTGACTATATAATTATTTCCCTGATAATATCCTTTCTTTTTTTCATTTGCACCGAGTACCTTAGCATAAGCTAAAGCACAACTCGGCTTTTCAGCAATAACTAACTGCATAAATTCCTCCTTAATCTATAAATTTTTGTTATCAATTTTATTCAGCCTTTCCTCTGCCCATTTAACTTGATTTTCTGAGATTTCGCTGCCTATGTAACTGCAATTCTTAAACTGCTTGCAGGCGGCGGCAGTTGTTCCGCTGCCCATAAAAGGGTCATAAACAACACTTTTCCTGTCTTTGGGCAGATATATATTCAAAAGCTGCATAACCAAATCGGTTGAAAATGTTGACCTGTTAAAAGGGCACACCCCGTCATTATTTTTTGCTTCTATGTAATTGAAAATGTTTTCATAATTTTTCTGACCTGTTGTCCTCACACTCGTAACAGCCTTATTACAATGAAAAGTTTCAATTTCCGTCTTTCGGCAAAAAATAAATATAAACTCCCATATCCTCGTCAGCTTATTCGGCGAACAGCAGTTGGGGTAGGCATTTTTCTTTTTCCAAACAATGACATCGGCAATAGTAAAGTCTGTTTCCGTTATAACCGTATTTACTGCCCTAAACATTCCTTCACGATTATTATTTCCATAGGAAAGGTTATAAAGAATAACACCGCTTCGGCTTAAAATACGGTCAAACTTTAAAAACAATGCCCTTGTAAAGTCACAGTATTCATCGTTCGTCATATTGTCAACGTGCTTGTCATAGCGAATATAAGGGCATTTCTCATAATTTTTATAAGCCGATTTTTTTATAACAACCGATTTACCCTGTTTGCGGTTCGTATTATAAAACGGCGATGTCAAAATAACGTCTACTGACTTTTCGGGAAGCCTGTCCATAGTGACAAAGCAGTCCTCATTATAAATTTTGTTAAGCTCCGTCACTGTTTTTACCTCCCGAACACTTGTTTTCAGCGTTGAATATGTCCAAAATCTCCATTTTAGGTTTTTTCTCAGCCGAAACAATACTGTCATCATCAAAGAAACCGTTTTTCGCCCTTTCCTCGGCTTCTTTTCTCTCTTTCATAACCTTGTTGTATTTTTTTATGTCAAAGTACATATCGGAGTTAAAATCCGCAAGCTGTTGGTGGTTTCTGCATTTATTAAGTCTGATTTTTTTTGATTTAAAAGGTCGAATACCCCTAATAAACAATATGCACTCGTCATTGGGCAACAAGCCGACCTCCGCCGGAGTTATCAATTCTCTGCTTATAATTTGGTCACTGACACTGTAAGAACCGTTTTGCCCTTTGCTTGTACTCGTACCTCTGTGGTCAATGGTTGTCTTTCCTACCTTATCGGAAATATATTTGTTTACTTCACTTTCGGACGAACCGAGGAACAAAATAGAATCACAGCAGCCCTCAATGGTCTTTGCGTTTTCACCGTACAGCTTCTTAATTTGTGCGGGATTTTGTACTATTACATTTGCGGAAATTTCCCTCGACCTTATAACTGAAATAATCTTCTCAAAGTCGGGAATCTGTCCGCAGTTCGCAAACTCATCAAGAATACACCTGACGTGAATAGGCAGTCTGCCGTGGTAAACATTATCTGCCTTATCACACAAGTCCTTAAAAAGCTGAGAATACATAATTGCACATAGAAAATTGAAAGACGATATTTTATCATCTATAATTATGAATAAAGCAGTCTTTTCATCTCCTATTTTGTCAAGTTCCATTTCATCATATTTTGTCATTTCTCTTACAACATCAATATCGAAAGGGGCTAAACGTACACCACAGGAAATCAGTATAGATTTAGCCGTTTTTGCTGAAACTAATTGTCAA
>JAJQFB010000126.1 GCA_021201395.1 Clostridiales bacterium | reverse complement strand
AGCACTTTCATCACTATTTGTGCCGGCGTGTGCGGCGGAATGGAGATTATAATGTCCCAACGGGACTTTTCCCACGATGCCGTAAAAATTTCCTTTGAATATCTGACTTTAAAGTTTTCAAGGGGCTTGGCAGGCTTCTTGGGAACAACAGATATATATGTTTTTCCGTTTAGTATATAACCTGCGCTTACGGCAAACCAGTATACAGAATCATTGTCAAGACCTTTTACGGTGAAGCCGTCAAGCCTTGTACATGGAACGGAGTCATAAACAGAATCGTCTTTAGGCCGCTCGTTTCCGCAGTATTTATATATATGTATTTCAGTAACGGAAGGGACTTTTTTCCATGAAAGCGCAGCCATTCCGTCGCCGCCTACAGCTCTGAGAGCCTTTACCTTTTCCACAAGCACAATAGGTATGCTCAAACGGGCGGCTCTTGAGCTTACTTCCTTTCTTACAGCAAAAACAGAATAATAATATACAGTGTTTTTATTTATGCTCCTGTCTGTATAGGAAAGCTCTTTGCCGCTGTATATTACGGTGCCGTCGTCAGAATCATTTGGGTATGTATTTTCTTTTCTGACAAGCTTGTACGAAATATCTCCGGAAGATGGGCTTTCTCTCCATTTAAATGTGACGGAATCTTCGGTTTTTGTAAAACTTATATTGGGACACTCATCAGGCGGAAACTGCTTTAGGCTTCGGTTAAGCTCATCGGAATCGGAAATAATATCGATTAAAGACGTTGTAATGGAAAAAGCCTTTTCTTTTGAAGAATTTCTCATTAAAGAAAGCTTTTTTCACATCTGCAAGAGTATTTGTTACTTTCTCTTTAACGGAAACATCTATTTCAAAATCGGCTGCCTTTGCCTGATCAATTTTTGTCATTGCAGTATACAGGCGTTTTTCCTGTATATTTCTCATAATTTCCGCAACGGTGTTTTTTGCTGTTTCTCTTTGTTCCTTTATGGCTTTGTCAAGGGAAGCGGCGTCGGGGTGACCGGGCCAAAGAGCCTTTGCCTGCATCAGCAGTCTGCTTGCTTCTTCAAGATTTTTTTCGATATATTTCCGCTTTGCCCGTGCCAAAAGCTCCGCCGCTTCATCGATTTTGGTTAAGTCAAATTTACATTTTGCACATACCCTTGCCGAATTGCTGTTTTGAGTGCCGCAGGATGGACAGATAATAAACAAAGCCTTTTTGCATTTTGAACAGACTGCGGCTCCCGCCGGATTTTCCGCTCCGCAAAGACCGCATATAATCTTGTTTTGAGGAAGAGCATATCCCATATATTCGCAGTAATTATTTATATAAACCGAAGCCTCGGAAACGCTTATATGATAGTTGCTTACGGCAAAATCAATGAGCTTCTCTTTCATTTTGGGCTCTATTTTCTTTTGATTGCTTCGGGCAATTTCGTCTACTGCACTGTTTACGGCATAGTATTTGGTTATGTTTATGTAATTGTCATATTTGCGCTTAATTGCCGAATCTTTAAATATAGTGTCGGAGCATAATTGGCATAATTTTTGAACTGTTCCGTCTTTACCTGTTTTTTCGCCTTTGACGGTAATTTTTTTGCCATTGCTTCGGCTTTGCTGCAAAGCTGAATACATGAGGCGTTTTGCGGAAGCTCAAGAAAATCATAAAGCGTTTTATCTTCTATTGCCAATGCTTCCATCAGTGTTTTTATCTTGAGTACATTGGTTTTATCGAGGATGTCATCGTGTTTAAATTCTTCTTCTTCGGGCTTCTTAATTTCGTTAAAAAGCTTTTTAATCTCAGCCTGCGTATAGCCGAAAGCACTGAAATTTGTGACAAGGCGTTTTAAATCCCTATCTGACAGTTCTTTTCCTTTTATACTGAATAAGTGAAGCTGTTTTTTAAGCTTATCTTTATTGTCATCTTTAATTTTTTTTTGCTTTTTCTGCTTCCTCTTTCCTTGTGTCGGGGTTAAGCATAACCCTTTTAATGTTATTAAGCTGTGCCAAATATCTGCTTGCTTTAGGCTTTTTTGCAGGGTTGATTAAATCTCGCGTCCACAGCGACTGTTTTTTGGCTATGGCAGCCTCTATCTTTTTTGTGTCGTTTTCCGGCGGATCAAACGGAAGCTCGAGAAGTATAAAATAATTTTCCACCTTTATCCTGCCTTTCCCGAACAAAATACAGGCTTAGGGAACCACTGATTAATCATCGCTTCCCTAAACTCCGACATTTTGTCCGATTATATACTGCACCTTTAATTTACACTTGAGCTGCTGCTTCGGCGGATAGCATCTGTCATCTCCTGTTCCGAAAGAGCCTCTGTTGTTTGAAATTCGGCGTCTACCTCCCGACCGCCCTTGTTTTCCTTTGCGTGAAGATGAAGAAGGCCGGATTCGTCAAGTCTGAAGGTTACTTCTATTTCCGTATCTACCGTAATACCCGAAGGAAAGATAAGCTCTGCCGTGCCTATTTCCTTTCCGAGTTCGGGATCAACTATCTCCTCTGAGGTAAGGCTTTCCTTTACGGTAAATTTGGCTGATTTCTGATTGTTTTGACGGGGATTAAAACAGCTTGTGCCCTCTGCGGGAAGCTCGGCGTTTCTGAGAATAATGTTAAACAGTTTTAGGCTGTCGCTTTCGTCATAAGCCTCCGTGCCGAAGCTGCGGCTGGATACATTTATAATTTTAACATCATCTCCGGGAAGCCGGCCTCCTCTCATTTTAATGTTGGCCTTTTTAGCTTCTTTCTCAACGTCCATCTTGCCGCTGTCAACCTGTTCTTTTACTTCTTCCACTGATTTACCCTGATTTTTCGCTATTTCTTCAAGAACAATGTTGTATTCGCTCATTTTGTCTGCATATATGGCGGCACCTTTGGCTACAGCTTCGTCAGGGTCAAACATTTTTGTCTCAATGCCGAATTCTTCCTTTACACGCTTCATAACCTGAGGCATTTTTGACGAGCCTCCCACCAAAAGTATTTCCGAAACATCGTTTTGGCTGAATCCCTTTTTTTCGGCTTCCTTAAACATATCCCGAGTAAGCTCTATTGTGCTAGAAAGAAGATCGTCCGTTAATTCGTCAAATTTGCTTCTTGTAAGCTCAACCCTGACACGCTCGCCCATATAGTTTACGGCAACAGGCGCCTTTTCCTTTGCGCTTAAAAGCTTCTTTGCCCTTTCCGAAGCAAGAAGCAGCTCCTGAAATGTTTCTGCATCGTCAAGGATATTGTCGGGGGTTCCCGTTTCGTTCTGATATTGATCGACAAGATACATGAGTATTCGGTCGTCCCAGTCTTTTCCGCCTAATTCATGATTGCCGCCTGTACATATAACCCTTATTTCTCCGGGATTAATATTAATCATTGTTATGTCAAAGGTGCCTCCGCCAAGGTCGTAAACCAAAACGGTTTTTGAGCTGCTGTCGTCTGTTACGCCGTATGTAATAGCTGCTGCCGTAGGCTCGTTTATAATAGCAAGCACATTTAAGCCTGCGATGGTTCCGGCTGCTTTGGTTGCGTCACGCTCCGCAACGCCGAAATAAGCCGGGCAGGTAATGACAACGTCTTTAATGTGTTCATCGTCATCTAATTTTCCTTCCATTCTCAGAGAATCCTCTCCGTCCTGAACAACCTTTTTTAATATATAAGAGGATATTTCCTCCGGCTTCATATCTACACCGTTTATATTCTGGCTGACTCCGGGCTGGCCTATACTTCTTTTTATAAAGCTTACTACCTGTTCCGGATACATCTTGGCGCTTTCCTTTGCTGCTGAACCTACCGACACCTCTGTCCCGCTTTCAAAATAAACCACAGACGGTGTAGTTAAATCCCCCTCGGCATTTTTCAGCACAACGGGCTTTCCGCTTGCGTCTATATAAGCAATACACGAATAAGTTGTTCCGAGGTCAATACCAAATACCTTTCCCATAGCTGTTTCATCCTTTCATTGTTAAATTTTAAGTTTATTCATTTTCTTCGCTTAAAGAATCAGGTTTATATTTAAAAATTTTAATACGTTCCGGACGTATTATTTTCCCCTCTTTTTCATATCCTTCCGCAACACGGACAGCTGTAGTATTATCTTCGGAAGAACAGTTTGTTTCCAATATTTGGATAATTTTTTGTCTCCGTGTATCAACGTCATTTCCGGGAACGCTGTAGGCTTCTATGTTTTGACGATACAAAATGTCCTGCATATCCTCCGCAATTCCATTTACAATTTTAAGAAGGCGTTTGTAGTTGTCCTCTGTAGGTTCCTTTTTTTCATAGATACTGATATGCCCCTTTGTTGAATCCACAAGCTGAATAATGTCTAAAGCAAGTGTTTCAACAATTTTATCCATAATTCCATTTTGATAACGCACCAACTCTCTGTGCATATTGTCAAAAAGAGTGTTTTTGTATTCATCCTGTTCGATTTTATCATCAAAGCACTGCTGCAGCTTGGCAATGGCCTCTAAAATAAGCTCTGTATCCCTTGGCTCCGTTGATGCATCTGCTGCTCCTGTTGCTTCCGTTTGTTCCGGTTCCGCTTCCAATGTCATTTAGTTAACATAACAAGATGAATAGCAAATTCTTCCATTTAGCGG
>JAJQFB010000016.1 GCA_021201395.1 Clostridiales bacterium | reverse complement strand
GTTACACCCTTAATTGAAAAATTGCCCCTTAAATTAAATAAATGACATTGGTTCATAAATCGTTTATTGTAAATTTAAAATATGTGGATGAATACAAATACAGCCAAATGACTATGTCAAACGGCGATTTTGTTCCAATAAGCCGCTCTCACAGACAGGAAATCAGAAAAATATATATAAATGAAATGTTAATCTGAAAAGGAGCCTGCGTATGAATACAAGCATATTAATATGCTACATAATCTATAACTTTTTTCATATACTCATTACCTGCAAATGTACCGACATTTTCTTGGAATACAAAAACCAGAGAAAAAGCCTTAAAATCGCAGCGGTACTTTCTTATTATGCTGTAAATACTCTGTTATTTCTGAGGTATTCTTCTTATGCTGTTAATATAGCAACAAACATTATACCTATGTTTTTATATTCATTGTTATACAAGGGGAAGCTGTATAAAAGAATATTTTATGTTGTGTCCGTATATTCTCTGAGTATGGTTTTAGAGGATTTCATTTATTTTATGCTTGAATTTTTGTTCGGCGGCTTTGATTTAAAAGCAATAATACTTTTCTATGCCGCCTTTGATCTTCTGTTTTATGGAATTTACTGCTTGTTAAAGAAAATTATTATAAATATATCCGGTTCGGATCTAAGATTTAAACATATGCTTCCGCTTTTGTTTGTGCCTGTTTGTCTTATATTTTTCACTCAGACCTTTGTTGACAGTGAATTTACCGTAAACAGATTTGTTGTATTTGCTTTTATGCTGACAGTGTGCCTGCTTGTTTTTTACTGCTTTTATGAAATTGACAAATCCTATAAGAATATCTATAAGGAATATGTGCTTGAAAACGAAAATCAATATTACGAAAATCAGTTTGATATTATAAAGAACTCTGACGCCGAAGCGAGGAAGCTGCGTCACGATTATAAAAACCATATGATCGCCCTCAAAAATTACATATTAAACGATAACAAAGAGGAGAGCATAAAATATATAGACAACTTAACAGGCAATATAGACTATGAAAGACAAATTGCAAAGAGTAAAAACATTGTAATCGACAGCCTTATAAATCACAAGTTCAGGAATTATAAGGAAAATAACATAAGTCTTGACCTGAATATTTTTGTGCCCGAAGCACTGTTTGTTACGGACTATGACTTAAATATTATTTTGGGAAATCTGATAGACAACGCCTTAACCGCCGTTAAAAAGGCAGACAAACGGGAAATTTCCATAATTATTAAAATTATAGACAAGGCTTTGTTTATAAGAAATGGGAAACACCTTTGACGGAAATGTGACCGCAAAGGACAGTGGTTTTCTGACAACAAAAGAGGATAAGAAAAACCACGGCTTCGGGGTGGATATTATAAAGGAAACAATAAAAAAATACGACGGTGAAATAGATATTGTCTATGAAAATAATTATTTTTTCAACACCGTAATACTGCATAATAAATAGCCGGATTACGGTGTTGCATAAAGCCGGAACCGCCGTAATTTTGCCCTGCATTCAAAAGGCTCTCCGCTTTTTAACGAAGAGCCTTTTTTTGATTCTCTAAATATCTGCCTGTGTGTAAATGCACAGGGCTTTATACAGCAAATATACGTATTGTCTTTAAGCTCGTCATATTTTTATATTTGTTTATTTATTCCCTTATATATTTTCCACGCCTCGGGAACAGCCCTCAGAGAGCGTTCCAATATGCCGTTGGCATAGGCTATAAACATACCGTAGTTTGTTATAGCTGTTCCCTTTTCTCCTGCTTTCCTTATTCTGGACTTCATCTCCGCTCCGTTAAGCATACAGCCGCCGCAGTGTATAACAAGAGCGAAGCTGCCGACATTCTCAGGAAATTCCGTTCCGCTTGAAAATTCCAAGCGGGGCTTAAAGCCCAAAACCTTTTCTAAAAGCTTGGGGATTTTAACCGCCCCTATGTCGTCGCAGGTTCTGTGGTGGGTGCAGCCCTCGCATATTAGGATTTTATCCTCTTCCTTAATAGAATTAAGCCTGTTTATTCCCTTTATAAGAGGCTCAAGCTCTCCCTTGTGCCTTGCAAAGAGAATCGAAAAGGAGGTCAGGGGAATGTCCTCCGGGGTCAGGGCGGAAACCCCCTTAAAGGCCTGAGAGTCGGTTATTACTACCCTCGGCTTTTCCTTGAGAGCGGAAAGAGCGGCCGCAAGCTCCTTTTCTCTGACAGTCAGGGCTATGGCACCCTTGTCTAAAATCGCCCTTATGGTCTGCTGCTGGGGCAAAATCAGCCTGCCCTTGGGTGCGGCCTTGTCTATAGGCACAACCAAAACCGCCGTATCCCCCGGTTCTATTATACCCTCTACTATTGAAACCTCTTTTTTGACTGCTTCCGATTTCTTTATAATAAGCTCCTTAAGGGCGTCTATGCCTGTTTTGTCCTTTGCGCTTACCTTTACAAAATCTATTTTTCTCTCGGCAAAGGCCTCTTCCCCCTTTGAGCCTGTATCGCTTTTGTTTATAACCCCTATAAGGGGAATTTTCCTCTCCTTAACTGTTTCCGAAAATAGGCCGTCCTCTTCCGTAAAGCCTATGGCTGCGTCGATTACAATCAGGGCTATATCCGTTTTGTCAAGCTGTCTGTAGGTTTTCTTTGTTCTCAATTCCCCTAACTCTCCCTCGTCGTCATAGCCGGCGGTGTCCGTTATGACAACGGGGCCTATGGGCAGAAGCTCCATAGCCTTTGAAACAGGGTCGGCGGTTGTTCCCGGATAGGCAGAAACGATAGCCAAATCCTGAGAGGTAAGAGCGTTTATAAGCGTAGACTTTCCTGAATTTCTGTTGCCGAATATACCTATGTGGAGCCTGTTTGAATTAGGCGTCGTGTTCATATAAATTCCCCCTTTTATTGTTTTGCTGTTTAAGCTGTTTTATTAATTATAGCATAGGCTTCGCCCCGTTTACAATCAGAATTTCAAGAAAAGCACGATTTTGCACAAAAAAATAAACTCCTATGAGAGTTCAATAGGTTCAGTTTATTAATCCGAAATCGTTTTTTATGCAGTATTATTCAAAGCCTGAGATTATGCACAGCTTAACAAGTAAATGGTGAAAAAATTCCCGAGCCGAGGACGTGCTATTGTTAAACGAGGTGTTTGCCCTCCGGCAAAAGCCGCCTATCGGCGGTCAAATGTCTTTCCGATTCCCATTGCCCGTTACGCACTTGACAACTGGGCTGATTTGAAGCAATATAGTCCTATGGACAATTTACGCACTTAACTCGGGTATGAAAAATAAACTGTGTAAATGCGTGTAACAACCAAATTATTGACGATACTAATATTGCAGCCAAATAGGCAGGCGTTGAGGGGTGACCCGACGCAGGCTGCGGAATAAAACGGCAAAGAGCAGCGGTGCAAAAGCCGTTGTTTTCCATTGCCGGATATTCCCCGATCGGATAAACTTCGGGAGTTTGAGGGCAGAGTCCTCAAGATCTTTAGGCAGCAAACCTATCCTCAAAGGATATTGCAAACTGAAAGTATGCAAGTCCCCGGTCACGAACAGGTTCAGAACTTTTGCTGAAAGCAAAAGTTCTGAACCCTGTCGGCAATATAAAGCCTGTTAAGGAAAAATCTACAGAAAAGATTGACGGCATCGTAGCTGCCATAATGGCACTTGACAGGTGCATAAGAAACAGCGGAAGTACATCAAGCATTTATGATGAAAGAGGTCTTTTGTTTTTGTAAAAGGTCTGAATTTACAGACCTTTTGCTCATAAAATGTTGTTTTTATAATATTTTGCCAATCACGCCTGTTGCAAACAAAGCGAATTATTTTGACTGTCATTGATTGAAGGATTTTATAATAATAGGCGGCCTCATTCAGCCAACAATATGCTTTCTCCTAACCAAAAGGAAAGGCTGTATTATAACAAACTTGCCGCTTCGAAAATATAAAGCCCTAAAAACCTTGGGGCTACCCGCCCCAACCCCCGGCAAGCGTGCGGACGCTTGACCCCGGTAGGTAATTTTTCTCTTTTTCTGTCTACTTTATTGACTATGGTTCAATCAGCTTTCCAATATCTGTATCGCTTTTGTTTTCGCCGTTGACATATATTATATGTGATTCATCGCCGAATAATTTATTCGTTTCTAAAACACATCTTTCGATATGATATATAGGCATATTAGCTCCTATAACGTCTTTCTCAGTTAAAAAGATAATATATGTTTCCGGTAAATCATTATGTTCACCGCCTGACCTTAAGCTGTGAATATCCAAAAGGCTGCTGTTATATCTTGCTCTTTTAGGTGCCGCACCTTCGCTTTGTTTCTGCACTTCGATATTAAATGTTTTGCCGGCACTGTCTATCGCCACAGCATCCAACATTGCTGACTTGCCATATAAATTGGCAAGATCAAACTGTGTCTTTGCGGAAATAACATTGATGTCATCTCTTTCAAGAATAATTTTAAGAACCATTTCCGTCAAAGGAATATTATCCTTAAAAAGACATCTGAAAAAATATCATCAAGAACCCGAACGAAATCGGGCCACCGCAGGCGGTTTTTGCCGCAGGCAAAAATTCTGAGCATTCGAGCGGCATAAAGC
>JAJQFB010000003.1 GCA_021201395.1 Clostridiales bacterium | reverse complement strand
GTTACACCCTTAATTGAAAAATTGCCCCTTAAATTAAATAAATGACATTGGTTCCGCTTCGGTGTTCATAGACTCTGCCGCCTTTTTCTCCGGTTCGGTAATTTCCGTTTCATCTTCGGAAACAGGAAATTTCTTTTTTTCCTCCACGTATAAATCCTCCCTTTTGAAATAATTTTTATGACCTTATACCAAACTCAGCTGCAAGCCAAAAGACTGCTGGGTCTCCCCTTCACAAGGAGAGGGGGATCGCCGTTGGAAAGCGATATTTTCTCAAAAAAACAAACCTTTCCAAAACATACATATTTTTGAAAAGATTTGCATTATAGGACATTATTAAACCATACTTATAAAATGCAGGAATGTGAATATACAGGCTGTATATCGGTGCCGTATTTTTTTCACTTATCGGCAGGAAAACCCACTTGATTTTCGATTCTGTATATGGTATATTTCGCCTCGTATTATAAATTCAAAAGCAGACATTTCTCTGTATCGTTTAAAATCTCAACATATAAGCTTCGGTTCATAGCCGATGTTCAGACCATATTGTTAATTATAAAATTTTGCCTTCCTTATGGGGTTACCGATTAGTCCTATACATAGCTTTATTATACATCATTCGCCGAAATGTGTCAATATTTATTTAAAAAATCCACAAACTTCTTTTGCATTTCTCTGTCTCCTTGTCAATTTTTGGGGGGGCTGTCGGATTACTTTTATTTTAACACAGGATGTTTTTTATTTTCTGCTTGAATCTGAAACTGCCGGGTTAAATCTGAATAGCAAATAGTTTATTTTTCCGGATGTGCAATCAAAAAGCCGTTCGTTTTGCTCGCCGAACGGCTTTAGCTGTTTTTATTCATCAACAGCTGTAAATTTCTATAGGGAAGCGATGATTAATTCGCCGAAGCAGATTTGCCGCAGATTTTTTCGAGTGCGAGGAATGCATTTGAGGGCATAGCCGGAGCCTATGTTGAAAATGCATGACGAAACAATCGGGAAAATCTGCGGTGAAGATGCGAAGAGCTAATTAATCAGCGGTTCCATAGTATTTTTATTTTCTTACAACACTTATTCTTTCGCCTATATGGCCGCCCTTTATTATTTCGTCAATCATAGCGACGGCATAGTCGGCGTAGCTTGTAATACTTTCGCCTTTACTTTTTAAGGTTAACTCTTCGCCGCCCAATATATATTCACTCGTTTTTTCGCCCTCAGCCTGAAAATCTGCGGCAGGGCTTACATATGTCCGGCGGACGTCTTTTCTTTCTCTAAGCTCCATAAGAGCCTTTGCCATAGCCGCTGCCAGAGGCTTAAATATATCCGGGAAGTCCGGCTCGTCGGAAATGCAGACTGTATGTTCACTGTTTACATATAAGCTGCCTGCTCCGCCTACGACCAAAAGCCTTGTTTTGCTGCCTGAGAGAATGTCGCAGAGATGTTTTAAGGAGGCACTGTGTAAGGGGAGGGTATCCTCCGTCCATGCTCCGAAAGCGTCCACAACAGCCTCAAAGCCTTCGAGGTCTGCCGATGTTAAATCAAACAAATCCTTTTTAATAACCTTTTCAGCCGCTGTTTTGTTTTCTCCTCTTACAACTGCCGTAACTTCAAGGCCTCTTTTAAGCCCCTCTTCAGCGATAAGTCTGCCTGCTTTTCCGTTTGCACAAATAACTGCTGTTTTCATATTAAAATTCCTCCTGTAAAATAATTTATTTGATGTAACCATTATTATTACATCTTCTGAAATTATATTACCGCAGTTTTGATGTAATGTCAATAGTTACATCATAACTTTTCAAAAAAAATTTTGCCGCCGAAAATGTCCTTCGGCGGCTTGGAATATTTATTATGTTTAAATTAGAGAAAAGCTTAACTATACGCCTATTTAAGCTCTCTGTAGGTTTTTATTAATACAGTCCCGACAGCTATGAAGGTTACACCGTCTGCAACGGGCATAAAGAAAGGCAGAGCGTAAAGCCCCCATATCATAGGCAGCAAAATTGCGAAGCCAACGCCGAAAACAAATTCACGGGCTACTGACAAAACCGAGGACTGTTTGGCCTTTCCGAGAGACTGTAGGAAAATAAAGGAAGCCTTGTTTAAACAAGCCAAAGGCAAAAGGCAGAGCTGACCTTTTATAAACCACACAGCAAACCGGGTATAGTAAATACTTTCGTTTTCCGAGCCGAAAATACGTATTAATTGATAGGGCAGAAGCAGGAAGATAAGCGAAGCTATAAGGCCCAAGGCCGCCTCCGTTCCCATCAACCTCTTCATAAGACCTCTTACTCGTTTATAGTTTTTTGCACCTATGTTAAAACCGGCAATGGGAATACAGCCGGCAGCGAGACCTGCGGATACGGAAATTATAATCTGGAAGAATTTTGAAACAATTCCGGCGATAGCCGTGGGAATTTGAGAAAACTCCGTCTGAGAGAATATCGGGTCTTTTGCCCCATATTTAACGGCCATATTGATTGTAGCCGCCATAGAGAGTACGATTGAAATCTGTGAGAAAAAGCTTGCCATTCCGTAGAGGAGAATTTTTTTGATAAGAACGGGACGGAATTTAAAGCAGCCTTTGTTTAATGGCGTCTCTTTCATTTTAAATAAGTAAGCCGCCGACATAACCGCCGACACAATTTGACCGCCTATTGTAGCCACAGCCGCCCCCATCATACCCCAGTGCAGAGCGTATATACATATCGGGTCAAATATTATGTTTATAATTGCCCCCGTTAAAAGAGTAAGCATAGCAAAGCCGGGGCTTCCGTCGGAACGTATGATAGGGTTAAGAGCCTGCCCCAGCATATAAAAGGGTATGCCCAGAGTAATCCAAAAGAAATACTCCTTTGAAAGCCTGAAGGTTTCGTCGTTTACCCTTGCTCCGAAAGCACTTATAATTCCTTCTTGAAATATAAGATAAATAAACATAAGTACAAGTCCTGCAGCTATAACCGCCATAACGGAATTGCCTACGCCGAAACCTGCGTTTTCTCTTTTTTTTCTTCCCGAGACTTATGCTGACGAAGGTGCAGCAGCCGTCACCTATCATAACCGCAATGGAAATCGCTACAACGGTCATAGGAAAAACCACAGTATTGGCGGCGTTTCCATAGGAACCCAAATAGGCCGCATTTGCAATGAATATTTGGTCTACGATATTGTAAAGTGCAGCCACCAGCATGGAAATTACACAGGGAACAGCATATTTCACCATAAGCCGCCCTAATTTCTCCTGTTCAAGATAATTGTTTTTGCCTGTTTCAGCCATAAAAATAACACCTCTTTCTAAAAAAATAATATTTATCTAATCAGACTGTCTCAATTCTACTCTTATCTTTTTAAATATGCAAGTGTTATTTTAAAATAATTATAAAAATCCGCCGATGGGTAGCACAAACCGTCCCCGATGTCAAGGATAATACGGAGCGCAGAGCGTCCTTGACATCGGGGACGGTTTGTGCTGTGCAAAAGGTTTCGTTATGCCGCCCGGGGCATAACACACCTTTAACAATAGTTTAATCCTGTACTCGGTGCAGAAAACAAAAAAATCGGCAACCCGGCAGGTATAACATAAGGTTTATAAGCACTGCGTTGCAGCCGATCGCTTAAAATTTGAGGGGAGCCGTCTGCCGTGCCGTAGGCGTGGCAGGTGGCTCCCCCCCCCGGTTGCTTTTTGCGACAAAGAGGAGCAAAAAGCAAGCAGCCTTAAAATTCTTCGTTTAGCTTTTCAGCTTTTGGTTTGCTTTATTTTGAAATTTTTCGTTTGCAACTATAAAGCGGTGGTGTTCGCCCTCGCCTATTAAACCAACATCATCGTAAACCTTTACGCTGAAAATAAGCTTCCTGCCCTCTACGGCCGTAAGCTCGCTTTCACAGCTTATCCTTATGCCTACGGGGCTGGCGGATAAGTGGCTTACACTGAGGTATGTCCCTACCGTTCCGTTGCCCTCGCCTACTTCATCGGCTACGCTCTTATAGGCAGCCTCCTCCATAAGGGCTATCATAGCCGGAGTGGCAAAAACCTCCAAAGAGCCGCTTTTTATTGTTTTTGCAATATTTGAATTGTCAACTACCGTTTCGCTTTTTCCTTTTATGCCCGGTGACAACATTCTTTCTCCCCCTCATCTGTATTATCTGTATATAATGTCCTCTCTCGCAGGGCCGTTTGATACCATTGAAACCTTTAACCCAAGCTCTTTTTCTATAAATCCAACATAGGCTTTGGCCTCATTTGGAAGCTCGTCAAATTTCCTTATGCCCTTTATATCGCACTTCCAGCCTTTAAGCTTTTCTATTACGGGCTTTGACTTATAGAGCTTGTCTGTTGTTAAAAAGTCCTTATAGATTTTGCCCTTATATTCATAGCCTGTACATACGGGGATTTCATCAAGATATGACAGTACGTCAAGACAGGTAAGACATACCTCGGTTGCTCCCTGAAGCTCAACGCCGTAGCGTGTGGCTACAGTGTCAAACCAGCCTGCTCTCCTTGCTCTGCCTGTTGTGGCGCCGTATTCTCCCTTGTCGCCGCCTCTTTTCCTAAGCTCCTCCGCTTCAATAGGGTCTAAAATCTCCGAGACAAATGGACCCTCGCCTACAGCCGAAGAATAGGCTTTTGTTATGCAGAGAATATCCGAAATCGCATAGGGAGGTATGCCTGCCCCTACAGCGGAATAGCCCGCAAGAGTTGAAGAGCTTGTTACATAGGGGTAGATGCCGTGGTCGGTGTCCTTTAAGGTTCCGAGCTGACCCTCAAGGAGAATGCTCTTCCCCTCTTTTATTGCCTTTCTTAAAATAAGGGAGGTATCCGCCACATTGTTTTTTATCGTTTCCGCATAGCCCTTAAGGGTTGCAAAAACTTCCATATAGTCTATTTCGGGTTTATTATAGAGATGTTTAAGGGTAACATTTACCTTTTCATACATCATTTGAAGCTTTTCCTTTAAAAGCTCATCGTTGTAAAGCTCCCATACCTGTAAGCCCATTTTTGAATATTTATCGGAAAAGAAAGGCGCAATACCTGATTTTGTGGAGCCGAAGGCCTTGTTTCCAAGTCTTTCCTCCTCATATGTATCAAGCAGAACGTGGTGGGGCAGCAGAACCTGAGCCCTTTCGGATATAAACAGCTTAAAATTAACCCCTGCCTTCTTTACGGAGATTATTTCCTCTGTAAGGGAGTCTACGTTTAAAGCGCAGCCGTTTCCTATTATATTTATAATATTTTCGTGAAAAATTCCCGAGGGGAGTTGGTGAAGGGCAAACCTGCCGTATTTATTTATAATTGTGTGGCCTGCGTTTGCGCCGCCCTGAAATCTTACGACTATGTCGGCCTGCTCCGCGCAGAGGTCCGTTATTTTTCCCTTTCCCTCGTCGCCCCAGTTGGCTCCTACAATAGCTTTAACCATATTTAACACTCTCCTTAACTATACGCTTAATTCCACATCGCCTAAAATACCGTCCCTGTCAGCTTCGATTATAGGCTTAATATGGTTCTCAACAAATTCAACAACCTGACCCGGGGCTCTGCCCACAAAATTTTTGGGGTCAAGTGTCTTTCTTATGTCCTCTTCGGAGCATTTGAACAGGGGGTCTTTTACAATCCTCTCTATAAGGTCGTTGTCTCCGCCCTCCTGTTTAACTACGGCGGCGGCCTCCATAGACAGCTCTCTTATTCTTTCGTGAAGCTCCTGTCTGTTGCCCCCTCTGTATTTGACCTCGTCCATCATTATATTCTCCGTAGCCATAAAGGGCAGCTCGCTCATTATCCTCTTTTCTATAACCTTAGGATATACCACAAGTCCTCCGGCAACATTTAAGTATATACCCAAAACAGCGTCGCAGGCAAGGAACATCTCGGGTATTGCTATTCTCTTATTTGAAGAATCGTCAAGGGTTCTCTCAAGCCACTGAGCCGAGGCGGTTATTGCCGG
Source organism: Clostridiales bacterium (assembly GCA_021201395.1). Taxonomy (GTDB): domain Bacteria; phylum Bacillota; class Clostridia; order Lachnospirales; family CAG-274; genus JAJQCI01. Next base: position 24,084 of record JAJQFB010000003.1, on the reverse strand, counting down.
GTTCAGGGCAGCGCTCATAATATAGCGTGAAAGGCCTGTTATTCTTTCGCACCTCATAGGGTTTCTCTTATAGGCCATAGCCGAGGAGCCTATCTGACCCTTTTCAAAGGGTTCTTCAACCTCCTTAAGATGGGCCAAAAGCCTTACATCATTTGCAAATTTAGTAGCCGACTGGGCTATGCCTGAAGGTACATTTGCGGCCATAGAGTCAAGCTTTCTCGAATAGGTCTGGCCTGAAACGGGAAAAACAGCCTTAAAGCCCAATTTTTCCGCTATGGCGTTGTCGAGAGCCTTTACCTTTTCCTCATCGTTTCCGAAAAGCTCCATAAAGCTTGCCTGAGTTCCCGTTGTACCCTTACAGCCCAAAAGCTTTACGTTGTCCAAAAAGAAGTCTATCTGTTCCAAATCCATAAGGAGATCCTGTGCCCAAAGACAGGCTCTCTTTCCTACCGTGGTAAGCTGTGCAGGCTGAAAATGGGTAAAGCCTAAGGTTGGTAAATCCTTATATTTAAGGGCAAAATCCCCGAGCTTTGCTATTACGGAAACAACAAGGCGGCGTATAAGCTTCATAGCCTCTGTCATTACTATAACGTCCGTATTGTCGCCTACATAACAGCTTGTAGCACCAAGGTGAATTATAGCTTCGGCCTTAGGACACTGCTTTCCGTAGGCGTAAACATGGCTCATAACATCGTGTCGGCAGACCTTTTCCCTTGCTTCGGCCACGTCATAGTTTATATCCTCGGCTTTCGCTTTAAGCTCCTCAATCTGTTCATCGGTTATGTTAAGACCAAGCTCCTTTTCCGTTTCCGCAAGTATTATCCAAAGTTTCCTCCAGGTTTTAAACTTCATATCGGGAGAAAAAATCTCTTTCATTTCCTTGCTTGCATATCTTGAATTAAGCGGACTTTCATATATGTTTTTCATTTCTTTTTACCCTCCAGTTTTGCCAACAGGTGAGATACATCTACGGGATATTTTCCCGTAAAACAGGCAGTACAGAAGCCCCTGGTGGAATCCGGAGCTATTTTAAGCAGGTTTTCAAGGCTTAAATAGTCAAGGCTGTCCGTCCCTATATATTTGGCAGTATCTTCTACATCGTAATGGTTTGCTATAAGCTCCTTCCTCGTGGGTACGTCCGTACCGAAGAAACAGGGCCACTTAAAGGGGGGAGAGGAAATCCTAACGTGAACCTCTTTAGCTCCGGCCTCTCTTAAAAGGCTTACAATATGGGCTGAGGTTGTTCCCCTTACTATGGAGTCGTCAATCATTATAACCTTTTTCCCGGAAACCTCACTCTTAAGGGCGTTAAGCTTCATCTTAACGGCGTTCTGCCTGAGCTGCTGTTCCGGAGATATAAAGGTTCTGGCGATATATTTGTTTTTGTTAAAGCCCATTCGCAGGGGTATCCCCGATTCATCGGCATAGCCCTGGGCGGCGGAAAGGCCGGAATCGGGAACGCCTATAACTATGTCCGCCTCAACGGGACTCTGCATAGCCAAAAATCTCCCTGCCATTTTTCTCGCCTCGTGGACGGGCTGGCCGTCTACAATAGAATCAGGCCTTGCAAAGTAAATATGCTCGAATATACAGAGGTTTGTTTCCCCCGGCTCTATAATCTGTTCGCTTTCTATCTGTCCCTTAAATACGGTGACAACCTCCCCCGGCTCTATATCCCTTACAAACTTAGCCCCTATGGCGTCAAAGGCTGTTGTTTCGGAGGCAAAAACTATAGCTCCGTTATCCAGCTTGCCTAAAGACAAAGGTCTGAACCCCCAAGGGTCTCTTGCGGCGATAAGCTTTTGAGGACTCATAACCAGTATGGAAAAGGCACCCTTAAGCCTGTGCATAGTCCTTTTAACGGCCTCCTCTATGGAGCGGCTGCGGATTCTTTCCCTGGCTATCTGATAGGCTATTATTTCGCTGTCCGCCGTTGTCTGGAAAATAGCCCCGTTATATTCAAGGCCTGTTCTCAACTCTTCCGTGTTGGTTATGTTGCCGTTGTGGGCTATGGCTATTGTTCCCTTTATATACCTTAAGACAAGGGGCTGAACATTTTCTCTCAGCGACCCTCCCGCCGTTGAATATCTGACGTGGCCTACAGCCATATTCCCCGGGTATTTTTCCAAAATTTCACTGTTAAAAACCTCGTTTACAAGACCCGTGTCCTTATAATAGCTTATTTCTCTGTCCTTGTTTACGGCAATTCCGCAGCCCTCCTGACCCCTGTGCTGCAGGGCTACAAGGGCGCTGCAGGTTGTGTTTGCACAATACCCGTCAGGGTCCCATATTCCGAAAACACCGCATTCTTCCTTTAAAATACTCATTAAGGTTATCCTCCGATTGTAAGCGTCTATACTGAATGTTACAGAAGAGTATTATTTATTATTAATTATTTGTAAAAATCATTAAGCCTGCCCCAAACCTCAAAATAAACGTCTGAAAATTCGCCGAGGTCAAAACGGAAGCGGTCTTTGTCAAGCTTCTTATTTGTTTCAGCGTCCCATAAACGGCAGGTATCCGGGGAGATTTCGTCCGCAAGAACTATTTCGCCCTCAGCGGTTTTTCCCACTTCAATTTTAAAATCTATTATTTTAATTCCTATATTTAAGAAAATCTTCTTAAGGCTTTCATTTACTTTAAAAGCAAGCTCTCTTATTTCTTCAACTTCTTCCTCCGCAGCAAGGCCTATAGCCAAAAGCTGGGAGGTATTTATCATAGGATCCCCTAAGTCATCGTCCTTATATGAAAATTCAAGGGTGGGGTTTTTAAGGGGAGTTCCTTCTTTAACGCCGAATCTCTTTGAAAATGAGCCTGCGGCTACATTCCTGACAATAACCTCAAGAGGTATAATTTCGCATTTTTTAACAAGGGTTTCCCTTTTGCTTATTTCCTCAACAAGATGGGTTTTTATGCCGTCCTTTTCAAGCAGGCGGAATATAAAGTTAGCCATCTGGTTGTTTATTTCGCCCTTTCCCTCAAAGGAGCCTTTCTTAAGGCCGTTAAAAGCCGTGGCGTCGTCCTTGTATTCAAATATACAAAGGGCAGGGTCCTCAGTTGAATATACCTTTTTTGCTTTTCCCATATAAAGCAGTTCTTTCTTTTCCATTATAATAACACACCTTTCATAAAAATAGGTTAAAAATTTTACATCTGCTGAACATACATTAAGGAACCGCTGACTAATTAGCTCTTTGCGGCTTCACCGCAGAGCGTTCCGATTGCTTCGTCATGCATTTTCAACATAGGCTCCGGCTATGCCCTCAAATGCTTTCCTCGCACTCGAAACGCTCTGCGGCAAATCTGCTTCGGCGAATTAATCATCGCTTCCTTAAAATTATATACTGTACAGAGCAAAAAATCAATTCCTTTTTTTAAATATAGGGCTATATTTTTTATCTGTTTTTCATTTTTTTATTTTATATCAAGAATTGTTTAAACGAGGCCTCTCTAATTAATCATAAAACAAAAAACAGGGAATGTGAAGAAGCTTTAATTTTTCACATTCCCGTTAATTTTAATTTATTATGGGTATTATGCAGGTTTAAAGGGAGTAACAAAACGGCCTGTTTTATCAAGCATAGAGTATAAATTGATTTCTATGTCGTCCTCCGCTCCGAAGCCGTCCTCATCGGCGTAATACCGTCCATCGGGCTGAAACATCCATGTAAACCTTGCAAGCCCGTCCTCTCCGAATTTGCCGCAGCGAGTCACAAACCTGACAGCAGGGGGGTTCTAAAGGGCGTTCCGCGTCTTTTTCCCAGCTTCCGTGTTCAAAGCCGGGAAAATCAAGGAAGTTTCCTCTTTCGTCGGTTATCTGCCTGATAAGCTTATTGTCCCTGCAAAGGCAGATATTTACGTCCTTATATCCGCCCAAACCGTTTCTTGCCGTTGTATTTACAAAACAATATTCATCTCCGAGATTTATTATTTGGGTAAGCCTGTCGTCTAAATTTAATTTGACGCCGTTAATAAGGTTTATTGTTCTATCCTCTTCGGGCTTCGTTATTTCACTCGCCTCGGGCTTCTGATTTTTACCGCCTACGGGCTTTATTGTTTTATTTTTCTTCGGTTTAAATATATCGAAGAATCCCATATTACCGCCTCCAAAGCCGTTTTATTTTACATAGCTTACAACATCGTCAAAGCTGTTTCTCTCCGTAGGAGCCGTCACCTCATCGGCGGAAAGAGATGTGTCCTCTTTTCCTATTATTAAAACGGCACCGCACTCCATATCTTCGGGAATATCCAAAGCTTCTCTGTAATCGGAATTTATAAGACTGCAGGGGGAGGCAAGTATTTTTGTGCCGTAGCCCAAAACATTTGCCGTAAGAGCCATACTCTGGCAGGCAAGGCCTATGTTGAAGTCGTTGCCCTCTGTTTCCGAGATTAAAATTACAAGGGGAGCACTTCCTATGTCGGCCTTGGCTAACGCAGTATTTGCCCCTGCCGGCATATTCGCCCTCATAGCCTCGCTTATCTCACTTATAATTTCCGAATTTGTCAGGGCGGTAAAGTGCCAAGGCTGTGAATTCATACCGCTGGGGGAGTTTATTCCGGCGGTAAGAATCGTTTCAATATCTTCCTCCGCTACGGCCTCATCCGTAAAAGCCTGTGTGGTTACGGAATCCGTTACAATATCAAGAGCACCGGAAACATCGGAAGTTTCGGAAGTCTCTGCGGAATCTGTTCCGTTTTCCGTGTTGTTTTCGGCCTCCGCCATTTCGGAAACCTCCGCCGCGTCGGTTTCGGCCTCTGCAGATGTGTCGGAGCTTCCGCAAGCCGCCTGAGACAGGGCAAGGCTCAAAACAATAAATAAAGCTGTTATCCTTTTCATATGTTATCTCTCCTAAAAAATATTTTTTGCAGTCCGTTGAACACAGCCTGCAATTAAATATATTTATTATATAATATCGCAAATCCAAAGTCAATACATCAAAACATATTTTTTTCGATTACCTCCTGAAAACCTGCTTTTTTCTCAGCCTGTTCTCATATCGGTTTATTCTTTCATGCTGCTGCCGTAATAGGCCTCAAGGCGGTAAATGGGCAGGCCCTGCTCGGAAAATTTTCTTTCGTATTCCGTCATAACATTCCCCTCAAAGGGACTGTTATGCAGGTCAAGGCTTATGTTTTTAAGCACCCAGCCCTTTTCGGAAAAGGATTGTATTGAATATTCAAAAAATTCCCTGTTGTCTGTTTTAAGAAAAACCTCGCCCCTTTCCCCGAAAATATTTTCATATCTTTCAAGAAACCTTTCGTTTGTAAGTCTTTTCTTTATCCACTTTTTTCTGTTTGGCCAGGGGTCGGAGAAGTTTAAGTAAATCCTCTTTACCTCTCCCGGTTCAAAAAGGTTTTCAAGCTCCTCGGCATCCTTGCAGAATATAAAAATATTGTTTCCCGCTTCCGCAAGCTTGCACTTCCTCAAAGCCCTCGAAACAACCATAGTAAATTTTTCGATTCCCAAATAATTTATATCCGGATAAAGTTTAGACATCTCAGAAACAAATTTTCCCTTTCCGCAGCCTATCTCGATATGGACGGGATTTTCATTTCCGAATTTCTCCCTCCACTTTCCTTTAAGGGCTTCCGGTTCGTTTATAAGGTATCTGCTTGTTTCAAGCTCCTCTTCCGTCCAGTTTTTCTTTCGGATTCTCATTTGAATTTTTCTCCTTTGTGATTTTCATAATTCTGTAGCCGAAATTGTTATCGATCTCCTTAAAATCGGTAAAGCCCAAAAGCTCGGCTTCCTTAAGCTCCCTATTCTTATCCGGAATGCAGAACAAAAGCTCCGCCCCGTTTCTGCCTAAGAGCAGGTGTTTATATTTCCTATAGGCCGCCCTGACCGTAGGATTATTTGCGTATTTATACATACAGCCGTCAATAAGACAAAGGTCATTTAAGCCTATTTCCCTGAAATCTCCTCGACACTCACGAAAATCATAAACAGGCCGCTTTGCAAAAATATAATCGATATTAAAATCCAAAGCCTGTTCCGCCGCTTCCTCTTCACGTTCTGTCTTTTCCATATAGGCGTAATATCTCAGCTCGTCAAGATCCTTTTGGAAACGGTTCACAACCTCGGTAAATTTTATGACTCTTTCGTCAAGTTCAGCCTTTGCCTCGGTTTCCTTTTCGGCTTTTATCTCAGTCTTTATATCGGCTTTGACCTCTTTTTCGGGTTCCTTTACTTTAAGAGCTTCCGTTTCGGCTTTAAGCACTTCCTCTTTACTTTCCTTTTCGGTTTCCCCGGTTTTAATGCTTTCCCCGCTTACGGCTTTTACCGCCACGGAGGAAAAAAGCCCCTCTCTTTTCCATTTTACGGGCTTGCCGCAGAAAGCCGAAAGTATAGGCTCGCCATCTCTGTTTATAAGGACAATAACGCAAACGTCCTCTATTTTGAGGCCGCTGCCTAAAATATTGTCGGGGTTAAACCTCCACTTAACCGCCGCAGCCCCCTCGTTTATGTTCACAAGGACGGCTTTTAAGGGTATAAGCTTATCACCCTTTCGGCAGATAAAATAAAGATTGCCCGAAGCCCCGGCCTCTATGCCCTTTGCATAAAGCATAATCTCCCCTCTGCCGCCCTTTATTTCAATAACGACCCTGCCGAATATGCCATACCCGTCGGAAGATGAAGTCTCCTCCTGTTTAAGGTTTAAAATCGCCCTGCTGTAATCTCTGGAAAAAATCACAATATCACCTTACAGATATTTTGTAATAATATATGCGGGCTTCGGAAAATTTATAACAGACCGACATTATTATGAGGCCGCAATGCTTTCCTGTAAACGGTTTATTTCGTCTAAAGACAACCCCGTCATTTCGGAAATAAATTCAAAGCTTGCCCTTGCTTTTATCATTTTCAAAGCTACATCCGCTCTGCCTTCCGCTCTGCCTTCTGCTCTGCCCTCCGCTCTGCCTTCTGCTCTGCCTTCTGCTCTGCCCTCTGCTCTGCCCTCTGCTCTGCCTTTGGCAATACCTTCCGATTCGGCTTCGCTTCTTGCGATTCTGTCTTTCATTATCATTGTCATATAATTCGCCCCCGATCTTGAGTTTTCTTTGATTTCCGTTATTTCTCCGTGAATTTCCTTTATTAGCTCGCTTTTGGCGGATTCTGCAAAATCATCGGTGGAATTTTCCGTATAATCCAAAAATTCCATCAAGTCCTTACTTATTTTTCCGCTGCTGCCTCTTGTGTTTAAAAATATCTTAACAGCCTTATCCTTTAAGCAGAGTTCCGGATATTCATCACAGACATTTCTGAATGTATACCTTAAACCGCCCTTTCCGAAAGGGTCGAAGCAGCATATAAAAATAACATAGCTGTAGGTTAAATCCTTGTAAAGGCCACCCTTTTTAAGGCTGTTTACGTCAATGTTGCCTTGATAATAGCGGCTTCTTTCCGGCAAATCCCTCGTTTCCGCCGCCTGCATTTCAATATTGTAAACAGTACCCTTTTCATCGTTTGCGTAAATATCGAGCCGAACACCCTTATCCAAAAATTCGTTGTCGATGGTTTTCTGCTCCTCTGTATATACGATTTTTTCGATTGAAATATCTAAGAGAGTTTCCAAAAACATCTTGCAAATTTTTGGATTTCTCATAACCTGACAGAATATAAAGTCGCTGCTCAAATTTAGGTTTTTGTATTCTTTTTCAAGCTGTGCCCATGTTTCCGGTGTCAGCAAACTTATAATATTTACTTCTGCACTGTCAATATCTATGACTTTCGGGTCAATATCCGCAAACCCCAGCTTTTTAAGTTCGGCCTTACTTAAATTCATAATTCATCCCCCTTGCTGCTCTTATAATTTTATTTTATCAGTTACGGGATAAAAAATCAAGAAAAATACATACAATTTTCTCCTGTATATTAAGCTGTATATAAGCCTCCGCCTGTAAAAAAACAGACAAAGGCTTTTTAACGGTCAAAATCCGCAGTTTTTATAAATTTCGGCAAAGTCGGCTAAACTCAGAGCTTCGCCCCTTATTCTTTCGTCAAAGCCGCAGCTTTTAAGTATATGGGAAAATTCCTCCTTTGTAAAGGAAAAATCAGGACTTGAAGCTATACAGTTTACAAAGGTTTTTCTTCTCTGTGAAAAGGCGGCCTTTACGAATTTGAAAAATTTTTCGCTGTTCTCTGCTTGAACGGGCTTCTCCTTATAGGGGGTAAGTCTTATAACGGCGGAGTCCACGTTAGGTCTGGGCATAAAGCAGTTTCTCGGCACATTCGCCGCAAGATAGGCTTTAGCATAATAGCTCGTAACAACGCTTAAAGAGCCGTAGTCCTTTGTTCCGGGGCCTGCCTGCATACGCATAGCCACCTCTTTTTGTATCATAACGACAATCTCGGAAACGGGACATTCCCTCTCCAAAATATTCATAATAATAGGTGTGGTTATATAATAGGGCAGATTGGCTATTATCTTTAAAGGTCGGCCGTATTCCTCCGAAAGAGCCTTAATATCTACCTTTAAAATGTCCTCGTTTATAATCCTTATGTTGTAAAAATTACTCAGTGTTTCCTCTAAAATAGGTATAAGACTTCTGTCTATTTCAACGGCAATAACCGTTTTCGCCTTTCGGGCTATGGCCTGGGTCAGAGTGCCTATGCCGGGGCCTATTTCCAAAACAACATCATCTTCCGTAATATTTCCTGCATTTATAATTTTTTCCAAAGCTCTCTCATCAATAAGAAAGCTCTGTCCGAAATTCTTTTTAAACAAAAAGTCATATCTTTCTATTATGGCCTTTGTCTTTTTATAAAGCGTTCCTTCTATAAATAAAACCTCCCTACATTACCTTATCCAAAAATGCCTTAATTCTCTCGTTTTTGTTGTTGTAAAGAGCTTCCTCGGGGGTTCCGTCAGCTGCCACAACGCCCTCGTCAAGGAATATTATCTTGTTTGCGGCCTCAATAGCAAAGCCTATTTCGTGAGTAACTATAAGCATAGTCATATCCTCCGCGGAAAGCTGTTTTATAACGTTTAAAACCTCTTTCGTAAGCTCAGGGTCAAGGGCGGAGGTTGGTTCGTCAAAGAGCATAATATCCGGCTTCCTCATAAGGGCTCTTGCTATAGCCACTCTCTGCTTCTGGCCGCCGGAAAGCTGGGAGGGCATAGCCTCCGCCTTGTCGGATAAATCCACCTTTGCCAAAAGCTCCGCCGCCAAAGCCTCAAGCTCCGCCTTAGTCCCCTGTTTTGCACATAAACAGGCACACATAAGATTATCCTTTATATTCATATGGGGGAAAAGGTTAAAGTGCTGAAAAACCATTCCCATTTTATCAAGCATTTCTTTCTTCTTTTTCTTGGGGGCGTAGACTCCGTCTTTACAGAGAACCTCCCCCTCTATTTTAATTTCGCCGCCCTCTGTGGTTTCAAGCTCTATAAGGCTCCTGAGCATTGTACTCTTGCCTGAGCCTGAGGGTCCCAAAACGGCTATAACATCGCCTTTTTCAACCGTAAAGCTTATATCCTTTAAAACCTCAAGACCGTCAAAGCTCTTTTTTAAGTGTTTAACCTCTATCATATTCATAACAGCCCCTCCTTAAAACGCAAATTTCTTTTCAAGATATTTAAAGACAAGTGTCAAAACATAGCTCATAGCAAGATAGAAAAGAGCGGCCACAATAAAGGCGGATATATTTGTGGTTCTGTTTACAATAGAATTTGTTACCTTTAAAAGATCCACAAGACCTATGGTTGTTATAAGTGCCGTGTCCTTAATAAGTATAATAGCTTCATTTGAAACCGCCGGCAGGGATATTCTTATCATCTGGGGCAGGACGATTTTAAAGGTGGTCTGTCTGTCGGAAAGACCCAAAACTTTAGCCGCCTCATACTGACCCTTGTCTACGGACAAAAGCCCTCCTCTGAATATTTCCGCATAATAAGCCGCATAGTTGAGAACATAAGCCACACATCCGGCCGTAAAACGGTCTGAAATTGTTAAATATTCCCCTGCAACAGGCACAAAGGGAAGCCCGAAATAGATAAAAAATATCTGTAAAAGAAGAGGCGTTCCTCTCATAATAAGTATGTAAAAGCCCAAAAAATAATTAATAACAATATCCTTAAACCATAAAAGTATATTTACAGGCGATTTTTTCTTTGTAAGCCTCGCCTTTGACTTTTCCCTGCTGCTTATACTGCCCGAATAGAGGAAAGTTATTATAAGACCTAAGGGTATAGACAGTACGATTACAATAAAAAACAGTTTTACCGTTAAAGCGCAGCCGCTTAACATAAGCGGAATCCACTCACTGAAAATTTCTTCCATTGCCGTCCCTCCCGACCGTAAAAACATAAAAATATATCTCTTTCCAGAAATACAGGGCCTGAGAACCCTCTCTCAAGCCCTGTAAAATTATCAATAATTAAAATATCAGTGAATGTAGATGTTTTCGTCGAACCATTCCTCTGAAATTTCAGCGGCTGTTCCGTTTTCGCCTATTTCCGTAAGAGCAGCCTCAACCTGATCCATAAGAGCGGTATTTCCCAGCTTAGCGGCAACTACATAAACCTCTGAGCCGAAGTCATCTTCAAGAACTCTGAAATCCGCACCCGATGTTTCGATATAGTACATAGCCAAAATTTCGTCTGCAACAACAGCGTCTACCCTGCCTATTGAAAGGTCTGTAAAGGCCAAATCGTTTGTGTCGTAAGTGAAGATTTCGCCTATTTCGGAATACATATCGTCCGCCTCAACAGCGTCCGCGGCTGTTGAACCGTCTTGTAAGCCTACGGTTTTGCCCGCAAGATCTGCCTTTGCCTGAATATCGGAATCCGCGGGAACAATAATAATCTGAGCGTTGTCAAGATAGGGGCTCGAAAGGGTCATACTCTCGGCTCTTTCCTCGCTATAGGAAAAACCGTTCCAAATAAGGTCGATTTTGCCTGTTTCAAGCTCTGTTTCCTTTGTGTCCCAGTCGATGGGCTGAAATTCAATCTCACAGCCTATAACCTCTCCTACCGCATTGGCAAGGTCGATGTCAAAGCCTACAAGCTCGTTGTTCTCGTCTCTGAAGCCCATAGGAGCAAAGGTGTCGTCAAGGCCTACGACAATTTTGTCAATAGCCTCGGCTTCGCCCTCTTCCGCCTCTTCTTCGGCGCCAACCTCTTCCGCTTCTTCCGCAGAAGCCTCATCCGCCGTATCGGTGCTGCTGTCACTTCCGCCGCAGCCTGCCATAGAAAGAACCATAACGCCTGCAATAACAAGATTTAAAAATCTTTTCATAATTTACGTCCTCCGTATTTAAAAATTTGCACTCATAAAAGCGACGGTAAGTCCGCCGCCCTCGTTTGCTTTACCATATTAATACTTTAGCACATTATCACGATAAAATCAAGCCCTTTTGTAAAATTCCTTTAACTTTCAATATTTTCGGCTTATTTGTGGGCTTTTTTTGTTTTAAAACACCACGCATTGCCACAAGTCGCCACGTATTTTCACGGTCAAAAGTAGTAAATTGAGTAGTAAAAGTAGTAAAATGAGTAGTAAATTCAAATTACCTGTGCTATTCTTTTGACCTCGCTCGATACATTATCAAAAGATGTATGAGTGTACATATTCAGTGTAAGCCCTGCGTCTGAATGCCCCATAAGATATTGTAATGTCTTGGGGTTCATTCCTGCGTTTGCCATTTTTGAACAATATGTATGACGGCATATATGTGGTGTCACCTTCGGCAGCTGTATCATATGTTTTTTATTGTACTTTCTGCAAATGCCCTGAAAATATCCGTCCCAATAATAAGAACAGCTTGGTGTTCCTGTAGAGGTTAATCGTACAAACCCTGTTTTGCCGTCTATTATTTTCTCGGTTTTGGGAGAGGGTCTATTGGAATAAATTCTTTTAAAGCACTGATATACTTCCTCTGTCATAGGTATGGTTCTTGCTCCCGAAGCAGTTTTGAGAGATTCCACATACAGGCTTTTGCCGTTTCTGTAAACCAACTGATGATTTACGTCTATGGTTCTGTTTATCATATCTATGTCCGCAAATGTCAGTCCGCAAAATTCGGATATGCGAAGTCCTGTATTAAACAATATAAATATGGAATCATAGTATTTTGAATATACCTTGTCTTCCCTGACAAAATCAAGAAAATCCCTTTCCTGTTCGGGTGTAAGAGATGTTCTTTTATTGTTGTCATTTGCAAGAACAGTAGATATTTTAAAGGCAAAAGGATTCTTAAGTATTAAATCATCATCAACAGCCATTTGAAACGCAGGCTGTATTGCAGCTTTATAAACCTTTACCGTCCCGAAGCATAGGCCGCTCTGCTGAAGCTTTATACACCACATTTTAGCATCCGAGGGCTTGACCTTGGCTATCATCTTTTGCCCGAAAGAGTCTGTTTTCAAGCGGTTTACAACAGCCTCATGGCACTGTTTTGTTCCGTATTTAACTCCTGTTTTTTGCTCAACATACTTTTTGACCAACTCTAAAACCGTGATTTTATTGCTGCTTGGGTCAATACCCTTTTCCAACTCTTTTTTAATTCGCCTTTCCATTTCCCGAAGAGATTCACAGTCTCTTTTGCCGTTAGGAAGTTTGTCTGTCTTTTCCAATTTCCAACTGTATACAAAATGTGATTTGCCGCTGTTGTCCATATATTTATAGGCATACCTTCCGTCTTTACGTTGGCTCTCTCCGTTACGCAAAATTCTCTTTTTCTTATCTCTGCGTTTTTCGCTCAATGTAATTCTCCTTTCCACATAGAAAGAGCCTTAACACTTATAACTATTCTATCACATCTTAGGCTCAAAATCTATATGTTTTTTGTAAATTTAATGTTTTATACTGCTTCGAGATTGTCTAAATATTCCTCGAATTTTTTTCTTTTTATTATGTATCTGTTGCCGCTCGTAAACGAAACATTAAAATTCCCTGTATTAATATTTTCAGACACTATTTGCCTCAGCTTGTTTTCTCCTATTCCGAAATATTGTGCGGCTTCATTGATTGTTAAGCCGTACTTGTCGCATATCGGCATTTTAAAATAATCCTTTGTTGTCATAAAATCAAACCTTTCTGAATTGTATTTTTTGTAACGGATAAATATTAAGAGTACCGCCCCAAATCCGCTGTTTCATAAGCGGTACTCTTATATATTCCCTTTTATGACAATCCGGGTGTTAAAATATTCAGAAAATCAGAATCTGCGGAAATTTTCACTATTTCTTCCAATACATCATTTATCTTTTCCAAAAATGGGTATACCGCTGTTTTTCTGTATTCTATAGCCTTATAACAGGAATCAACAAGACTGTTGTATGTTTCATTTCCGATTGCTTCTACAATTCTGTTTATGACTTCCTTGTTGTTTTCACAAAATTCTTCTGTTTGGGAAAGGTTTTGTCCTTCAGGTATTTTAATGTCCGTAAAATATCTGATTAAGGCATAATTGAAAACAACATCATCCAATAAGCTTACATATCCCAATTCTTTTGATACAACCACACCTGCTACGCCTGTGACAAACAGGGCTTTTTCTTCAAGGGTTATTTTGTCTTTTAATATGTATGTTCCTTTTGTTCCGTCTGATTTTGTATATTCATATGTATTATTCACTTTGTATTCCTCCGTATTTTTACTATTCTTTTATATATAAGAGGGCAGAGAGGTTTCTGCCCCCGTATATTAAAATTGTATATTATTCTTTGCTTTACTGTTCTTTCGGCTGTCTAAACCGCTTGCCGTTACGGTTTGTATCAGCCGTGTAAATTTATTATCCTTTTTCGCTATATTCATAATCTCACTGTATAATTCATCTGCGTGCTGTACATTGGGCAATGTTATATCTTCTACAGTGCAATTGTAAACTATAACACTATCCTTAGTTTCTGCTGAATCATCGTAAGAGGGTACAATATCACTTATAGATGGTGTATTGAAAACAGGTGTTGTGTAAGGCAATCCGCTTACAATACCGTCTATGTAATTCTTGTAGAAGTCAGTATCTTCGAGGTTAGTCCATTCAGAGTTCGCCATAGCTTCGAGATTATCCGCCAAATTTGCCATTTCTCCCGAATTGAAAATTCTGTCGCCCAGTTCAAGTACCGTAATTCTTACTCCGCTGTTATGAGTAATAAGCTCCGCATCTTCCTCATATTTTGCATATAATAAAATAGGGCTAAGCAATCTTGTTTCCCAAAATCACTTAACTCTATAATCATATTTCAGTAGACATATACTCCGATTAGCATATATCATTTTAAATATTCATACTCAAACAATGTTGGCACAATCTCTGTATTATAATAATTCTTAACAAGATTTTTAAGTCTGGCAAGCGCTGTATGCAACTCTATATTATCCCAAACTGTATCTCCCGTCATTTCATCTGTATGAGATGTATCTAATTCGGCATAAATTTGATATACCCCATATGTCAATGAGGGGGTATAATTTTCACACTTTTTAGCATAAAGCAAAATCATATCCCATTGATTCAATATTGTTTGTTCTTTTTCATTAAGACTAAGAGATTTTATATCCCTTAATGCTATTGTTTCTCCATTTGTTCCATCCAAACATAATTCGTTACGATAAAACCGCCCGTCACTTCCTGTTAATGTTCGCATATGGTTTTGCATTTCCACGCAAGTAAATAACAAACATTTCAGTAAAAATTGAGATAATTTTCCATTAGCCACATCTTGTGTGTGTCTTTCTGCTCCGTCCGCAGATTTCATAATTCGCCCTCGTTCTGTCCATTCTCTATTGTATGTAATGTATCTCGAAGCACAAAACATAGGGAGCTTTTCAAGGTAATTATCTTTACGAAGAAAAAATCCGTTTCCTCGATAACATCCTGTTACAACTAAACTAGAATTTAAATCCGGGTTATCAAAGCCTGAACTTTGAGCAATCATATAGCCCACTATATCTTCGCTGTATATTGGTCTTATCCTCGGTTTGTTTGGGCTTTCTAACCCATTTAACCCAACAGTTATGCCATTTTTTACATTCCTTATAGGGCGTTTATCATAATAAGCTTGGCTAAACAACGATAATACTTTCTTAATCGGAAGTACATATTTGTGTTTACAAACCGATTCTTCTTCTATGTTATACCCCTCTAAGCTAAATTCAGTTGTTTTGTAATCATCAATATTTGCCCACAAAGCACACATAATACAAGCATCTATTTTTGTATGAAAATATTTCCTATTAAAAGCAAAACCTTTTACAAATTGTTTGTTTACTAAATGCTGTGCTTTCCAATATTTTACAGGTGAATACACAACATAACTATCTGTAGGCTGTCTCAAATAATATTTAAAACCTGACCATATAAAAACATTTCCTAAATCGTTGGATACTGTACCGTCAACTTCGTTTTTCATTTGTTCAACCACATAGCTGTTTTTCCACGGTGATTTTGCTTGTCCTACTACAGCTTGCGACTCAGTGTAGGGAGGATTTTCAAATAAAATAATCGTACATTTCGGATTTTCAACATACTCCTTAATAATAGGATTGTTTATATATTCTTCGCTCAACGCATCTGCACCTTTTACAAGCCCCGCATTAAATGTTTCACTTGTTTCAATAGGCGGTATAATATGTCTTACTTTATCTCCAAACAATTCTTGTAAAACTTTATATTCATAATATTCAACCGTAGAAACTATACAATGAGACAATTCCTCGTTAGTTAAATGACTTTCTAAGTTTCCTGTCCCAGCACACCTGTCAAGTATAATATAATTATTATCATTGGGAACTCTGTCGATAGCCATTCGAACCAACTCAAGAGATTTTTCTGCATATAGTTCAGGAGTATAAAATGCTCCGAGATTTTTCTTTTGTATGAAATCGTTTAACCTATCCATAAGATAGTTAAATTTTACATTTGTTTCACCTTTATATGGATAAATATAATCAGCAAAAACATTTGGTTGTCTTATTTCACCTGTAGCTTTATGCTTCCCTTTACTATCTCCTATAAAATCCTCTTTTCGTGCAGTCGGAACGGTTTTATAATAAGGCGTTGCCCACCCAACCACACAATTCTCATCAATATTAATTTTTGTAAATTTCTTCTCTTTTAGAATCTTTACAAGCTCTTCTGCTTCCGCAGGTTTATCATAGCAAAATACCTTATCGGCAATACCCCCCCCCGAAAATTTCTTATTATCCTTAGAAGCTGCCCCATAGTAAACTTTTTCTATATACTGTAAATAATTTACTGAATGGTACAACCACGCAGTTGCTGCATTTAAACTGACAATCAAAATATTTGAAGGAACAGGTTTTCCCTTTATACGTAATGCCGAAAGATATTTTATGCACTGAAAAAGAGCTGTGTCTAAATCTGTTACATTCAACTTAAATTCAGGCAAGTTTCCATTTAAAACACCATCGTTATTATCTCCAAGTACATCATCTATACTTAAGTTTGAACCAATACGTGGCAAAAAGGCATTGTAGAAGTCAAGTTGTCCATCTCGTTCGTACATATATTTATCCATACTGAAGTTTGTCCTTTCTATAATAATATAAACCAATTAATATAAACCAATAATATAAACCCTAAATTTCCTATATTATATCATAAATATATCAATGCTTCAATTATAAACTCCTTTTTATTTGCCATTTGTTTTAGCTGTTGTGTCATTTGTTCCCGAAGAGCTGACATCAACTATATCTTCGGCATAAATAGATTTAAGCGTGTTAAATGTACGGTTATATACCTGTGGTCTGTAAAGTGTGTACCATTCGCTTATTTCTTCCTGTAATATTTTCAAAAAACGGTCTGCTTCACTTTTAAGCATTTCTTCAATCGTCATACCGTTGTTCAATCGCACTTTGCTTATATCTATGTCCAACATATTCTGTTTTTTTATATTATTTCAGTTGGTATATATACCTGTGACAGATATTTGCCTAATTTTTCGGCATCGTTTTCTGTTAAGCATACCTTACCATTCTTAAATTGAGATAATATAGGGCTTGATATTCCCATTCTTTTTGATACGGATAACATAGTCAGTCCGTTTTGGGCTGTTGTTATAAGTTTATTTCTTAATTCTTCTTGATTCAAATTAATTCCTCCTAAATTATTCTTATTTGTATTCTTATAGTGTTTCTTTACTTTATCTCAACAATTTTTTCAAAAGAAAACAGCTTTTCCTTTTCCTATATTATGATTTACAATAATTTTCGGAGAGGCTTAGAATCCCACTGTTTAGGGGATAAACTGCCCCTCCGATTTTCCATTACAAGAAAAAAATTCAAGATTTGACTGTTTTTCAACTTGCTGATATATTTTGGTCGGAAAATATTTCGCCTACTTCGTTTATATCCTTAATTGTATATTCCTTAACCGTCTTTTCCAACCTCGGCATATTTACGCTGATTTTCGGAGTTTTCAGGCTGTTTATATCTATATGTATAAGGTTTTCAGCCGCTAAATATTTCAAGCCTTTATTAAACTGTCTATGGTATATATCCGACAATTTACATAGCTGATTGCTTGTAATCTTGTTTCGCAGTCCCTTTTCAAGATTAATGGGCTTTGGTTTTCTCACATTTTCAAGATTAATCTTCCTGTATAAAGCCAAAAGCACAATGGCAAGTCTTAAATAAGTCTGATTTTCCTCTACAATATCTGAAATATAGCCTACTTCCGTATCTGTTATGGTAATTTCGCCTTCGGGTAAATCCTTAATACTTACAATTGTTGAGCCTTTGCGTAATGCCTTTACTTTTTCTGCGTTTTTCTCAGCCTTAAGTCTTTTCTTTTCCAGTTGAGCGATTTTTTCGGGAGAGGTATTAATATTTCCTGTCCTGTAAATCTCACAAATATCCTCTCCGAAAACATTCCAAAGGATAGACTTGTCGCAGTTTACAAATTCCTTTTCTGTATAAAACTGATATATTACATACTCCAACAGCTTTTCCCGGTTGTGGCACAGCCTTGTAAGCTCCGTTTCACAATAGCTGTAATAGCTGTAAAAGCTGTCAAATCTGCGGTCTGAATCTGAAGCTATGTTGTTCTTTTCTTCATAATATTTTTCTCCGCATATTTGCTTATGCATTTCCAATAAATCAGCAAGCTTATTCTTTACAGCTTTATAAGTCAACGTATATTTATTGGGGGTATTCTTTATAAGCTCCGCAAAACAGAAGTCATTGCCTGTAGAGTAAAAATCGGTCTTTATTCCCTCGAACTGCTCTTTAAGGTAGATATAAAACTTGTCAACGGTACAATTCGCAAGTGCAAAATTTCTGCGTATATTAATATATTCTTCCGGTGATATGCCTTCTTCTTCGGCTCTTTCCTCTACAACAAAAGAAAATCTATCTGCATTTGAAGCTATTTTATCATCATCTGAAGCCGCCTGTTTTTTGAATTTCATAAACATAGGCTTTTTAATACCCTTGATTTTGTCCTTTATTTCCTTTGGTATAGGTACCTTTATACCTGTTTTAACGTAGTCAACAATAAGCTGATTTACTACAGACATTATCTTTATATAGTCTCTCAGTAAGGCTTTTTCTTCCTCTGTTTCAGCCCCGGCGTACATACACCACAAAACAGTTACTTTGTTGGTTACCTCTCCTATATTGTTTGAAAAGCCTAATCTGTTGACTTCCATTATTCTTCTGTGGTTGTTTATCTTAAAGGTTTCCTCTTGTTTTTGCGAAGGGTGAACGTTTTGTTCACCGTCTGAGGACTGGACAATTTGTCCACTCCTGTCCTTTACAAGCCTGATTGTGTGTACATTTGCCCATTCAACAGCATTGTAAATTATATCCGAATCCACAGTAGCTATTGTATCTCCGTCAAAATCCATAGTCCCCAATCTTAAAGGCAGTGTTCCGTAAATATCTATTACAATACCTGTTTCCTGATACTTAAACCATCTGTCTGTTAAAGGATTGCTTACAACCTTTACATTAGCCCACTCACAGGCAATATGGGGATTTCGCCAAACCGATACCTTCTATATACCTTTTCGTTTCCAATAATTGGAATAGACCTCTCCCTTAGATAATGCTCCCTTTACATCTAAACCTACTATATATTCCATTAAAGCAAGCAAATCGGGGATTGCTGTTTGGTAGTTTCCTTTTAAGAATAATTTGCCTAAATATCTGTCATTTATAAAGCCCTTTAAGTCATGGTCAATCTTTTTCTTTATGTACGGGTCGTTTTTCAAGTCGGGATTCAGTTTTAATGCTTTATAATAAGGCGGTATTCGGTCATCAGCTTCGTTTATATCTTCATCGTCATATAAGCCCCTGAATTTTATAAATTCCTCTATATCTGTATGAAGTATTCTTGTAAGCTCAACAGTCGGTTCGGCAAGGCTCTTGATTTCCTCATCTGAAAATTTCAGCGTATTTAAGACTTGGTATGCTGAACACAGCCTATTCCTCAATTTCCCGACAGGTTTTGGCACTTCCGATATATTAAAGGTTCTTTTATATGTTTGTCCGTTATTATACTCTACAGGGGTAACAAAAGCCTTCTTCCATTCATCAAAGCTGTTATACAGATTATGAAACTTGAATTGGCTCTCAGTCAAAAACACGCTGATTTTTGCGGACTTAATATTGACCTTGTTTCCCCATAAATCAGTAACGGTTAAATGCTCTTGCAGTCCGTTTTCTTCCATATACTTTATATATTCCTTTACAGGAAAAGTATATAGATTGCCCTTTATCCCCGGAGACACTCTTATTTGCCAAGAGGAGGGAACATAGTCAAGCCCCATTTCCTTAGCCCATTTAACTGCTGTGTCATAATCTACAAGCCCTGCTCCGTCAAAACAGTTTATGGTTTCTTTGGTTTTCTCTAAGGTATCATCATATTTTTTGACTTCATATGTATACTCGTTTTTGCCGACTTGTATCTGCTTCACAATATCAAACTTATCCTTTACAGGTTTGGTAAAATCCTTTACAACACAAATATTAGGCATAGACACAGGTGTGCTGTCTGTAGAGGTTAAGCCTATATAGGTAGAATATTTTGCCGTCTTGCTTTTCGGAAGTTCTGTATCTTCAGGGATTCCCACAAGTATTGCTTTCATTACAGCATCGTAAAGCTCTTCTTTTACATAAAGCTCCTTTTTGCTCCTGACGTAAGAGCTTCCGCACAACAGCCGTTTATATCTGATTTCCTCTAAAACAGATTTGTTGTTGTTCTCGTCTACATCTACAACCTGTAAAGTAAATGTTCCTACGTCTTTTTCCTCTCTGTTCTTACAAAGTATATCATAATATTTGTTGTATGAATTTCCTACCTGAAGCTGTATCAAGTCCTTTACATAACAATACTTTGAATCGCTTGTTTTGAGATTTTCGGGATTAAAGGCTGTGACTATCCTTATTACCTCACTGCTTCTCATTCTTATTTTATCCTTAGCTAATTGCTTTTTCGTTTTTCGGAATGTGGCTGTTTTATTATCTATGTCTTTTATTTTCAGTCTTACTATTTCAAAATCTTTGGGTTGTTTTTTAGTTCTCAATATACATACTCCTTAATCTGTATTCTTGCCTCTACATAATAAATCTTTGCCTTTACATAAAAATAATTATATTGTAAGGGCACTGTTTTAGTACGTCAGCTTTATCTGTTGTTTATCTGTCATAATATATATTCTGTTTTCCTCTGTAAAAGATTTTTATTTCCGGTAAATGAAAAAATAAAAGGATTATCTTTTGACTTACATAACTCCCCGAAGTTTGGTCTAAAAGGAAGTTGCTCTTTTCTCTTTTACTCTCTTTAATTCCCCGCAGTCTTCCCAAAACAAAAGTGTACTTTTAGCCAGTACATAAAAAAGAAAAGATTATTCTTTGGTTTACTCAGTTCGCCGAAAACTGACTTAGGAGGAAGGGTGTGTGTTTACTTGGTTACAAATCCTTCGGTTGTTGCTCACCCTGTACTTTGCTTGCAAATCCTTTGTTGGTTGTTCTTTTTATAAAAAGGGGTTAAAGTTACAGCCTATAGGCTACCCGAAGGAATATCGAAAGTTTCTAATTGCTGATATTGTTAATCAATAATAGAATAAGGTTTCCTTTTTTAGAAGGCATATACCACCCTCACGGAGAGGGCGATATAATTCTTCTTTTTATATAATCAGATTGCTTCTACTAATCTTATATATTTTTCTGTATCTTTTTCTTAAAAGGAAATGAGTCCAAAAACCGCTAAATAATCACGTTTTTTAAGGGTGCTTAACACCGCCACCGTGCTAAACGCTTAGACTGCTTCCTTATATTCAGATGTCATATTTAACCAATTGTTTAACAATCTTCTCATCCTTGCAGAAGGTATGTATATGTTGATATTTTCATCAATACGAATACGGCTTCTCCAAATCCACTGTATCATTTCAGATAATGCGTACAAATTTTGGTCTATTTCAATTCCTTTCTCCCTGAAAAAATGTATGATAGCCGGATGAACATATATATTTAAACAATATGCAAGGTTATATTTGTCCGAATGCTCATTGGTAGAACGGCAATTACAACTTACAAACTGATTTGTATACCCCTTCCCTTTCAATTTATTTTTAGCATCTTTAAAGGTAGTCCACATTACATTGTCGGATTTGGCATTGACAATATTATGTAAATAGTTATACAAGTTGTTCTTCAACTGCTTTATTTTATCCTTATTATCAGACCTCTTAAACCATGTTGCTGAAAATGAAGCCTGTTTCTGTCTTATATTGGTATTCAGTGTTCCGTCATATATATTTATAAGGCTTGCATATACAGATGTATCGGGAACAAAATAGTCAACCAATTTATAGCTTTCATTTTCATTTATTACACTCTTTGTATCATAGCCTATTCCGTAAGCATCTAAATAGTTTTTAAGTACAGATACTTCAAAGAGGTATGTCATTATATAAATCTTGTCGAAAAGTCTGAAAATTTCGGGTGAATATCTCCACACTAAAAATTCTTCCTTTACATATAAAAGACTGTGGTTATCCGCTAACATCTTTATTTCATTGTATTTGGTATCGTAGTCCATTTTGTCCTTGTTCCAATTTACAAATCCGTCTTCATTAACAGTTATAAGTCCGCTTGACTGCATTACCTTTATATCATCTTTGCGTATATCATTGTAGGGAGTTATAACTTCCAAAACCTCATCAAGTATTAATGTGTAATGGTTGTTCTTGATGCTCTCCCGGCTGTTTTCGTCTAAATGCTTGAATAATTCGTGTGTAAAGGCAATGTCTTCCTGACAAGCAATCATACCGTTGAGGGAGTCAAGTTTGCCGTTTCCTTTGTTTATAGGCTGTTTGAAATCCCTTTCTGTTTTGTCTATGATACGCTGTACCTCGTCTAAATATGGTGTTATGTAAAGGAAGTTATCATCGGGGTTTTCCTTCATATGCTGAATAGCCCAACTTGTCTTACCTGAACCCATTATAGAATCTACTACTGTTACTTTGCTGATTTTTTTGATATTGTTCATATTTAATCACTCATATTAATCTGTTAATCTGTTCCGCTGTCTGCGGTATTCTCTGTTTTTATTTTCTTTTTATTTGTAACGGGTGCAGTTCCGTCTCCGGTTGATTAGGTAGGTGAAATTTTTGCACTCACCTAATATTCCTCTTCACATTCCCATTTTGGGATTCTGCTGTATTCTTTTTCTTGTAGAAGCAAATCTGTTATTTTTCTGTAGTGGAATACAGCCATAGGCTTTGCCGTCACTATTTGCCGCCAAGCTCAGACGACAAGCCTATTTGTATATCCCGCAAAAGTTTATTTTGTTTGTGTGTAATTTGTTCTCAGCAATAAGGAGTAAACTCCATTTCTGAAACAGTGCTTATAAATTCAACCTCAATCTTTCCATTGTTATAAATACTGATATTCTTTATAATGCGATGGTCAAAGCTGAAATCTCCGTCTCTAAAGACTACCCTAAATTCATCGAGGTTTTCGTCATATTCCAAAGTACCTGTAAGAACGGCGTCGAAAAGTCCGTCACCAAGCGTCAGTATACTATATTTTTTGCCGATATTGCTGTTGACATAATCCTTAAATTCGTTTACTGTGTATTCTCTGTGACTATCTACACTTACACCCTGTTCGTAGGCTGTTACTATGTCATTAAGCTTTGCAATATCTGACTTCAATGCTATTACATTATTTGTTATTTCATTGAGTTTGTTTGATAAGTCAAATGCCCGTTGTGTCGTTTCTTTTGTCTTATTTAAGTTTTCTTTCATCTGATTTACCAAATATTCAATCTGTTCTATGTCAAAATTTACTGTATTGTTTTCGCTTGTCATATAATATATCCTCCTGAAGTCTGTATATTTACTTACGTGGTTCTTTCCTGTCAAAATATTCTTTTGTCTTATTTTTGACGTTTTTTGCATTACTACAATTTCGGACTCATTTCTGTTTTCAATAAAGGCAATAACATCTTCTAATTTAACTCTTCCTGTAACAATATAGTATTTATCGCTATTATTGAAGAAAGCATTTCTGTTTCCAAAATAATCGGCTATATTTTTATCAAGTGTCCAAGAGTTAGAATTCCGCAACGTCTTTTTACAATGACCGCGATATATAGTTAAATAACCTTTTTCGTCTAACATATCTACAAGTTTCTTGTTGTAAATAGTATTATCTTTATTTAGTGTAAATATTTTATCTATCAACTCTTGGGAAAATAAATCATTATATAAAGTTCCGCACTCCGATAATGAAAGCTGTTCTTTATATAATTCATATAAGTATTTATCGGGAATTTTATCCCAACAAGTTGTAAAATATAGAAGAGCATCATATTTGTTATAAACAGTATATTTTGAGATTATATGAAAAAAATCATTTTCATCACTCATATTTTCAAAATCCCTTGCAATCTCTGCAATATTACTTAACCAGTTATCCATATTATTTTTCTCCTTTGTATTGAATTTTTGCGGGTTGGTGTTCGTGCCGTCTTTATTACCGTTGTGTTTGTTCCGCTACATATATATTCCTCCTTTGCGGATTATTTTGCACATCTTGTAAATTAACCTAAGGAAACGATGATTAATGAGGATTTTCAGGCGATGTAAATGGTGATACACA
>JAJQFB010000103.1 GCA_021201395.1 Clostridiales bacterium | reverse complement strand
GCTCTATGGATGATGACCTGTTAATTAAGGTAGTTAAAACCTTTCTGTAACATTTCTGTAAAAATTCATGATTCTGCCGTGCGTCAGTATGCTTATAGAAATGCACTACAGCATAGTAGCCATATCCGAAAGGCTCGGTCACGAATCCGTAAAAATCACTCTGGACACCTACGCACACCTCTACCCCGACAAAGATATAACCCTTGCCGACGATTTAAACAAATTCCGTTCCTCAGATTAACATCACCGAAAAAGCCCCTTTTTCTATACTCAAATTAACATCACGATATTGCAAAACAATATAACTATTCCAATTATTCCAACTTTGAAATAGATTTTTAACATCACCGTAACATCGCAGGGCAAAAAATGACCTCGAAAAACCTGATATTTCTCAGCTTTTCCGAGGTTTTTGGTTTTATTCCCACTCGATTGTTGAGGGGGGTTTGGTGGTGACATCGTAGACGATGCGGTTGATGGAGGGGACTTCATTGACTATGCGGCTGGAGATTTGGGAGAGGGTGTCGTAGGGTATGCGAGCGAAGTCGGCGGTCATGAAGTCGGTGGTGGTGACGGCACGGAGAGCCAGGGTGTAGTCGTAGGTGCGGAAGTCGCCCATTACGCCTACGGAGCGCATACTTGTCAGGACTGCGAAATACTGGTTGATTTCGGTGTCCAGGTTTGCTTTGGCTATTTCTTCACGGAAGATATAGTCGGTATCCTGTAGGATTTTAACCTTTTCCTCGGTTATGCCGCCTATTATTCTTATGGCGAGGCCGGGGCCGGGGAAGGGTTGACGGTTTACGAGGCAGTCGGGGAGGTTGAGCTCCCGTCCGAGGCGGCGAACCTCGTCCTTAAAAAGGAGACGGAGAGGCTCCACGATGTCCTTGAAGTCCACGTTTTTGGGCAGGCCGCCTACGTTGTGGTGGGACTTTATAACGGCGGCGTCGCCGGAGCCGGACTCTATTACGTCGGGGTAGATTGTGCCCTGAGCAAGGAAGTCAACTTTTCCTATTTTTTTGGCTTCCTCCTCGAATACTCTTATAAATTCCTCTCCTATTATTTTACGCTTTGCTTCAGGCTCGGTTACGCCCGAAAGCCTGCCTAAGAAGCGGCTTCCTGCGTTTACTCTTACGAAGTTAAGGTCTCTGTCGGCGAAAGCGGCTTCTACCTCGTCCCCCTCGTTTTTGCGCATAAGGCCGTGGTCTACGAAAATACAGGTCAAATTGCTGCCGACGGCCTTTGAAAGGAGGGCCGCAAGGACGGAGCTGTCAACGCCGCCTGAGAGGGCAAGGAGAACCTTACCGTCTCCCACCTTGCTGCGGACGTTGTTTACCGCTGTATTTATGTAGTTTTTCATACTCCAGTCCCCTTTTACCTTACAGATATTGTAAAGGAAGTTTTTGAGTATACTTTGGCCGTAGGCTGTGTGGGAAGCCTCCGGGTGGAACTGCACGGCATAGAGAGCCTTTTCCGGGTTTTCCATAGCCGCAACGGGGCAAGTTTCCGAAAAGGCGGTTATTTTAAAGCCCTCCGGGACTTTTTCTATCCTGTCCGTATGGCTCATCCATGTTATGCTTTTTTCGGGTATGTCCTTAAACATAAGGCTTTTTGTATCAAAAAAGGTTTCGGCCTTGCCATATTCGCTCTTTTGGGCCGGATGAACCTCTCCGCCCAAAATATGGGACATAAGCTGGCTTCCGTAGCAGATTCCCAAAAGGGGTATTCCCAAAGAGAAAATTTCCGGGGAGATTGAGGGAGAGGTTTCGAGATAGACGCTGTTGGGGCCGCCCGTAAATATTATTCCCGCAGGGTTCAGCTTTTTAATTTCTTCAATAGGGGTTTTATAGGACTTGACCTCGCAGTATACGTTTAAATCTCTTACACGTCTTGCGATAAGCTGGTTATACTGGCCGCCGAAGTCAAGAACAACAACTAATTCGTGCTTCATTTAGTTTCCTCCGATTTTTTTAAGCTTAAAGAATTTTGACGGTACGGAGCTTTGCCTTATGGCTTCGAGAAGCTTGTCGTTGGGTTCGATGACATATCTTCCCTTTTTGCCCTTATAGGAGGCTATGAAGATGTATGTATTGTCGTTCACTATGCCCCCGGAAAAATCCCTAAGCTTATAGTTTTTGTAAAAATCAAGATGATCTCTGTCTGTAAAGTGAGCCACAATTTCAAACTCCTGAACGCTGCCTGTAAAAACACGGCGGCGTCTTGACTTGTTGTAGATTAAGTCGATGTCGATTTCTCCGTCCACAAAGGTATATTCAAATTCCTTATTCAGGAAAAAGTTCATAAGCAGAGCGGCAATGGCAACAGTCAGAACCTCCATAAATATAACCGCCAAAAGACTTGGGAGATTAAGCCATATAAAAACAAATACAGCCGTTACAATAAGAAAGATATATCTTTTTTTTCTGTCCGCTTTTGTGGAGCTGTGGTTTACAAGCTGTTCTATGATAACATTATCCACTTGACCGCCTCCTTACTCTGAAATTCTTTCCTCTTCAAAAACTTCTTTTTCTTCGGGAGTAAGCCTTTTCTTGGAGCGGCTTCCGAAGTTAAGCTTGTCCAAAATACCGGGAACCATGTCTATAAGCTTGTTTATGCTGTTTTCGTTCTTTACGTTTACAAGCTGTATGCCGTTGTTTTTGATTACTAAAACAGCCGCAGGGCTGATCTTTGCGCCTAAGCCTCCGCCGCAGGCCTCCCCTTTCTTTTTGTCCTCGTTTTTGTCGGAGGCTCCGGCTCCTACGCCGAAAGCCACGTCAACAAGGGGAATAACGGTTATTTCCCCTAGGCTTACGGCATCGCCCACAACCGTCTTTGAAGAAACGAAGCCGTCCATTTTTGTAAAAAGTGCGTCAAGACTTGTACTGATATTGCTCATATTTTACCTCCTAAAAAATAACTTTTCTGACATTTTTATTCAGAATAAATTTAACTGCCGGAACAGCTATATTAAGCAAATTCCCTTTACCTTTTATATTTAAGTCGGCTTCAAAAATTTGTTTATTGAAGTCGGCTTGTATATTTACTCCTTTTACAAAGGCTATACCGCTTAAATAAGAAAAACCCAAAAGCTCTCCCGTAAGGGAGGGATCCTCAAAGCCAAACAAAATATCTGTTTTAAAAACCTCAAGCTTAAGCTTTTTAAGCATACATTTAATATTCTTAACAAAACAGTTAATTATATCCCCTTTATTTTCTACAGACATAAGAACCGTAATATTATCCTTTAAAGACGAAAGTCTGCTTTTCGGTTTTTCGGCCTCGGTTTTTCCGGCCTTATTGCCGGGTTTGTCCTTTTTCGTTTCGGAAAAAGCTTTTTCTGCTTCGAAAGAATTTCTTTCTGCTTCGAAAGAATTTCTTTCGAAGTGTTTGACTTCTTTTTTTGCGGAAGTCTTTTTATTTTCAGACCCTTTTTTCTTTTCGGACTTTTTTTTACCCTTTTTTCCGTCTGAAATAGCCTTAAAGGGATAGCTCAAAGTGTAATTAAACTTATTTTCTTTAAAAACAGCCCTAAGGCGGATTAAGCCGAAAAGCCAGCGAACGTTGAGCTTTCCCTCTTTTTTATCGTAAACATATCCGTTGCCGCAAAAATGAATAGGGGCAAAAAGCACCGTCAAAAGCAGAAGCACCGTTATTACAAGTATTAAAATTATAATAAAACCCATAATTTTTAAAAAGGTTAAAAAAATCATAATTTTCCCTCACACTAAAGGCTTTCTCTAAGCCCCTCAAGGCTTCCGTTTTTGTTGTAATAGCTTTCTATGATTTCCTTTACAATAAGCTCTGCGTTTTCTTTTTTATAGGCAATGCCCAAAATTTTGAAATTCTTTTTTGCATAGTATTCCTTAAAAATTTCCGATGTTTCCAAAATTTCAAAAAGATTTTGGTTCTGCGCCTTGCAAACAAGAAAAACATTGAATATATCCGTTCCGTTTTTAATGGCTTCGGCTATTTCCTCACCGTGTTCGGTTCCCTTAAAAAGCAGCTTCTCTGAAAAAATCACCTTATCACCTGAACCTTACATAGTCAAAATCGGCATATCCGTCTGACTTGCCTCTTCTGTTCATACAGAAAAGACCGCAGCGGCCCCCGACCCAGCTTTTCTTTGAAACCTTATATTCAACCTCGGAGCCGAAGCTTTCAAAGTGTTCTCCGTCCGTTGAATAATAAAAGCTTATAAAGGCACCTAAACCGCTGTATTCCTTGGGAGGATTGTAAAAATCTTTAAGACCGAAAAACAGCTTTTTATATCTGTATTCCACTTTCAGCCGCAAATATATTTCGGGAACATTTCCGATTTCCTTTTTTTCGGCTGTTTCCTCAGGCCGACCCTTTCCGTCGTAGAAATAGTTTGCATGGGCAAGGCACAGCTCTCCGCCGTTGTTTTCTACTCTCAAAGCATAGAAGCTTCCCCCCGTTATACAGATTCCTGCGGCGTCGCCCTCCTTAAGGTTAAGGCTTACCTTTGTGTCCATCGTAAAGTTGGGCGCCTGCATAAGCTGTGAAAGAAGATTGGGGGTGTCTGTCAAAAGACCCTCTCCGGCGGCAGGAACACTGAAAAGCCTGAGTGTTTCATTGTTTATTTCATAAAAGGCCTTGCTGCCGTGAGCCTGCCACTGCCACTGTAAGCCTAATTTATTGTCTTTAAATTCATCGCTTGTTACGGGAGCTAAAATCTCTCCTCCCTCAACAGGCTTTTTATATACCTCTACGGGCTCTCCTATGCCGTCTTTGTCAACGTCTATGCCCATTTCTATCCAGTTATCCTCTGTCCATCTTGCAGGCTCAAGGTAGGTCATTCTGCCGTAGCCGTCGCAGTCACGGAAGTGCAAAAACCAACTCTCGCCGTTTTCCATATCTATAAGAGCTCCCTGATGAGGGCCGTTTATAAGGGTTTCGCCCTGATGAAGAACGATTTTGTATTCATAGGGGCCGTATATGTTTTTGCTTCTTAAGACAACCTGCCAGCCGGGCTTAACTCCTCCGGCAGGGGAGAATATGTAATAATAACCGTTTCGCTTATACATTTTGGGTCCCTCTATGGTGGGGTTATGAACTCTGCCGTCGTAAACTCTTATGCCGTCATCAAGAAGCCTTTCGCCGTTGGGACTCACTTTATGCATAAAAAGCTGACTTTTAAGGCCGCTTCGGCTTCTTGCCACGCCTCTTACAATGTAAGCCTGACCGTCGTCGTCCCAGAAAGGACAGGGGTCTATCCAGCCTTTGGCTTCCTTTTGAAGTATAACATCATCCCACTTTCCGAAAGAGTCTTTTGTTTTGACTACAAAAAGTCCCTCATCGGGGGCGGCAAAGGTTATAAAGAAGGTGCCGTCGTGATAACGAATTGACGGCGCCCAGACACCCTTGCCGTGCTGAGGCAGGTCATAGCTTTTAAAGGGGAGCCTTTCGGCGGCATAGCTTACAAGCCTCCAGTTTACAAGGTCTTTTGAATGAAGTATTGGAAGCCCCGGAAAATAGGTAAAGGAAGAGGCTGTCATAAAGAAGTCCTCTCCTACTCTTATGGCGTCCGGGTCGGAATAGTCGGCAAACAGTATGGGATTCTTGTAGCTTCCGTTTCCCAAATCACTTGTCCATTTGCCTTTACAGTTTTCAAACATAATTTTTCTCCTCTCATCTGTGGTTGTCGGATTCGTGGGTTTTATCCCTTGTCATAAGGGTTATAACCGCCTGTTTGGGGTCTTCGCCCTCATACAATACTTTGTGAATCTCCGTTGTTATGGGCATTTCAACATTATATTTTTCGGCAAGCTTATAGGCCGCTTCCGCTGTGTTTACACCCTCAACAACCATATGAACTTCATCTAAGGTTTCCTTAAGGGTTTTGCCCCGGCCTATTAAAATGCCCGCACGTCTGTTTCTTGAGTGCATACTTGTACAGGTTACTATAAGATCTCCTACACCTGTTAAGCCGTAGAAAGTTTCTCTGTCCGCTCCCATTTTAACGCCTAATCTCGTTATTTCCGCTAAGCCTCTTGTCATAAGAGCCGCCTTTGTGTTGTCGCCGAAGCCTATGCCGTCGCAGACCCCTGCCGCAAGGGCTATAAGGTTTTTGAGGGCCGCCCCGATTTCAACCCCTATAATATCCGTGTTTACGTAAATTCTGAATTTTCGGTTTATGAATGTGTCCTGAACAATTCTTGCCGTTTCTATGTCCTCGGAAACGGCGGCGCAGGCTGTGGGTATTCCCCTGCCTACCTCCTCGGCGTGACTGGGTCCCGAAAGGACGGCAATTCTGCACTGGGGGATTTCCTCCTTAATCACCTCCGAAAGTCTTTTAAGAGAGCTTTCCTCAAGACCTTTCGCCACGTTTACAACGATTGTTCCCCCGTCTATGTTGGGAGAAAATTTTCTTGCGTTGTCCCTTACGAATTTTGATGGAACCGCAAAAACCACCATATCCGCTCCCTTGGTACAGCTTAAATCAGTGGTTATTTTTATGTTTTCGGGAATTTTAACCCCCGGAAGAAATTCCTTGTTTTCGCCGTCACGCCTTAAATTCTCCGCTTCTCTTTCAAGAAATGACCAAAGCGTAACCCGGCGTCCGTTTTCGGATAGAGTACAGGCCAAAGCAGTACCCCAGCTTCCTGAGCCTATAACGGTTATTTTCTTCATTATCCTCACCCTTTCTTAACCGAAAACTTGTTTTCCTCGCCGTTAATAAGTCTTATAATATTTTCCCTGTGCTTATAAAAGGCAAGAAGAACGGCTGTAAGCATAAGGAAAATATGCTCTCGGCCGTAATTTCCCGCAAAAATCATAAGCAGAAGATAAACGGCGACCATTGTAAGAGAGGCAAGGGAAACATAGTGCCATATTTTAAAGACAACAAAGCCTATAATGTATGTAACAAGAACCAGCAGGGGATTTATACAGAGCATAAGAGCCAAGGAGCAGGCTATGCCCTTTCCGCCCTTGAAGCCCATATAAAAGGGGAAGATGTGTCCCAAAATACAGCCTACCGCCCCGTACATTGAATAGGCTCCCTCGCCGAATATAAGCCTTGCTAAAAAAAAGGCAATTACAAGCTTAAGAAAATCCCCTATAAAAACCAGAACTCCGGCTTTTTTGCCCATAACCCTAAAGGCATTTGTAGTGCCTGCGTTTCCGCTGCCCTGTTCCCTTATGTCTATGTGCCCGAAAACCCGTCCGAAAATATAGGCGGTTTGAAAAAGCCCTATTACGTAGCCCAAAGCCAAACAAATTATTTTTTCCATATTAACATTAATCCCTTTCGTTTCTGTTTCTCGCTATAAAGTGTATGGGGGTGCCTGTGAAGCCGAAAGCATCCCTCAGTTGATTCTCAATGTAACGTTTGTAGGAGAAGTGAAGAAGCTCAGTATTGTTTACGAATATGACAAAGGTAGGGGGCTTAACCGATACCTGTGTCATATAGTAGATTTTAAGCTGTCTGCCCTTTTCCGCCGGGGGCTGGTTCATAGCCAAAGCCTCTGTCAGTACGTCGTTTAATATTCCCGTCTGTATCCTCTTTGAATTGCTGTCATAAACATCGTTTATAAGACCGAAAAGCTTATGAACCCTCTGACCCGTCAGGGCGGAAATGAAAATTTTAGGGGCATAGAGCATATATTTAAGCTCAAAGTCTATGTCCTTTGTAAATTTGTTTATGGTCTTTCCGTCCTTTTCGATAGAATCCCACTTGTTTACGGCGATTATACAGCCCTTTCCGGCCTCGTGGGCAATGCCAGCGATTTTGGTGTCCTGATCTGTTACGCCCTCATTTGCGTCTATCAAAATTATACACACATCGCATCTTTCAACAGCGGCCACCGCCCTGATAATGCTGTAGCGTTCTATATTTTCCTTAATCTTGCTTTTTCTTCTTATTCCGGCCGTGTCTATAAAGACGTATTTTCTGCCGTCCTTTTCATAAGAAGTGTCTATGGCGTCACGGGTGGTGCCTGCTATGTCGCTGACGATAACCCTTTCCTCGCCTAAAATCTTATTTATAAGAGAGGACTTACCTGCGTTGGGCTTGCCTACAACGGCTACCTTTATAACGTCCTCCTCTTCATATTCACCGTCGCCCTTAAAGTGGGAAACCACCTCGTCCAAAAGGTCGCCCAAACCCATGGGCTGACTTGCGGAAATTCCGAAAGGATCACCTAAGCCAAGCTCATAAAACTCATAGACGTCCATACTGAATTTCCTTAGGTCGTCAACCTTGTTTACAGCAAGAACAACGGGCTTTTTGGCCTTTCTCAGTATGTTCGCCACCTGAAAGTCTGCGTCCGTTACTCCCGTTCTTACGTCCGTAACGAAAACGATTACGTCCGCCAAATCTATGGCAATTTGTGCCTGTTCATACATTCTCTTAAGCATAAAGTCATCGCTTTCAGGCTCCAGACCGCCTGTGTCTATCATTGTAAATTTATATTTAAGCCATTCTCCCTCGGCATAAATTCTGTCTCTTGTAACACCGGGTGTGTCCTCCACTATAGAGATTCTCTCTCCGGCTATTCTGTTAAACAGCGTGGACTTGCCTACGTTGGGTCTGCCCACAATAGCTACTATCGGCTTCGCCATTTTTTTACCTCCGTAATTCCATAAGAGCCGCCATACTGCCCCGTTTGTCTCCCATAACTCTGTGGGAGTAAAACAGATTGCTGTTACACTTTGTGCAAAGCTCTGCGGTTTCTATATTTTCGCTTCTTATGCCTGCTTCTTTCAAAATTCTTTTATTTATGCCCTCAAGGTCGAAAAGATATTTTCCCTCTTCCTTATCGGGCTTAAAAAACTCTTTCCAAAAATCAAACTTTTCTCTGAAAACATCTCTTACGGCATCGTCAACCTGATAACAGCAGCTCCCTATACAAGGCCCTATTCCGCAGAGAATGTTCTTTCTTTCACAGCCGTAATCCTTTTCCATTTTATAAACCGTCTCAGCCCCTATAGCCATAGCCGTCCCCCTCCAGCCTGAGTGGCTCAGGGCTATAACCTTTTTTATCGGGTCAAGAAAATAAAGGGGAGTACAGTCTGCGTGGAAAGTGACTAAAACTATTTCGGGAACATCGGTAACAAGTCCGTCCTTATCGTGAATTTCTCTTTCCCTTATAAGACCTTTGCCCCTGTCTGATGGCTTTACATCGTAAAGTTCGTCCTTGTGGGTTTGGTGTGAAAAAACAGTATTTCTGTAGTCCGAACCTATTGCGGAGCAGAGCCGCCTGTAATTCTCGACAACATTCTCTCTTTTGTCATATTTAAAACGGAGATTAAGGGAACTTAGCTCCTCCTCGGAAACACCGCCTATTCTCGTTGAAAAGCAGTGGTTTACAAGCCCCGTTGCTTCAAGGTTTTCAAAAACAAAATATTCAAGACCGTTTTTCTCAATTTTTTTCATATATTCACCCTGCCTCTACAGTCCGCTTACGGTAAACGCCCCTTCATGGTGAGTTATTTCACCCTCATATATGTCTATAACGTCAAATCTCATTAACCTTTCCCAGTCTAAGTCTCTATCCGCAAGATAACATTTGGCCGTATTGTAAATTCTTCTCTGCTTGGCCTTTGTTACGGCCAAAAAACCACGACCCTGCATATCCGTAAACCTTGTTTTGACCTCAATAAAAACCAAAACGCCGTCCTTTTGGGCTATTATATCTATTTCGCCGCCTCTTCGGCTGTAGTTTCTCTCCAAAATTTCATAGCCCCTAAGCTTTAAATAGCGGCTCGCGGCTTCCTCGCCTATATTCCCCGACTGTTTCCCTGTGTACATTATAAAAACCCCTTTGTAAAGCTGCGTCTGTGAATAGGGCAGAGCCCCAATTCCTTTATTGCCTTTATATGTTCCGCAGTACCGTATCCTTTGTTTTTTTCAAAGCCGTAGCCGGGATAGCTTTCGGCCTCTTTAACCATAAGCCTGTCTCTTGTAACCTTTGCGATTATGCTTGCGGCAGCTATGGATATGCTTTGGGAATCTCCCTTTATAATGCCCTTTTGGGGAATGTCTATATCGGGAATCGTTACGGCGTCAACGAGAATAAAATCGGGTCTTACTTCAAGCCCTGAAACCGCCTTTTTCATAGCCTTAAGAGTTGCCTGTAAAATATTTATATGGTCTATAACGGTGTGGCTTTCCATAGCTATACTGACAGAAAGGGCTTCTTCCATTATAATGCTGTAAAGCTCCTCCCGTTTTTTCTCTGACAGCTTCTTTGAATCGTTTATTCCGGGGATAAAACAGTCTTTCTTTAAAATAACCGCCGCCGTAACAACAGGCCCGGCCAAAGGCCCCCGGCCCACCTCGTCTACGCCGCAGACAAGCTCCTTTCCCTCGGTATAAAGTTCGTTTTCATAAACCCACAGCCCCCTAAGCCGCTCTGTTTCTTCTGTATATTTATAATACCTTTTTAAAGCCGCCGCAACAAGTCTTTTTACAGAGCCTCTTTCGTCCGCTTCAAATTTTTTAACAGCTTCGGGAATATTTTCAACCGATATGTTTTTTATTATTTCTTCGATTTCCTTAACCGTCTGCATACTACAACCTCGCTTCGGCAGCAATTTCATAATAAACCATTTTAATTATACACCAAATCTACGGAAAATAAAAGCCCTTATTTGCCGATATTTTAAAGAATATATAAATTATTCGGACATACAGGCTTCAAAGTCTCCGATTACGTCCGCAAGTGTTATTGCTTTAAGCTCATTTTCCATAGCCTGCTGAACTCTCAGAAGCTTATCGTCCAAAATGTTGTGTATGTTTTTACCTACGGGGCAGTTAGGGTTTGGGTTTTCGTGGAAGCGGAAAAGAGTGTTGTCCTCTATACACTCAACCGCTCTGTAAACGTCTAAAAATGTTATTTCCGAAAGGGGTCTTGAAATCACCGCTCCGCCGGGGCCTCTTTTTACGTCTATTATTTCGTTTTCCTTAAGCTGTGATAATATCTTCCTTATAATAACAGGGTTTGCGTTTATGCTTGAAGCCAAAAAGCCGCTTGTTATTTTATATTCGTCTTTAAAAACTTCCATACAGACAAGCATATGAAGGGCTGTTGTAAACCTGCCGGATATTTGCATTTTATTATTCCTCCCGATTTTATATTTTCATTTACATCATACCTTACAAGCCTGATTTTATCACCGTTTTGTTGTAATGTCAACTATTACAACAGTTCTTTTGTATATTTCATACTGTATTTTTTTGCAAAACTAAGAGGAACAGCCCTTAACGCTCTTTCGGAGCGGCCGGATTGTTCCTCTTATAAATTTATCTTTTGGAAATTTTGTTTGTTTTTTGGCAGAGCCTTAGATTACGGTGCCCTTTGCTACTACGGCGGGAGCATCGGGGGTTCCGATTATGCTCTTTCTGTCGGAAATTACTACTTCCTTGTCAAGAATTGCATACTGAATTGTGCAGTTCTTGCCGATGTGGGTTGATTCAAGTATAATCGAGTTTTTAACAGATGAATTTTCGGAAACGTAAACCTTGCGGAAAACAACTGAGTCTTCGATTGTTCCGTCGATGATTGTTCCGCCTGAGATAAGGGAGTTTTTAACCTTTGCGGTCACGTTATACTTAACCGGAGGATCGTCCTTGGGCTTTGTATAGATGTAGGGTTCGGAAAGGAGAAGGTCTCTCGTGTCTGCGTTTAAGAACTTCATATTTGCGTCATAATAAGCCTTTGTGGTGTTGAGAGTTACCCAGTAGGGCTTATATTCGAAGCCGTAAACCTTGAGGGTATGTCTGCCGGGCTTAATTATGTCTTTAACAAGGTTATATTTACCCTCGGCAATTTTCTTTTCAAGAAGATCTATAAGGAGATCCCTCTTGATTACGTAAATACCCATAGAAGCTGTTGTTCCCTTGGGTTTTTCGGGCTTTTCTTCAAAATCAACGATTCTGCCGTCGGCGTCCATACCGATTATGCCGTATAATTCGGGTTTCTTGCTTGTTCCGGCAAGATCCTTATAGGCGATGGTGATGTCTGCGCCTTTGGCTTCGTGATAGTTTACTATGTCGTTAAAGTCCATCTTGTAAACAGCATCGCCCGAAGCTATTACAACATAGGGCTCGTTTGACTTCTTTAAGAAGCTTATGTTCTGATAGATTGAATCAGCCGTACCTCTGTACCAGTTGTCATCGTTGGGGCCTATAAAGGGGGAGAATATGAACAAGCCGCCTTTCTTTGAGCCGAAGTCCCACCATTTGGAGGCCGAGAGATGATCCTGTAAGGAACGAAGGTTGTACTGAGTAATAACGGCAACCTTATTGATGCCTGAGTTTGTCATATTTGATAAGGAAAAGTCGATAGCTCTGTAGCTTCCTCCAACGGGAACCGCCGCAATAGCTCTTTCCTTGCATAAATCGCCCAATCTGTCGGAATTACCTCCGGCAAGAATAATACCTATAGCCTTCATTATAATTCCTCCTCCTTTAAAATACAGGATTTGCCGCCGGGAAGCTCGCCCCCTGCATAGTCTTCGGCTTTTGTAACTCCGTATACAACGCAGTTTTTGCCGATTTTAATGCCCTCGGGTATGTATGAGTCATTTCCTACGACGGTAATGCCGGTATTGTAGATATTCGGCTTATCCTCGTTTGCAATGTCATCGCCTACGCCCATAGTTACATTCTTGTCAATTACGGAATTTTGGTCGATTATGCTCTTATAAATCTTTGAGCCTGCTTTAATCTTGCAGTTTTCCATAATAATAGAGTCGTAAACCTCTGCTCCTTCTTCGATTGTTACGTCTTTGGAGATAACAGAGTTTTTAACCGTGCCGTAAATCTGACAGCCCTCTGAAATAAGAGAACGGGAAACATCGCCCGATAAAGACGTAAACTGAGGGGGCTGATGGTCGTTCTTTGTGTAGATTCTCCAGAATTTTTCATAGAGATTAAACTCGGGAACCGTGTCGATAAGCTCCATATTTGCTCTCCAGTAGGAGTCGATTGTTCCAACGTCTTTCCAGTAGTCTTTAAATCTCCAAGCATAGAGAGTCTGACCGCTGTTTAAGAAAGCGGGAAGAATGTGCATACCGAAGTCTGAGTCTGAGTGAATCTTATTGTCGGCAACAAGAGCTTCCCGAAGCTTTGACCATGTAAAGATATAAATACCCATTGAAGCAAGGTTGCTCTTAGGATTTGCGGGCTTTTCCTCGAACTCGTAAATCTTGTCGTTTTCGTCTGCGTTCATAATACCGAAACGGCTTGCTTCGTCCCAGGGAACCTCCATAACGGCTATTGTAACGTCGCAGTTGTTCTTTTTGTGGAAAGAAAGCATTGCGGAATAGTCCATCTTATAGATATGGTCGCCTGAAAGAATAAGAACATATTTGGGGTTATAGTGGTCTATATAGCTTATATTCTGATAAATAGCGTTAGCTGTTCCCGAATACCAGTCGCCTGATTCGCCGGTTTTCTGGTGAGGCGCAAGGATAGTAACGCCGCCGCTTAAACCGTCAAGATCCCAGGGGGTACCGATACCGATATGCTGATTCAGGGTCAGGGGCTGATACTGCGTGAGTACGCCTACCGTGTCTACGCCTGAATTAATACAGTTACTTAAGGGAAAGTCGATAATACGGTATTTACCGCCGAAAGCAACGCCCGGTTTGGCCTTATCGGTAGTAAGAACACCAAGACGACTGCCCTGTCCGCCGGCCAAGAGCATAGCCAACATTTCTTTTTTTTGCATTAATATCACCTCGTTATAGTATTTAAATAGTTACCCTTGAATCTATTTTAACATAAGTTTTAGTTAATTACAACAATAAATATTAACTTTTTTAAAAAATTGTGTATAATTGGTATCGGCGTAGGGTTCGTATAATGTAAAGTATGTAAAATATATAAAATAATATTATTACATATTCGGAATAATCGGTTATAATGCGGTTTTTACGCAAAAAAACCTCCCCGCAGACTGAGGGGAGGAATATATTTTATATCTATTCGTTATTTTTTGACATAAACCGAGGAAGAAAATTTGGGGAGGGAAACCTTTATAAAGCCGTTTACAACCTTATATTCCTTTTCGGGTTCGGAAAAAGACTTTGTTTCGGAAACAATAAGCTGTTTATAGACATCGCCCTTTTTGGCGTTTATCCTCCAAACGGGTATGGAAATTTCCATTTCGTGGTCGTTGTTGTTGAGATATACAACGGCGCTTTCCTCCCTGTTGAAACGGCCGTAAACTATTATGCCGTACTGCATATAGAGGTAGTCTATGGAGCCTATTTTAAAGCACTCATATTTCTTATGGATTTTAATCATCTTTTTATAGAAGTTCAAAATATCCATATCCTCCCTGCCCCAGGGGTAGGGGCGGCGGTTATCCGGGTCTGTCCAGCCGGTTAGGCCTGCTTCGTCGCCGTAGTAAATTGTAGGGGCGCCGGGAAAGGTCATCTGCAAGGTTATGGCTTCTTTCATAATGCCCTTGTTTGTGCCTGTGTCGGCGGCCTCCCTGCCGGCCGAGTGAAGCCTGCCCACTCTGCGGTTTGTTCTTGTTAAGAAACGGCTGTGGTCGTGGTTTGAAAGCTCGTTCATAGCCGTAGAAAGAGACTGCCAGCTCATTTTTGCCCCGTGAAAACGCATAGAACCCTCAAAGCTCATTGAGTTGTTATAGAGGCGGTCTATTTTTTCGTCGCTGTGCTTTTCCATACCCGTTAAAAACCAGGTTACAGGCTCCATAAAAGCATCGTAGTTCATAACAGTGTCCCACTCGCCGCCTGAAAGCCATGGCCTTGAATCGCCGTAGTTTTCCGCCAAAATTATGGCGTCGGGGTTGGCCTTTTTAACCGCCGCTCTGAAATCCTGCCAAAATTTGTGGTTATAGGTGGGGGTGCTTCCTAAGTCCGCCGCTACGTCAAGACGCCAGCCGTCGGCATTATAGGGGGGAGACACCCACTTTACCCCTATATTTATGATATAGTCGTGAAGCTCCTTTGAGCCTTCATAGTTAAGCTTGGGGTGGTTGTCATGACCCCACCAGCTGTCGTAGCAGTCGTTTCCCGGCCAGTTTGAGTCAAACCACTTAAAATAGTCGTGATATTTGCTTTTTTCGGAAATATAAGCTCCGTCGGGGCAGCCGTTCCTGCTGTAGAAGCCCTCTCTGTCCATCCATTTGTTAAAGGCTCCGCAGTGGTTGAAAACGCCGTCAAGAATTATCTTTATGCCCTTTGAATGGGCGATTTTAATAAGAGAAATCATAAGAAGATTGCTCGCTTCCAGATTTTTCTTATCCGTGGTTCTCTTTATATACATTGTTGCGAATTTGTTGTTTAAAAATTCCTTTGAAAGGGGCTTGCCTCCGTCCTCAACTATAACTCCGAAATGGGGGTCTATATAGTCATAGTCCTGAATATCATATTTGTGGGAGCTTGGGGAAACGAAAAGGGGAGTAAAATATATGGCGTCTACGCCTAAGTCCTTAAGGTAGTCCATTTTTTTGATGACACCGGCTAAGTCCCCTCCGTAAAATTTGCATATATCGTCGGAGGTGACAGGGGCGTTCCAGTCCTCAACCTTTGCGGCGGTTCTTCCCATATAGACATACTCGTTTGTAACAACATCGTTCCCGTCATCGCCGTTGCAGAAGCGGTCGGGGAAGATTTGATACATAACGGCACCCTTGGCCCAGTCAGGAGTTTCAAAATCAGGAACGGCCGTAAAGTCAAAATCGGCATTATGACTTATATCCAGGCCTTTTTTATTATAGCAGTAGGTTTTGTCCTTATACTTTATTTTAAAGTGATAATTTGTTATTCTTCTTATGAAAAATTTCACCGTATAATAGTCAAAGTTATTTTCGGTTGCTTTCTTCCGCATATAATATTCCTTGTCGCCGGCCACAACATAACAGCCGTCGTTGTTGTCCTGCCAAAGTCTTAAGCCCGCCGTAAGAATATAGCCTATGCCCGAAGCACTTTTTATATCCAAATAATCGGGGGTTTCGTCCGAAAATACAGCGTCAAAATTAAAATAGTCATACAGTGGATAACTGTTATAGTCCATAATACCAAATACCCTCCGGAAAGTTTTCTGTCTGAAATAAATAATAATAATATAATATTAACATTTTTTCACACTTAAATCAAGTGTTCCATAAATATATTTTTTCCATACCGCAGTATTTTTTTATACAGTCGGTCATAAACTCAAGCATACGGCGGTTGTCCTCCCTGCTGTAGGAGCAGGCTCCCTCTGTGTTTTCATAGGGGTAGGCGGCGATTATTGAATTGGGATAGCTTTTTCTCATAGCTTTAATATAATCGGGGCTTATTCTAAAGCTTCCCACGCCTATATCTCTTATTTTCTTTCCCTCAAGGGTCTCAAAGCATTTTTTAATAAGCCTGCCGTAGACCTGTTCGAAATTCGGAATCTTAAGCAGGGGGTCAAAAGACAGCCTTAGAGGAAAGCCCGTTTCCGCTGTCTCCCTTGCGGCTTCAAGCCTTTTTTCAAGAGAGGCCGTTTTGTGTTCGTAAAGCTTTATCACCTCCTCGGGGGAAAGGGTAAAAGCGATTATAAAGTTGTCAAGAGGCTTAAGCCTCCTTAAAAAATCAATATTTCCGCACTTTGTTCTAAGCTCTATATTTACGTTTTTGTTTTCCGCCGCAAAGTCATACCACCTGCGGCAAAAGCCTAAAATTCCCTCAAGAACCAAAAGGTCTGTGTCGTAGGATATACAGAGGAAAATATTTTTATTTTCGGAAATTTTCCTAACCTCTGAAAAAAAGTCCTCGTAATTTACAAACACAACCACATTTCCCGAGGCGTACATACCCCGAAGATAACAGTATTCGCAGTCGTATATGCAGTTTAAAACGAAAGAAGTATAGTAAAAGTCCTCACTGCCGAAGCTTTGACAGAAAGGGGCGCCCTTGTAGACAAGCTCCCCCTCTTTTTTTGCCAAAATAAGGGCGGGTGTCTTTTTCTGGGCGGAAAAGCTCTGGTTCGGGCGGTTAAAGACATCTCTGTAATTTTTTATCTTTATTATTTCAGCCCTTTTAAAGTGTGAAATTACAGAGGATACGGCTTTGCTTTCCATAACCTGTTCTTCTGTATAAATATGGGAAAAGGGCTTGTAATATATACTATTGCAAAACATATTCTCTGATTCTTTCAAGAACAGTCCTCCCCTCGGCTTTTGTTTTTACGGCCTCAAAGCTCTTCAAAAGGCCTAAAGGGTTTCCGCCTTTAAGCCTGTAATGTGTCAGAAGATTTTTAAGCATTATGCTTTGAGACACCGTGAAATTAAATTTTTCCGCTTCCTTAAGCTCTTCGGCGGTAAGATAAGGGGGCTTTTCATCTTGAGGAATACTGCCCAAAAATTCCATAACGGGGTGAAAACACTCCGAAACAAGGGCGGCAACAGTCTTGGGAGTTACAGCGGAAAAATCGCCCTTATCGGAAACTATCTTTATAAAAAAGCATCTGTCGGGGGAGAAATATGCCCTCACGGCAGAAGCTAACGCCGCCCCCTCTGTGTCCGCAAGGGTACTTTCGGGAATATTCTTTTGGGGCTTAAAATAGGTTATAAGCTCCGCCTCTTTAAAGCCGGAATTATATACCATATCGGGATAAAAATCCCCCTTTAAACCGTAACAGGAAACCTTTCGGCATATAAATACACCCGAATTTCTTCCTCCGCAAACTCCTATATTTAAAAATATGTCCCCGATTTTGGGGGTAAGCCGCCCCAAAACAAAGCTTATTGAGGCGGCGGCTCTTAAAATTCCCGTTCCCGTTATGACAAGGGTCACGTTTTCGTTTTTGTAAACTCTTATTTTGTTAAAGGTCTTGTCGGCCTTAAGCTCAAGCCCCTCTGTAAAGGGCTTGGCCTCAGGCGCCATAGCGGCGGCAATGTAAATCATATGCCCTCCTTTAAACGTTAAACAGTTTGTAAATATTGTATATAACTATAGCCGATTCCGCTCTGGTGGTATTCTTTTTTGGGTTCAAATAACCCTTGCTTCCGCTTACTATATTTATGAGTATAAGGTTTGCGGCACTCTGTTTTGCGTAATCGTCCATTTGGTCTGAATCAGGGTAAGACTCCACAAGGCTCAGGCTTGCGTCCGCAAGGTTTGCCTTAAGAGAAAGAGCTTTCTCCGCCATAACCATCATATCCTGTCTTGTGATATAGTCCTCGGGTCTGAAAAGATTGTTTCCCGTTCCGCTGACTATGCCTAAGGCCTTTCCTATGCCTGTGGCATCTGCGTAATATTTATCGGCGGAAACATCGGAAAAGTTTTCCGTATACTCTGCGTCAAGGTCTAAAACCTTTATAAGCATAAGCAGGAAGTCCGCCCGTCTTACGTTGTCCGCCGGGGCAAATTTGTTGCTGCCCACGCCGCTGACTATGCCCTGTGAAACGAGAGTGTTTACGGCCTCTTTTGCCCAGTTGTAATAATCCGTCATATCCGTAAAGCTTGCTGACGTTACAGGGGCTGCCGCCATGGTTTCCGCCGCCGCTTCCGTTACGGCTTCTGCTGCCGCTTCCGCTGCGGTCTCGGTGTTCTGTGCGGGAGCCGCTGTCACCTCGGAGGATGTGCTGCCGTAGTAGGATGTCAGGAAGTTTGCCATCTGGCCGTTTCCCTTTACAAGGCCGTAGCGGAAGTGAATTTCTCCCGTTATTTTTGAGATAGACCGATTAAGGCTGAGCTGTCGGGAAATTTCGTCCGTACCGTACCAGACGCTTGTTTCCGCTGCGCCGTTGGAGCGGTAGGTAGCCATACCTATGTACAATTTTGTGGAAACACCCTCAAGCTGCTCCGCCCACCAGTTTGCCAAAACCTGATAATCGGCTATTGTGTAGCCTATGTTCCAGTAGATTTGGGGAGCTATGTAGTCAATCCATTCATTCTGGGCCCACTTTCTCGTGTCGGCGTAGAGGCTTGTGTAGGATTCGTTTCCGCTCGTGTCGGAGCCTTCGGCTATAGTGGTCTTATTTGCCCAGATTCCCGAGGGGGAAACCCCAAATTCTATGTCGGGGTCGGCTTCGTGGAGCTTGCTGTCAAGCTCCTTTATAAGAAGGTCAACATTGTTTCTTCTCCACGAGTCTATTGAGGTAAAGCCGGAGCCGTATTTGGCGAAGGTAACACTGTCGCCGAAGCCCGTTCCCGGGTAGAAGTAGTCGTCCATATGTATTCCGTCTATGTCATAGTTGTTTACTATTTCAAGGGCACCCTCTACAAGCAGAGCCCGAACCTCAGGAAGCCCCGGGTCGAAACAATACTGATTGTTGCTGTATTTTATGACATAGTCGGGGTAGAGCTTTGCAGGGTTATTCTCCGAAAGGGAGTTGTATTCCGTATCAACCTCATCGTTGTTTACGGTAACTCTGTAGGGGTTAATCCATGCGTGGAGTTTTATGCCCTTTGCGTGGCAGGCGGAAACCCAATATTCGAGAGGGTCGAAGCCGTTTTCGGGAGCCGTTCCCTGTGTTCCCGTCAGATAGCTGCTCCAGGGGTAAACGCTTGAGTTGTAAATAGCGTCGGAGCTCGGTCTAACCTGTAAAAATATGTTGTTTATGCCCATTCCGACACAGCCCGCTATAACCTCGTCGGCCTGAGCCTTAAGCGTATCGGCGCTTGTGGTGGGCATTGTGGGGTAGTCAAGATTTAAAACCGTTGAAACCCATATTCCCCTCATTTCATCCTCCCCGTAGCTTAATACGGAAAAACTCTGCATCAAAACCGCAATTATCAGTGCAAATGCCCCGATTCTTTTTAAAATTCTCATTTCTCATCTTCCTTTCATATTAAAATATCTCCGAAGCCCTGTTTTTATCTGCATTTATATCTGTGTTTACGGGTTTCTTTCCGACCATACTTCCTATTCCTTATATTATATCACATCTTTAAAATAAATAATACCCCTATTTTTAGGTAAAATATGTGAATTACACTTCAAAATACCGCTTATTGCCTTTTTAGGC
The DNA here is from genome assembly GCA_021201395.1 of Clostridiales bacterium. GTDB lineage: Bacteria > Bacillota > Clostridia > Lachnospirales > CAG-274 > JAJQCI01. The sequence continues at coordinate 10,516 of JAJQFB010000103.1, read as the reverse complement.
TCAAAACGGTTTTTGTATTCCCTTGCCAAGTTTAATGCTATTTTTCGCATAATATTTAAATTCTGCCGAACATTCATATCCCAAACTTTTGTTTTACAGTAAGCAAAACTTCTGAAGCAAAAAAGAGGTATAACATATGTATGAATGCAGAAAAACATCTTGAAACCATTATGAACCTTTAAAAAAATTTGGCTTATATAAAATATGTAATATATAACTTTTCGTGCGTTTGTCCTGCATTTTAACGGTACCGACTTTTTCACAAATTTGTATTATAATATAATTTACAAAGCAGGATAATTTTTCTCATTACCCTGCTTTGTCTGCGATATAATAGGTCTGCCTAAAACGACAGACCTATTATATTTAATTATTTAATTTGATTTTTTTAAAGTGCTTTTTTGTAGAGTTCTGCAATTTGGGCTTCGGTGAAAACCACGGGGTTGTTGGCTATGCCTGCAGCGGAAACCTTTGTGCAGTTTTTAGCCATCCATTCTATATCGGTTTCTTCTATTCCCAAATCCTTGAGTGTGCAGGTTAAGTCAAGAGCTTTCAGAAGAGCTCTTATTCTGTCTGCACAGTCCTCTGCGGTGAGGCCGCCCAAAGCGCGGCTTATTTTGGCGAATTTGAAGCGTTCACCCTTATAGGATGCTTCCACAACCGTTGGAGTAAGAGCCGCAAGACCTTTGCCGTGAACTATGTCTTTCAGGCCGCTTGCCGGGTGTTCCATACTGTGGGCAAGGGTTACCCCTACGGTATTTATTACCATACCGCCGATTGTTGAGGCAAGGGTTATCTTGTCCCAGCCCTCCTTGTCGTTATAGTTATTGTATACATTTACGAGATTTTTTTGATATAAGCTCTATTGCATATAAGCTGAGAGCGTCTGTAAAGGGCTGGGCAATTTTTGAGGTGTAGGCCTCCACACAGTGACAGAGAGCGTCAAAGCCAACGGAAGCAAGCACGCCTTTCGGCATAGTCATCATATTTTCGGGGTCGACTATAGAGAGCTTAGGCACGATTGCATTGCAGCGGAGGGACTTTTTGTCGCCGTTTTCCGGGTTTGTGAGAACGGCAAAGCCGTTTCCCTCGGAGCCCGTTCCGCATGTAGTGGGAATAACCACAATAGGCAGAGCCTTATCGCTGTGTTTTTTGCCGAATATATAGTCGCTTATGTCGCCTTCGTTTTTAACAATAAATGCTATGCACTTAGCGCAGTCCATAATGCTGCCGCCGCCTATTGCCACAACAAAGTCGCAGCTTTCCGCCTTTGCAAAGGCTGCGCCCTCTTCCGCCGTGGTTGTAAGAGGGTTCTGTTTAACCTTGTCAAAGAGGGCTGTTTTAATGCCCTCCGCTTCGAGAGCGGCTTTAACCCTGTCATAAAGTCCCGATTTTTTGGCGCTTTTGCCTCCTGTGACAATAAGGGCTTTTTTGCCGAAGGACTTTGAAAGCCTGCCTGCTTCCGCCGATTTTCCCCTGCCGAAAACAATATTTACGGGGAGGTAATAGCCGAATCCAAGCTCGGAGGGTGCGTCGTAATCAACGGCTTCTCTTGCCTTGATTATGCCCATTGCCTCGTCTGCGGAAATGCCGCTTTCCTCTGTTTCAAGCTCTTCAACCGCAACATCGATGTGCGAGCCGAAATCGTCTTTATATTTAAGCTTGCAGTAAACCGCAAAGAATACGCCGAGAATACACCAGCCCCCGGCCATAGCCCATTCCTGCCATACAAGAGCGGCCCCGGAGCCGGGAATGCAGTACATAACCACCATAAGTCCCGACATAATTACCGCCATAACACCTACGAATTTATAGTGTTTAACCTTGTAAGGACGCTCCATTTCAGGCTGTTTCTTTCTCAAAATAAGGAAAGAAAGAGAAACCATACAGTAAGCCATACAGCAGCCGAAGTTGCCTGCATCTACTATCCAAACAAGCATTTTTCTGCCTGCGAAAGGGGCGAGAACGGAAAGCAGACCTATAAGATAGAGGGCGTTTACGGGTGTTTTATTCTTTTTGTGGAGCTTAACGAAAGGCCGGGGTATCATATAGGATTCCGCCATTGAATACATTGCACGGCTGCCGCCTATGAGGAAGGAGTTCCAGCTTGTAACAATACCGCACATACCTCCTATAATCAGAACCTTGCTCATAAGCTGACTGTTGAAAGCTTTTGCCATAGCGTCGGCGGTAACAAGACCGGAGCCTGCGTATGACTCTGCAATATCCGCCGAGTTCATGCAATATCCCACGGCGATAATAACAAGACCGTAGAAAACAACCGCAAGAACGATTGAAAGAATTAATATATTGCCTATCTTTTTAAGGGGTACGTTGATTTCTTCTGCAGCCTGGGGGATAACGTCAAAGCCTATGAAAAAGAAAGGCGTAACAAGGGCGACCTTTATGATTGAAGCGAAAATCTCTCCGCCGCTGCTTCCTGCGAAAGCCTGACCCTGAAGATTTGACACATCGCCCGTAACCGCCGAAGCAGCCACAAGAAGAATACCTACTGCACCGATAATGACTGTCAAAATTGTCTGAAGCCTCGCTGCCGTTTTTGCACCTTTTATGTTTATGTAGGTGATAAACAGGGCTACCAAAATCGCAACGGCAACCCATGAAGCATAGATGTCAAAGCCTGCCACTGTGTACATATAGCCCTTTAAAAATCCGGGGTAGATGTAGGTGATGATTGTGGGCAGGGCACAGGCCTCAAAGCACACAACGCTGACATAGCCCAAAATAATTGCCCATGTACATATAAAAGAGCCTGTCGAACCCATTGCCTTATAGCTGAAAACGTGTTCGCCGCCGCACTGGGGCATAGCCGCCGTAAGCTCGGCGTAGGTAAGGCCTACAAAGAAAACCATAATGCCGCCTATACAGAAGCCCAAAACAGCACCGAAAACGCCGCCGGAGCTTATCCAGTCGCCCGACGAAACAACCCAGCCCCAGCCTATCATTGCGCCGAAAGCTATTACCAATATATCCCACATGCTGAAAACTTTGTTAAATTCCGATTTCTTTTTGCCGCTCATATCATTTCTCCTTTCATAGATAGAAAAAAAGACGCCGGGGGAAGCTTTTCATTTCCCCGTAACGTCTTTGTTATCAGTCCTCAAATCTCAGTTCTATTAAATGAGTTAAATATTTAACTGTCTTGTCCCAGCCTAAAAGGCTTGAATCTATCATAATATGGCGGTTGTGTCTGTCGCCCCGGTAGGTGCCCGTCATATATTTATACCTTGAATGGTGAAGCTCGTCATAATATTTAACCTCATCCTCCGCCGTTTTTTTTGGAGACGTTCTGCTGTTCCATAATTGTCTTTACCCTCTCTTCAAAGGGGGCATATATGAAAATGTTAAGACAGTCGTTTCTGTCCTTTAAGATATAGTCGGAACAGCGTCCGATTATAACGCAGGAGGACTTTTCCGCAAGACCCTCGATAACGTCAAACTGGTTTGAAATAACCACGTTTGTCAGGTTTGCATATTTTGGGCCGAATTTGGTGTCAAAGCTGTGTTTTACGCTTGCACCCGTGTCGGCTTTTTCAACAAGGCTGCGTTCAATTCCCAATTTTTCAACAACCTTGTCAACCAAGTCTCTGTCATAATACTCTATGCCGAAGCTTTCCGCAAGGGCTTTTCCTATTTCGGGGCCGCCGCTTCCGTATTCACAGCCTACGGTAATAACAATATGCTTCATATTCTCAAAACCCCCTTTACTTCATAGCCGCCTTAACCGACTCTTCGATTATGGCATAGGCCTTGTCACAGTCCTCCTTTGTTATTGTGAGAGGAGGAATCATTCTTATGATATTTGAGCCTATGGCGGTTATCAAAAGTCTTCTGTCAAGACAGTTGTGCTTAACCTCAACGCCGTTTACACTTTTAAATTCAACTCCTATAAAAAGCCCCTGGCCCCTGACTTCTTTAACGTCGGGGAGGTTCTTTAAAAGACCCGTAAAATATTCGCCCATAGCCTTGGCGTTTCCTGCCAAATCATTATCGAGCATTTCGTTTATTGCGGCAAGGGAAGCAGCGCAGCAGACAGGGTGGCCGCCGAAAGTTGTGCCGTGGGAACCCATTGTGAACGCCTTTGCGACCTCTTCTGTTGCACAGATTGCACCTATGGGTATACCGCCGCCCATAGCCTTTGCCATAGAAACTATGTCGGGCTTAATTCCGTAGTTCATATAGCTCATAACGGCTCCGGTTCTGCACCAGCCCGACTGAACCTCATCAAGTAAGAGCAGCAGACCCTTTTCATCGCAGAAATCCCTTAAGCCCTTAAGAAATTCAGGCTTAGCAGGGTGAACGCCGCCCTCGCCCTGAACAGGCTCAACCATAATTGCTATTGTGTTTTCCGTACAGGCGTCCTTGAAAGCCTGTAAATCATTAAAGGGCGCATATGTAAAGCCGGGGGTCATATCGCCGAAGCCTATCTGACAGGCGTTGTCGGGCTGACCCGTTGCGCTCATTGCACCGAAAGTTCTGCCGTGGAAGCTCATAGCCGCAGTAACAATGTTGTATTTGTGAGGGCCGTATTTTTCAACCCCGTACTTTCTTGCCATTTTAATCATTGCCTCGTTTGCTTCCGTACCCGAGTTCTGATAGAAAATTTTGTCCATACCGATTGTTTCGCATATCTTTTCGGCAAGGAGCGCCTGAGGCACCGTATAGGGGTAGTTGAATGTCTGCATAATCTCTCCGCACTGCTCTCTGACAGCTTCCACAACTTTATCGTTGCAGTTGCCCACGGAGTTTACCGCAATGCCGGCATAAAAATCGAGATAGGGCTCCCCCTTTTCGTCATACATATAGACGCCCTTTGCGGTGTCTGCAATAAAGTCAAACCTTTCATAGGTTTCAATCATATACTTCTCAACCTTCGCCTTAAGCTCTTTTGCCGTAAGCTTTGTATCTGCAAGCTTCATAAGTTCATTCCTCCCTAAAATTTAAAAAATTAATAAAAAAGGACGGGAATCTTTTCTTCAAAAAGAAGAAAGACCCCGTCGCCGAATAGTGTTTATTATTTTGAACAAGACAATATTACCACATCTTCAAACCCTTGTCAACCACTTTTTTAAAAAAGTTAAAATTTTTTGAAAATAAGGGACTTTTTAATAATTGCAAGGATCGATATAACACATATCCTATATGTGTAGTTTGCGGGCGTTATACATTGCGTGCATTATATTGAACATTTTTCGGTTATATTATAGAAAGCTTTTTTAAGCCGGGCCTTAATTCGCCACAAAAACACAGATGAAGCTTAAGTTTTCCGCTCCCGAATTTATATATCTGTGGACTGTTTCCGTGCTGAATCTGAAAACCTGATTTTCCCTAACCCTGCTTTTGCCGTCCTTTGTTTCTACGGTGAGTTCGCCTTTTATTACGGCTATATATTCCCTTGTGTTTTCTCCGTGGCCTCCGCTTAAATAAAATTTTCCCGCTTCTATGTCAATGCGGTATATCTCCACATTTTTGTTATCCTCATAGGGGAAGCAGGTCCAAACTTTAAATTCACCGGGCTGCTCCTTTGTGGGAGAAGCTTTTGTGATGTCGATTAAAAGGCTTTCTTCCCTCGGAGAGGCTATAAGGTCGGCAAACTCTATTCTCAGTCCGCTGGTGATTTTGCCCAAAACGTTTATTGAAGGGTTTCCCTTTCCCGTTTCGATTTGGTGGAGCATACTCTTGCTGACCCCTGTCTGCTCTGCGGCGGCGTCAAGGCTCATTCCCCTTGTGGTTCTTATTCTTTTCAGGTTTACGGCTATGTTGTTTGTGAGATAATCCATTTCAGTTCTCCTTTGATAAATGCAGTATATAAATTGCCGCAAGAATTTCCGCCGTTTCCTCAAAATCCGTCAGGGGGCTGTTTAAAAGCTCTCTTATTTTGTTCATGCGGTAGTTTATTGTGTTGCGGTGGGTATACATAATTTTTGCGGTTTCCGCAGGGGAAGCCCCCGAAAGTATGTAGTAAAACAGGGTTTCGGTAAGCCTGCTTGAATGTTTTTCGTCATAGTCTTTAAGAGCGCCTATTTTTTCTCTCATATATGAGTTTAAAAAGTCCCTGTCGGGTATTTTTAAAATAAGCTTTAAAAGCCCTAAATTGTCATAAAAAACAGGGCTTTTGCCGTAGACCTCAGATAGGTTTAAGGCGGTTTCGGCTTCCCCGAAAAGCTCGGCCAAAGCGTCAAGACCCTGACGGGGCGAGCTTATACCTATGGGATATTTGGGATTAAAAAAGCCTTTAATATCCTTTGTGTCGGTATATACCAAAACGGTATAGCCCTCAAAGCTTAAGCATATGCTTTTAGGCATATCGGAACCTGTGAAATTCGGCTTGTGATTTTTTTCGGAAAGGGCGACTCCGTAGGTTTTGTCTTTGGGAAAGCCGCTCCTCTCCAAAATTTCGGCATTGCCGACGGTTTCGCCCTTAAGAAGAGCCCCGGCGGCTTCCTCCGCAGCCTTTTCGGCCTGCTGTTCGGAGATGAGTTCGCCGCAGACATCACGCATAACATTGCTTATTTGAACCTCCCAGGGCATTGTAAACAGCGGAAAGCCCCTGACATTGCAAAGGGAAATCAGCTCTGAGGGTATGTCCCTTTCGGCTATATATTTGCCTGTATTTATAATAAGCCCCGAAAAGCTTTTCCCCATAAGCTCCCTTGCAAAGTCAAACAGGCTTATGCCCTCACGGGTAAAATAGCCCGTTGTTATAATAAGCTCCCCCGGCTTTAAAAAGCCCAGGTTGCCTATATCCTCGGCAAGATATGCCCAGGTGACAGCTTTGTCAAGACCCTTTTCCCCTCCGATTAAACGGATATTGTATTTTTCTCCGTAGGCTTTTAAAAGTGTTTTAACTGTTTTCGGCATAACGGCTCACTCCTTTTTTTAAGTATACCACTGAACTTTATGTGCGCAAAGCACAAATTTTTAAAAAATTTCCGTTTCGTCAGCCTATTGCAAAGGAAAATAAAAAGTGCTAATATATCCTCATACACAAACAGGCAAAGAGGTTTGACGGCTTCTTTGTCTGTTTTTTTAATTTTGACTGACAACAAGGAGGTAAAAAACTATGCTTAAGGACAAATTACCCAAAATAATAACAGAAACAGTACCCGGACCCAAAACGGCGGCCCTTATTGAAAGACGTCATAAGGCCATTCCCGACGCCATAGGCTGCTCTTATCCCACATCTATAAAGCGGGGGGAAGGCGCGGTTTTTGAGGATCTTGACGGAAACATTTTCCTTGACTGGATAGGCGGCGTAGGTGTTTTAAACATAGGCTACAGCCACCCGGAGGTAATCCCTGCGGTTAAGGCTCAGGCCGAGAATTATTTCCACGCAATGCAGAACATAATTACTCACGAGGGGTATATAGAGCTTGCGGAAAAAATGAACGAAATTGTACCCGTAAGGGGCGAGAAAAAGAGAACCTTTTTCGCCAACAGCGGCGCGGAGCGCGATGAAAACGCCGTAAAAATAGCCAAGGGCTATACGGGAAGAAAAAATATAATTGTCTTTTCGGGGGCCTTTCACGGCAGAACCACGCTGACTATGGCAATGACGGCCAAAAAGGCCTACGCCAAAGGTATGGGGCCTTTCCCCGACGGCATTTACAGAGCCGACTTCCCCTATCTTTACAGAAAGCCCAAGGGAATGACAGATGAGGACGCCATAAATTTTTATGTTGAAACAATAAACAATGTATTTGAACAGTGTGCCCCTGCGGAGGATATAGCCGCAATCGTAGTAGAAGCTCTCCAGGGAGAGGGCGGCTTCATTCCGGCGCCTATTGAATGGGCAAAAGCTGTGAGAAAAATTTGCGACGAAAAGGGAATTTTGCTGATTGTGGACGAGGTTCAGTCCGGCTTCTGCCGTACGGGCCGTTTCTTTGCTTCGGAATATTGGAAAGAAGCGGGCTGCGAACCCGATATTATTACTTCCGCAAAGTCCATCGCCGCCGGTCTGCCCCTTTCCGCAATTACCGCAAGAGCGGAAATTATGCAGGCCGTACCCTCGGGAACCATCGGCGGAACTTTCGGCGGAAATGCCGTAGCCTGTGCTTCGGCTCTCAAGGTAATCGAAATTATGCAGCGTGACAAGCTGGCAGACAGGGCTCTTGAAATAGGCAAAACAGTCACTTCAAGATATAACGCAATGAAAGAAAAATATGACTGCATAGGGGACGTAAGAGGTCTCGGGGCTATGATAGGTATAGAGTTTGTAAAGGATAAGGAGTCCAAAACCCCCGATGCCGCTCTGACGGCAGCCATTGTAAAGGAATGCGCACAGAACGCCCTTCTTGTAGAGAGTGCCGGAACCTACGGAAATGTTATCCGTTTCCTTGCACCTCTTGTAATAACCGACGAGCAGCTTGAAGCAGGCCTTGATATATTTGAAGCAGCCGTTAAAAAATGCTCGAAATAAGCCGAGACGGGAGGTTTTCCATGGAATTTAAAAAAGCGTCAAAAGAGGATTTTGACACAGCCTTTGAGTTTATAAAAGCCCTGTGGACCCATAACACCTATGACAAAAAAACAATTTTAAAGGTGTACAACGAGGTTATTTCCGATGAAAATTCATTTGCGTTCTTTCTTATTAATAAGGGCGAATATTTGGGCTTTTGCCACGGAGACTATTTTAACACCTTTTGGATGTCGGGGCTGACCTGCTATATTTCAAGCATAATCGTTAAGGAACAATGCAGAGGAAAAGGCTTCGGAAAAGCCCTTATTACCCACGCAAAGGAGCTTGCCCTCTCTAAGGGCTGCAAGGCTGTGATTTTGGACTCGGGACTTCCCAGAACCTCCGCCCACGCTTTCTATGAAGTCTGCGGCTTTGAAAAATCCTGTTACGGCTTTGAGCTTATAATTTAGCCCTAACCGTATAAACCCAATACATTTAAAAACACTCTGAAAAATAAAATTTGCTTGATTCATTTAAGCTTGTCGCATATACTGAAACGATATACCTTTTGTTCAAATTTCATTCGGAGTACCATATGTCTCTGATGCAGAGCAAGAAGACGCTCAAGTGTCTGCGGAGATTGTTTTATACAGCAAATGCAGTTGTGGAGCTGCTGATCCGTTATATACCGATCAGCAGCTCCATTTAGATGGAATTCAGACTATAGACTGTTCTCGCTATTTTCTCACTATTGATGTTATTTAGCATAATAGCGTGAACAAGCTCCGGACAAATTGCTCAAAATACCGTCTCCAAGCGAGGTTTTGTTTCTTTAATTTTTTTAGCAGAAAAAACAAATTCACGCTGCCCAAATTCTTTTGGTTTTTCGTTGTTTATTATTAATATTCAGCCGCTCTTAGAGACGGCTTTTTTGTGTTGCCTAAAACTCGCTTAAAACTTTTCTTTCGGGTTCTCTCTTGTGTTTCTGCCATAAGTGTTATCTGATTTCCCTTTACACATAAAATGTACAGACCTTTTTTATCAGATATTAAATCAGAAATATATGTCTGTGACCCTATTGTGTCAATAGTGACAACCTTTTCCTTTATATATATTTTTTTCAAAAGCTTGGGTTTAGCCGTTATTCCATTTGTTATATAATTTCCGAATTTGGGCAGAGTCAATCATGCCCATACCTTCTGAATTGTGCTGTGTGAAGGTTCTCCGCTCTTTAATTCGATATGTGCTTTCCAAAACGAAACATCGCCTTTTTCTTTATATTCTATCATAATATTAGGTGGTGTTATATTTCAATTCTATTTTAAATAAATTTTTCGTACATTTGTGTTGCTAAAAACCGTTTCAACCTGTTTTTACAAATATAATACTTGAGAAAATGACAGTTTATAGCTTTGGCTTGCGGAAATAAAAAGGCTTTTATAAAAGTCACAAACAAAATAACAAAAAAACAATTTAATAAGCTCTGTGATTTACATAATTTGGAGTATCGAAAGCATATCGACGAAACCGCCGACATATTATAAAGATATTAAAAGAAATGAGAGGGCTTTAAAACCCTCTCAAATTCTTTAATCAGCTAGGCTAGCAGGATTCGAACCTGCGAATGACGGAATCAGAATCCGTTGCCTTACCGCTTGGCTATAGCCCATTATTTATATTGTTTTTCAAAAGAACGCAGGGCTAGCAGGATTCGAACCTGCGAATGTAGGAATCAAAATCCTATGCCTTACCGCTTGGCTATAGCCCTATGCTTTGAAAAAAGCGCGAAACGGGATTCGAACCCGCGGCCCTCGCCTTGGCAAGGCGATGCTCTACCACTGAGCCATTCGCGCACACTTAAAAAATCAGAACTAATTTTATCAATACGATTATAAAAATTAATTCAGCTTAAACACAAAACATATAATATCATATTTTCTCCTTTATGTCAAGAATATTTTCAAATTATTTTCCCCGTCTTTAAGATTTCCTGAAGTGAAAAGTTTACTTCCACTTTGACGGGGTGAAAGTGGAAGTTAGTATTTCCCAAACTTCCACTTCTCTAAGTATAGAATTTAGTGATACACTTTTTATACC
>JAJQFB010000119.1 GCA_021201395.1 Clostridiales bacterium | reverse complement strand
TCTTTGTTATGCAACTTTTTATTTATTGTACAAAATTTCTTACTTTCACGTTAACTCTTGTCTTAAAACGGAAATTATTATTTGTTCTAATTTCATCAAGCACTTTTATAACCATAGGATTATCCGTCTCGGGTATGTATTTGGAAATTTTGCAAAGTGAAAGATAATCTCTGAAATATTTATAAAACGCCGCCCCACTTCCTACCGACCATACAGCAGCTATTATGAACAACGGTGTAATTTTAAAGCTGTTTTCGCTTATTGAAAATACGTTGTAATTTATAACCTCTTTTACCATTGGCATAACTGCATAAGACCTTATTGCTTTAGTAAAATCAGCTTCAAAGGGCAGCAAAAGCCTTATTCCAACAAACAATACAAAGGCGGTTACAGCCCACATAGACAGCTTTGATATAACCTTTTTGCTGCTTGTTACAGCCATAAATATAAGCATAAGACCGCTGAGAAAAAGACTTGTTGTGAATACGGAAAAAACTGTGATTTCAAACAAATTAATCATCTCCCGAATCGTCGGCGGTGTCACAGCTTTCTATTATGTCTTTAAGCTCGTTTAAAACACTGCCGCTGCGGTCTTTCTTCATAAGACAAAGAACAAAGCTGCTTAAGTCGAATTTTTTATTGTTGGTTTTAAAAATATCCTTTGTTTTGGCAACAGCATACTCCGTTACGGTAACTGCCGGAGCATACAGCCTGCTTGGGCCTTTTACAATTTTTACACTGCCCACAACCTTAACAAAACCCTTATCCATAAGACTGTTAAGTATATGGTGGAGAGAGTTTTCCGATATGGTTTTAGTGTTTTTGTTAATTTCAGATATAAGCAGAGGCTTGTCGGCTCCCCATAATATCTGCATTAATTCATATTCCTTTGCTGTTAAATGTGTGTTAATCATTATGTCACCTCTTTCTGAATAGTTGTATTTTACATTGTAAATTAATGCTAACACAATTTTACCCATAAGTCAATAATTTTTTAATTTATTTGCTGTACGAAAATTATATTGACAATTTGTGGAATGTAATATATACTAAATATGGTATAAATCAATTACAAACTATTTTATTTATGGTTCAGGCAGTTTTGTCTGTACTATATTCAAGAAAGAAGGGTGATTATGAAAAAATCCAAGAAAAGGGTACTGTCGGGATTTATGGCGGCAGTCCTTGCCGTCGGAGTGACGGGAAGTTTCGGGGCGAGTTCTGTTATGGCAGAGGACGGGGACAGTTCGCTTATAGCTTTTCCGGGTGCGGAAGGCGGCGGAATGTACACGCAGGGAGCGAGAGCCGGAGACAGCTATTCGATTTATCACGTTACAAATTTGGATAATTCGGGTACAGGGTCTTTTGTTGATGCTGTTTCGCAGGGCAACAGAATTATTGTATTTGACGTTGCCGGAAACATTACACTGACGGAAAGGCTTAAAATTTCGGCAAGCAACTTGACTATTTTAGGTCAGACAGCCCCCGGCGAAGGTGTCTGCATTGGCGGCGAGGGTGTTTATGTTACGGGCAGTCAGATTATAATGAGGTATTTAAGGTTCAGAATGGGCGACAATTCCACCTCACAGGAGGACGCCCTCGGCGGAAAGGATACCTCGAACATTATACTTGACCATTGCTCCGTAAGCTGGTCGGAGGACGAGGACTTGAGCTTTTATGCCGTTAAAGACTTTACAGCCCAATACTGCATAATAAGCGAAAGCCTTAACGAATCCAACCACTCAAAGGGTGCCCACGGTTACGGCGGTATTTGGGGAGGACAAAATTCCACCTTCCACCACAATCTTATTGCTTCGCACAACAGCCGTACACCGAGAATCGGCACAAGTGCAACAGTTTCGTCATACAAGGGACAGGACGACAGGGAAAGCCTTGTTGACATCAGAAACAATGTCATTTACAACTGGGGCAGCAATTCAGCCTACGGCGGCGAAAACGGTGTCAGGGTTAATCTTGTAAACAATTATTACAAGCCCGGTCCCGCTACTGAAAATGAGAGATTTTACCGCCATTACGCCGCTTCTTCAAACGGCGGATTGAGAACAGAGGGTTCCACACTTTATGCTGACGGAAATGTTATGGAAGGCAATGCGGAGCTTACAGCTGACAACTGGGCAGGTGTTGACACACAGTCCGATGAAATCACATGGACAAAGTGCGAAAGCATTTCCGATGGAGTTGAATACAACGGAGATTTGCTTACAAATGACCAGTATATCTATGACTATCCAATTACAACGGTAAGTGCCGAAGATGCTTACAATGATGTGCTTGCAAATGCAGGGGCAAACATTATCCGAGATGAAATCGATGAGAGAGTTGTAAACGATGTCATAAACGGAACGGCTCCCACAGGCAGCGTGTCGGGTTACGGTCTTATTGATTCACAGGACGATGTTGGCGGTTGGTGCGACCTTTACGGAACGGCAAAAACCGACACCGACAAGGACGGCATTCCCGATGAATGGGAGGACAGCCACGGTCTTGACAAAACAAACAAAAGCGACAGCATAACCCTTGCTTCAAGCGGCTATACATATATCGAAGAATATGCAAATGATGTTGCCGCTTCAAGCACAAACAGTATTGACAGGTCATCACTCAGAGAAGCAATAGAGGCCGCCGCAGAAATCAACAGAGACGAGTTTACAGACGAAACCCTTGCCGAGCTTGACGAAGCTGTTGAAAACGGAAAAACTGTTTTGGGCGATATTGATTCTGCACAGGCTGACATAGGCACAGCGGCACAGGCTATCGAAGATGCTTTGTCTGCCCTTGATACAGATTATGCGAATTATCTCAGTGTGAAAATCGAAGAAGCTGAAAGCTTGGACGAAACACTTTATACTGCCGCAAGCTACAGTGCGGTTAAAGAAGCTGTCAGCAAAGGCAAGGCTGTTCTTAACACAGCTCATAACAGAAGCACCTACAAAGAAGCCTATGACAATCTCGTTTCGGCTATAGCCGCTTTGGAGGAGAGTGCAAGGGTAACACTTTCACAGGTTTGCGACGAAAAGAAGCTGTTAAGCCCTATTGATATTGACAATTGGCAGGAATACGCCGATTTGGTCGCTGCAGGTGAAACCCTGTGCCAAGATTTAAGTGCAAGCGAGGAAGAATACAAAAACCTTATAACTGAAATCGAAACAGCAAAATCCGCACTCAGCGGAAATTTTACAGACAGCTCAGTTTGGACAACCGATTTCAACAAAATCAAAAATTCAAGCAATTTCGGGAAGAATATGAATACGCTTATGGAATATGGAAGCAATAGTGACAGTAGTTTTGGCTTTACCACCGAGGATACGTCCATTATCTTTCCTAAGGATGAATATGGAAACAGCACTTATTTCTGTAAGTTTTTAAGTGCATCAAGCCTTTATGACGGTTATTGTCAAGTCAATGTTCAGAAAAAAAACCGATGAAAGCTCTTATGGCTATACAGACGAGATTTATTTTGAAAGTGACGAATCACTTATAGAATCCTATGAGATTTGTTTTGCATCGGATATTTCCGAATATATAGGTACAGATATTTTTTGGACAGTATTGTACAAAGATTACTTTAGTGCAATATTAACCTCTGAAAATAATCTCGAAATAACTTAGGCGATGCTGTATATAATGTAAATGTAAATTTTGAAAAGGAAAAATGGTACAATCTTTCTCTTTCAATAAACCAAGAAAACAAATGTTTTTCATTTTCTGTAGGCGGAGAATTACTGCTTGATAATGTGGAGCTTGCTAAAAACTATGATAAAATATATGGCTGCATAAGAGTTTATAACAATTCTTATAACAGCGGTGAGTTTATTTGCATTGATAACTTTTCATTCAGCAAAAGAGAATATACAGCTGAGCCGGTTTATTACGAGGTTCGCCCATTTACAGGCGATGCCGACAGCAACGGAGCCTTAACAGCCAACGATTCGGCAGTTATCCTTGCAAAGGTGTTAAACAGCGATTTCACAATGGCAGTTGAAAAAGATAATTCCGACGGTATAGATTATGTCTATAAGGTTGATGCCGACGGCGACGGTGTTCTGACAGCTAACGATGCGGCAATGATTTTGAGCAAAGTATTAAACAGTGCTTATGTTGTACCCGGTGAATCTGTGACAATAACCATAGAAAGCACCACAGAAGCCACAACCGAAACTTCGACTGAAACTACTACCGAAACAACAACGGAGACTACCACCGAATCAACCACTGAAACCACCACCGAATCAACTTCAGAGCCTTTGACTATGATGGACGAACCAACCACAGAGCCAATGCTTGACTGGGTTGGTGATGAAACCGAAACAGCCGACACTCTTTTAACAAGGTTTTTGGAACAGGCAGTAATAAAAGAAACATTTCTGTAAACATCATTTTCATATTATATTAACCGACAGGAGATGATGCTATAACCGACAGCCGATATAAGTGGATTTTACATAAAAAACAATTATAGGCTAAAACTATAAGGCAGACAGCCGATACGATTTCCGGCTGAGTTGAACCCGATAATCGCACTTGTTATGCTAAAGTCTTTTTAAAGCAGTCGGAAAGCTAAGGAAACGATGATTAATGAGGATTTTCAGGCGATGTAAATGGTGATACACAGGTAAGAATGTCATTTAATGGCTATTTCTTCCGAAAAGGCTCTGTAAATAGTCCGAATTCATATCCATTTATTGGATATTTTCTGGAAATAGACG
>JAJQFB010000032.1 GCA_021201395.1 Clostridiales bacterium | reverse complement strand
TTATGCCTAACGGCGGAATAGTCTGTCATACGGGAATTTTGGGCGGCATTTATGCCCTGAACGGCTTTGACCCTATAAAAGATATTCCCAACGGTGTATATCTGACGGACTTTTTCAGCAATTACCCCACACAGCAGACCATAACGGATATTTTAAATTTCATAAAAGAAAACAATATAAAACCGCTGATAGGCAAAATATTTTCTTTTGATGAAATCAAAGAAGCCTGTATGGAAATGGGCGAAAGCAGAGTAAACGGAAAAATCGTTATATCGGTGAAAAGTGAGGATGGTTAAAATGAGAGAAATTTCTGTAAACGAGCTTAAAATAAATCCCGTAACCTTAATTTCAGATGAATGGATGCTGATTACAGCCGGAAATAAAGCAAGAGGTTATAACACTATGACTGCCTGTTGGGGGCATATCGGTGCTATATGGGGAAAAGGCAAAGGTCTGCCCACAGCTGTTATATATGTTCGCCCTCAGAGATATACAAAAGAATTTATTGACCATGAACCTTTTTTGCACTTTCATTTTTCCCGAAGAAATATAAAAAACACCTGCTTTATTTGGGAACACATTCGGGGCGTGATTAAAACAAGGTTGAACATACAGGGCTGACACCCAAATTTGAAGAGGACTGCACCTATTTTGAAGAAGCTGATTTAGTGTTTATATGCCGAAAATTATACAGTTGTCCCTTGTCGGAAAGCGGTTTTGAAGATCAGTTGATTATAGAGAACAACTACCCTTTAAAAGACTATCATACTATGTATATAGGTGAAATTGCAAAAATACTTGTTCATAATTAAGGAACAGCTAATTAATCAGCTGTTCCTTAAAGCACCTTAAAACTAATAAACAGCGAAAGGAGAAAACAAATGGATTTTATGGATATTTCAAGAAAAAGAACAACCGTACGTAAATCTTCATCACAGCCCGTTGAAAAAGAAAAAACAGAAAAAATATTGGAAGCCGGACGGTGGTCGCCTACTGCCGTAAATGGTCAGCCCCAAAGAATATTGGTATTGGACACTCCCGAAAATTTGGAAAAGGTAAGAGAGTTCTGTACATTCGGATATGATCAAAAATATGTTGATTTATCAAAAGAATGTGATGACAAGCGGTATTTTGAAGCGTAATTTATTTGATATAGACAACTTAGCGAAATTCTTTCGCTATTTTATTGCCATTGTTAATGTTACTGCTTTATTACAAAATTAGATTCACGTGTTTATATAAAATTTGTATATTGACGGGGCAAATAAAATGCTGTAGAATAAGCTTAGAGCCGAACTTCAAGTCGGCTTACAGAATTATTATTAAGACAAAACCGTCAAAGGGGGCTTTATATGGCGGACAAAAAGGCGGAAAGAGAGAAAAGCTTTAATGATATGGGGACGGTTGTTTTCAAACCGAAGAAGAGAATATTTCAGAGAGCATACACAAATGCCGTAATTGAGCTTGACGGCATTAAATATGAAGTGAATTTCGACGGGGCTTTGAGACTTAAGCTTCCTGCGAAAAGATATGAATATTTTTGCTACGGTGTGCGCCCCGATAGTATAGGCTTATATAAAGAGGGCGGAACCTTTATTTTAAATGACGATGAAACTATGACAATTTTATATAAACCCTCAAGGTTCAGACCCTTAAGGGCATAAAAAGACAGGCGGCAAAAGCATATTTACTTATTTGCTTGCCTGCCTTTTTAATTATTTAAATATAAACACAGAAAAGGAAGCCGAAAACAGGCTTCCTTAAAATTTTCGGTGTATTATTTTTTAACCGTCTCCGCAAGAGCAGCTATTGTGCCGGCCATATTTTGTATGTCAGAGGGAACAATAATCTTTGTGGCCTTTCCGTCGGCTGCCTTTTCAAAGGCTTCAAAGCTCTTGAGGGCAAGAACCTGCTCTGTGGGAGCCGCCTCGTTAAGCATTTTTATAGCCATAGCCCTGGCCTCCTGAACGATTCTTATAGCTTCCGCTTCACCCTCGGCAACCTTTATTTTGGCCTCCTTGTCAGCCTCAGCTGCCAAAATAGCCGATTCCTTTTTACCCTCGGCTACCAAAACGGCGCTTCTCTTTTCGCCCTCGGCCTGCAAAATCTTTTCACGTCTTTCCCTCTCCGCTTTCATCTGCTTCTCCATAGAGTCCTGAATTTCGGCCGGAGGCATAATGTTTTTAAGCTCCACTCTGTTTATTTTGATTCCCCATGGGTCAGTGGCCTCGTCAAGTATAAGACGCATTTTTGAATTTATAATGTCCCTTGAAGTAAGGGTCTGGTCAAGCTCCAGCTCCCCTATTATGTTTCTCAGGGTCGTAGCCGTAAGGTTTTCGATAGCCCTCATAGGGTTCTCAACGCCGTAGGTATAAAGCTTCGGGTCTGTTACCTGTAAATAAATAACCGTGTCAATCTGCATTGTTACGTTGTCCTTTGTTATAACGGGCTGGGGCGGAAAGTCCGCCACAAGCTCTTTCATAACAATTTTCTTTGAAACCTTGTCGATAATGGGTATGGCAAAATGAAGACCCACGTCCCAAACCTGATAAAAAGCACCTAACCTTTCCACAACATAAGCATGAGCCTGGGGAACGATTTTGATGTTTGACGATATAAGCAAAATTATCAATATTACCAAAACAAGAAAAGGTATCATAAAATTTCCTCCTTATGAGGCGGCTTCCGCCACCAATATTTTAACTCCCTTTATTTCCTTAATAGTTACTTTTGTGCCTTTGGCTATAGGCTCGCCGTTTAGGCTTCTGGCCTGCCAAATAACGTCGTTTATCTTTATTTCGCCCTTGTCTGACTTATTGTCTATGTCCTCCGTTACATAGGTGGTTTTGCCCACAAGAGCGTTTACATTCGTAGGCTGAGCCGCCGCCTTAACGTGCTTCTTAAGAGGTCTTGCGGCAATAAGTGAAACAGCCGACACAAGAGCGAATGCCCCAAGCTGAACCTCTGCGCCGCAGCCCAAATAAGCCGCAGCCATAGCCGCCACACAGCCCACGCAAAACCAAATCGAAATAAGCGAAACCGTTATTATCTCAATAACAAGCAGCGCAATAAATATTATAAGCCACGCAATAATATTGTTCATATTCTCCCTCCCTTTATATTATAAAATCCCCTCAAAATGGTTTTTAAGTATTATGGAAGCGGTAAATATTTTCCTTTTTAATTTTCGGATTTATAAAAACACAGACAAGCCAAAAAGAGGCAATATCGGCAGCAGATATAAAACAGCCCAAGCCTTCGGAAGCTTTTCATCGGCTTTGTAATGGAAACAAATTACCAACGGCAGAAATAACAGCCCTGCATATATTCCCAAAATTACATCTGTAAATATGTACTTTACCTCATCTCTTAAAACCGCAAAAATTCCTATATTTATATTAAATACTTCGCATACAGCCGCCGCAAATATCAAATACAATACAATAAGAAAGGCAGCAGACAAAATATTTTTTATTATTTCCAAAGACGGTTTTTCTGTAATCTCTTTTATTTCTTCCGTAAACAGAACCAAAATAAACACGGTACAATAAAGCCCCAACACATACAAATTATAAACGCCGTAATAGCAGGAAACCGCCGCAGCACAGAGGTCGGGAACAAAATATAAAATAAATTTATTCCTTGAAAAATTTATATTCGTTTTAAAATCCAAAAGCAATATAAAAGGCATTATAACATTCAACAAAATATAACAGAGGGCGGCAAAAAGCAAAAATGCCAAATCAAAGCTTAAAACCCCTATAAACAAAGGCACAAGGCAAAGCCACATAAGCCCCAAATAAACCTTTATAACAGAAGGTTTTTTTAAATCATTTTTGAACCTCCTAGTTTTCCTCATAATATTTTTATTCCCCCCCTCATTGTTTGCAGTGTTTTTCTTCCGAAAAGGATTTTCCCTTGCATAAGCTGCGGCGGCATTAAAATAATCGGAGCGGACCTCGTCAAATCGTTTTTTTGCTACTCCGTATAATCAAACCTTTCCCTGATAATCAAAGAAATAAACCGCTCTGTTTCAACCGCCCCCTGCTTTTCAAGCAGACAATTAATGCCCCTGTTCATAACCTCTATACTATTCATAATACTGAATTTCCTCCGATTCTTAAATAAAATATATAGAATTTAACAGCTAAATTTACGTTTCAAGATTTATGCCGCTGTTTTTAATTTTTTCCACGGCAGATTTAAGCTTTTCAACAGGCAGAACAAGGGCGAGCCTTACATAGCCCTCGCCTAATTCGCCGAAAGTATTTCCGGGGACGAGGACAACCCCTGTTTTATAGAGCAAATCCATACAAAAATCCATAGAGGTTTTATACGCCTTAGGCTTCGGCAGCCACATAAACATTGTGGCCGGGCTTTTGGGTACCCTCCAGCCTATTTTGTTAAGCTCCTCATAGAGAAAGTCCCGTCTTTGCCTGTAGCTTTCTCTAAGTCTTGCTGTACTGCTCTTATCTCCTCTTAAAGCAGCAATGGCTGCCGTCTGAATAAGCCCGGAAATGCCGTAGTCTATTTGAGAGCGGAAAGCCTTAAATCTTGAAATTATATCTGCGTTTCCTATGGCGAAAGACAGCCTAAGCCCTGTTAAATTATAGCTTTTTGAGAGGGAGTTAAACTCTATTCCCACGTCAAAAGCCCCTTCTGTTTCAAGAAAAGAGCCTCCGAGTCCGCCCTCATAGACAAGCTCGGAATAAGCATTGTCGTGAATAACGATAATGTTGTATTTCTTTGCAAAGTCAACAAGGCGGCGGTAAAAAGCTCTGTCCGCTGTGGCGGCTGTAGGGTTCGAGGGATAGGAAACTACCATAACAGCCGCTCTTTTAGCCGTTTCTTCGGGGATCGAATCAAAATCTATAAGGTAATTATTTTCCTTTAAAAGCGGCATTTTCACAATTTCCGCCCCTGCCATCTGAGGGCCGAAAGAGAAAATCTGATAACCCGGGTCGGGCACAAGCACAACGTCCCCCTCATTTATAAGGGGAAAGCAGATGTGGGCGATTCCCTCCTGAGAGCCGTTTACGCTTGTTGTGTTCTCTGCCTTAAGCTCCACGCCGCAGCGGTTTTTATACCAGTCGATAACGGCTGAAATAAGTTCCGGGCTATCCGTAATTCCGTATTTGTAGTTTTCAGGGTCCAATGTCATTTATTTAATTTAAGGGGCAATTTTTCAATTAAGGGTGTAACCAA
>JAJQFB010000012.1 GCA_021201395.1 Clostridiales bacterium | reverse complement strand
CTCCGCAATTATTTTACCATAAATATCTTCCTTTGTCAGTGTATGTAATCATATTATAATACCCATGAAACAAACTTGTATTATTCTATGATTCTGCCGTGGGATTTTTTAATTAAAAATACATTCCATGAGGTCTTTATTACAGCGCGCTTCCCGAAATTTTTCCTATTATTTTAATCCCCTCGGAAATTTCTTCATCGCTTACCTCCGAAAAGCTGAGCCTATAGGCGTTAAAATCCTCAATACCGTTTGAAAAAGCACTTCCTGTGGTTATAACAACACTCTCCTTTAACAGCTTTTCCTTTAAAACCTCCGCCTTTCCCTTTTTTAGAACAAGCCAAAAGGAAAGACCCCCCTTAGGTTCCCTGTAGGTCACATATCTGCTTAAATAAAGGTCGATACAGTTTTTTGTAAGCCAATATTTCCTGTAATAACAGTCCCTGATTTTCAAAATGTGCTTTTCATAGCTTCCGCTTTTTAAATATCTGTTAAAGGCGGACTGTATAAAGCCTGAGGTTCCCATATCAGCCTGTAGCTTCGCCTTTACAATACTTTCCGTCACTCCTTTAGGCATAACCATATACCCCAGTCTCAGCCCCGGCATAAGCACCTTTGAAAAGCTCTTTATATATATAACCTTGTTTTTGTAGTCAAGGGTCTTAAGGCTTAAAATTTTTTCCTTTGAATAGTTAAAATCGCTTAAATTGTCCTCTTCTATAATGTAAAAGCCGTATTTGTAGGAAAGCTCCAAAAGCCGTCTCTTCCTTTCAAGGCTGTAGCTGTAGGTCGTCGGGGTTTGATAATAGGTCATTACATATACAAGCTTCGGCTTGTAAAGAGGCAGCAGCCTTTCAAGCTCGTTTAAATCCATACCGTCAGGCTCCATTTTTACGTTTATAACTTCGGCTCCTCTTGACACAAAAGCCCCTACGGCTCCCATATATGTGGGCTTTTCGACTATAACAGCGTCACCGTAGGAAAGAAGTGCCCTTGCAATAACATCGATTCCCTGCTGGGCTCCTGAAATAATCTGAATTTTGCTGCTGCTTACACCGTGCTTTCGGGCAAGAGTTTCCCTTAAGCCGGGGCTTCCCTTAGGGTCCTCATAACCGAAAGCTCTGCCCCTTTCCTCGTCCAAAACGCTGTTTAAAGCCCTTTTAAATTCGCTTACGGGGAAAAGCTCGCTGTTTAGGTTTGAGGCGGAAAAGTTTATGTTTCCGTCTGTAACATATTCCTCCTCTTTTTCTTCGAAACTTCCCGAAACGATAATATCCTCGGTGCTTACTCCCGAAACATAGGTTCCGCTGCCTGTTTTGGAAAAGACAAGCCTCCTGTTTTCCAGATATTTATAAGCTGCGGCCACCGTCCCCGAATTTACGCCGAGAGTTTTGGCAAGCCCCCTGACCGTGGGAAGTCTTTCCCCTGCCGTCAGCGTTCCCTTTTCTATATTACCGTAAATTTCCTCGGCAATCTGCCTGTAAAGAGGCAGTCCCCCGTCTCCATCCTTTTTTATATCAATTTTCAAAAAACATCATTCCCCGCTGTCCTCCAAAACACTTATTCTGTCCTTAAGCTCTTTTATTTCCTCAACCTTTTTCTTAAGCTCAACGGATATATCTTCAATTAAAGTGTTTTGCAGCTTAATCTCGTTTCTCTGCCGTCTGTATCTTTCATACCTTGAATTGTTGTAGTGTATGGGAGTAATTAACAGAGCAACCTCCTCCGCCTCTTCTATGTTTTTCTTCTGTATGCTTTTTTTATAGGCAAGACTTAATACCCCTACACAACCCTCATTTCCCTTTACGGGAACCGCCATAACGTTTTGATAGGCTTGTTTTTTATAAGATACCTTATATGTATATTTTTCGTCCGCCTCGCCCTCGGAAAGGAAACGGGTCTTTTCGCTTTTGCAGCAGCCCCCCTCAAGCCCCTCGCCTATTTCAATATCAAAGGACTTGTATATTTTATCGCTGAAACCGAAAGACTCCATAAGCTCCAGCTTTTTGGTGCCGTTGTTTACATAATAATATGCACAGGCGTCCGCCCCTGTTATCTCAAGTATCATAGGCAGAGCTTTCCCAAACAAATCAGCCGCCACGGGTGTTTCCATACACATTGTAATAAGCTGAAGCTTTTTCTCGTATGTCTGCCTTTCTCTCTTAATATCCTCCTCAACCTCCGCCAGGGCTTCGTCTATTTCGGGAAAGGTTGAGCTTACATAAGAGGCCTCCCCTACATTCTTAAGAGATAAAACCGAAGCGGAAGCAAGCCTCAAAAGCCGCCTTATTACCGAATAAGCATAGCCTGCAAGGGAAAAAAATTCCAAAGCAAGTATAAGTGCAAAAAGGCTTAAAGCCCCGGTGTCATCGTCTTTCGTCACATAAGCGTAAAACATAAAATATATAACCTGTACAATGCACAGTCCGTAAACCAAACCTATAAGCCTTGATTCACTTTTTTGTTTTTTCATTTATTTTCCCCCTTATAATACCTCTGTAGTTTTTAAATAGTTTTACATACTTTTCTTTCAGCTCACCGTAATTTAAAATCACGGAATTAACCTGCGCCCCTGCAAGTAGGGTTGACGCAAGCATATTTACCCAGAATATGGTTATGAAAATACCTGCAATACTGCCGTATATGTGAAAAGCGTTTGTGTTTATACTCATATAAAGCCCGAACAGCCGTGACGAAGCTATCCACGCAGCAATAGTAAAAACCGCACCGGGAAGAAGCTCCGTGAATTTAAACTTCCTTGCCGCCGTAAATTCGTAAAACACAAGAACAAGGGCAATGGTAAACAGCCAGCTCATTATTCCCAAAGGCAGCTCCTGCAAAATATACACAACGGGCTTTAAAAAAGGAAATATGCTTAAAAAAGCTATAAGCTGCTCGTCAAAAACCACAAACACAAGGCTTAAAAGAATATAGGCGGTAAATATCAAAACGAGAATGAAGCTTGAAATCCAAACAACTATAAAATTTCTCGTTTCCTCTGCGGCGGAACAGCGGTTCATACCCTCTATAATAGCGCGGAAGCCTCGCATTGCACTCCATATACCGTAGAGAAGGCTTACAGACATAAGAGTGTTGCTCAGTGCGGCGTTGGCTATAAAATTTTCCACAATCTGAGAAAAGCCGTAGGGCAGCATATCAACTATTTTTGAAAGAAAGACCGTTGTGTCATAGTTTATGAACCGGAATAATGACAGCAGGAATATGAGAAAAGGGAAAAACGCCATAATCATTCTGTAGGTCAAAGCATTCGCCATATAAAAAAGGTCGTTTTCCAAAAATTCCTTAGCCGCAATTACACAGAACACGGACAGCTCTCTTATTGCCTGTTTAATTTTGTTCATTATAATCACCATAATCACCAGATTATTTTTTTACACTCCGTTTATAACTTCCGTAGCATCAAGAAGCTTTATATCCGAATGTTTTTCGGCAAAGTTGTTCAGTGTATAATTATTCGCAAAAAGCATAACAGGTCTGTCATAGCCGTCAAAAACAAAGCTTATTCTTGAATTTACATATTCTTTAGCCTCGTCGGCGTCCTCAGAACCAAGCCACCTTGCCACCGTAAAGCTCATAGGCTCCATTCTGACCTCGCAGTTATGCTCGTTTTTAAGCCTGTACTCAAAAACCTCAAACTGAAGCTGACCCACCGCTCCTATTATAACCTCGTTAAATTCGTTTCTGTAAACCTGACAGGCTCCCTCTTGAGCAAGCTGGCTTACACCCTTTTGAAAGTGTTTTGCCTTCATACTGTTTACGGGAACAACCCTTGAAAAAAGCTCCGGAGGGAAAGTGGGAAGAGGCTCAAAAAACAGCTTTTCCCTGCTTGTTGTCAGTGTGTCGCCTATTTGATAATTTCCCGAATCGTAAATTCCTATAACGTCCCCGGCCACGGCCTCATCTACATTTTCTCTTTCGTTTGCCATAAGCTGGGTAGACTGGTTAAGTTTCATAGCCTTCCCCGTTCGAGACAAATTAACGGTCATACCCTTTTCAAATTTGCCTGAACATATCCTCAAAAAAGCCAGTCTGTCCCTGTGGGCAGGGTTCATATTGGCCTGTATCTTAAATATAAAGCCGCTGAAAAAATCGTCTGTGGGAAGAACCTCCCCCTCTGTTGTTTTTCTTGCTCCGGGAGCAGGGGACATTTCAAGGAAATGCTCCAAAAATTCAACTACCCCGAAATCAGCCAAAGCCGTTCCGAAAAATACCGGGGAGAGCTTTCCCCTGTCTATTTCTTTCTTGTCAAATTCGTTTCCGGCTCCGTCGAGAAGCTCCGCCGCCTCCCTCAAGGCTTCAAGGTTCCCCTGTGTAATAAGGCCATCGAGAATGCTGTCATTTACTCCCTCCTCCGAAAGCTTTATAACACGGTTATCCCTGTACAGTGAAACAGTGTTTTTGAGCCTGTCATAAACCCCCTCGAAAGTTTTTCCGCTGCCTATGGGAAAGGTGACTGAAACCGAGGGCAGGCCTAAAGCCTCTTCAAGCTCCTCCATAAGCTCTAAGGGGTCGTTTCCCTCTCTGTCAAGCTTGTTTATAAATGTAAAAACGGGAATCCCCCTCATAGCGCAGACCTTAAAAAGCTTCTTCGTCTGGGCTTCAACCCCTTTTGCCGCGTCTATAACCATAACGGCGGAATCAACAGAGGTCAAAATTCTGTAGGTGTCCTCTCCGAAGTCATTGTGGCCGGGTGTGTCCATAATCGAAACAATCTTCCCCTGATACTCAAACTGCATAACCGAGGATGTAACGGAAATACCCCTCTGCTTCTCAATTTCCATCCAGTCTGATGTGGCAAATTTGGAATTTTTCTTAGCCTTAACCGTCCCTGCCTGCCTTATGGCACCCCCGTGGAGGAGAAGCTTCTCCGTAAGAGTTGTTTTTCCTGCGTCAGGGTGGGAAATTATTCCGAAAATACGTCTTTTATTTATTTCATCTATACTAACGCCCATTGTAAATTTTTTCCTTTCAAACAAAATTCACTTACTATTTACTATATATAATAACCCATATTTTACATTTTTTCAAGTACAACCGTAAAATCATTTTTATCCATTTGCCGTCAAAATACAACAGGCCGATTAACAAAGCCGAGACATATGTCTTTTTTATTCGGTTCCTTTAATTCAAACCTTTAATTTAAGAAAGCGATGATTAATGGTAAGCGGTCAATAATCAGGCGTTAAAAAATCCTCTTGTGTATTAGGCAAGAGAATACATTTTATTTGCAGTATTCGGGGAGTGTGGGCGACCAAGGCAGAAAGCTGTC
>JAJQFB010000106.1 GCA_021201395.1 Clostridiales bacterium | reverse complement strand
ACAAAATATCTTTTGTCCCCTAAAAATTATGGTGTTAAATCTTAAAGACGGGTTCCCTTCGGCAATTTTAACAAATTTAACAAAAATTAAAAAAAGTATTTGACAGATTTACAATAATATTTTACAATATAAGTAAGTGTAATGAACTTATATATACGAAAGGAGTATAGAAATGAAAGGTTATTTAGAAATAGTAGACGTATTCGCAAGACAGGTTCTCGATTCAAGAGCTAACCCCACAGTTGAGGCTGAGGTTGTTGTTGAGTGTGACGGCGTTCAGGTTATGGGCAGGGCGGCTGTTCCCTCAGGAGCTTCCACAGGCCAGTTTGAGGCTGTTGAGCTTCGTGACGGCGACCCCGACAAGTACAACGGAACAAGCGTAGAAAAGGCCGTTTCAAATGTAAACGACAAAATCGCCGATGAAATTATCGGTATGAACGCTCTTGACCAGGTTGCTGTCGACAAGGCTATGATCGCTCTTGACGGAACACCCAACAAGGCTAAGTTAGGCGCAAACGCTACTCTTGCTGTTTCAATGGCAGTTGCAAAGGCAGTCGCAGAGGCTCTCAATATGCCTCTTTACCAGTATTTAGGCGGCTTCAACGGCAAGACTCTCCCCGTTCCCATGATGAACATTATGAACGGCGGAAAGCACGCTGACAACACCGTCGATTTACAGGAATTTATGATTATGCCCGTCGGTGCTCCCACTTTCTCGGAAGCTCTCAGAATGTGCTGTGAAATTTATCATGCTCTTAAGAAGGTTCTTAAGTCCAAAGGCTATTCAACAGGCGTAGGCGATGAGGGCGGCTTTGCTCCCAACTGTGCTACCGCTGACGAGGTTATCGAGCTTATCCTCGAAGCTACCGTTAAGGCAGGCTATAAGCCCGGCGAACAGATCAGAATCGCTATGGATCCCGCTTCCTCAGAGCTTTACAAAGAGGACGGCTTATATCACTTTGCAGGTGAAACAGAGGCTAAGGGTCTTGATGAAGAAATCACAAGAACATCAGCGGAAATGGTTGACTATTATGCGGCTCTTTGCGACAAATTCCCCATTATCTCAATCGAGGACGGCCTTGCAGAAGAGGACTGGGATGGTTGGAAGCTTCTTACAGAAAAATTAGGCGACAAGATTCAGCTTGTAGGCGATGACCTTTTCGTTACAAACACAACAAGACTTCAGAAAGGTATCGACTTAGGCGTAGCAAATGCTATCCTTATCAAAGTAAACCAGATCGGTACGCTTACGGAAACCTTTGACGCTATTCAGCTTGCAAACAGAAATAATATGACGGCTGTTGTTTCTCACCGCTCCGGCGAAACAGAGGACGCTACAATCGCCGACATAGTTGTTGCAGTAAACGCAGGTCAGATTAAGACAGGTGCTCCCGCAAGAACAGACCGTGTTGCTAAGTATAACCAGCTTTTGAGAATCGAAGAAGAACTCGGCGAAGTAGGTCAGTATCTCGGTCTTGATGCTTGGTTCAATCTTAAGAACAAATAATTTGCATAAAAAAATAATATAATAACTAAGATGACAAGGCAGGCGTTTCTCTTTTTGAGTGGGTCTGCCTTTTTTAAAAAAGGGTGGCGATTTTATGAACGCTGAAATTATAGCTGTAGGAACAGAAATTCTTTTAGGCGATATAACAAATACGGACGCAAAATTTTTGTCGGAGGAGCTTGCCGCTTTGGGCATAAGCGTCTATTATCAGATAGTGGTCGGGGATAGTAAAGACAGGCTTTTGGCGGCGCTGAAAGACGGCTTTAACCGCTCCGATGTTATAATCACAACAGGAGGCTTAGGCCCCACCGATGACGACATAACAAAGGAAACGGGAGCGGAATTTTTCAACCGCTGTCTTAACCTTGATGAAAATATATACAACGGCATAAAAGACTATTTCAAAGGCAGGGAAATGGCAAAAACAAATATAAAACAGGCCTATGTTCCCGAAGGGGCTATTGCCCTTAAAAACAACAACGGCACAGCCCCCGGCATAATTATAGAAGAAAACGGCAAAGTCCTTATAATGCTTCCCGGCCCTCCGAACGAGCTTAAGCCTATGTTTTTAGAGTCTGTTAAGCCTTTCCTCTCAGGCCGCGAAAACCACACAATCATATCCAGAACAATAAGGCTTACGGGTATAGGCGAGTCTACGGCGGCGGAAATGGCAAGAGATTTAATGGCAAAAAACGTAAACCCCACAATCGCCCCCTATGCAAAGGAGGACGGCGTATTCTTAAGAATAACCGCAAAGGGCGAAACAAGGGAAGAGTGCGACAGGCTTATTGAGCCTGCTGCAAAGGAAATCTATAATGTTTTGGGTGAATTTGTATACGGCGAAAATGAAACAACCCTTACAAGGGCAGTTATACAGAGCCTTATTGACAGGAAGATAACCCTTGCCGTGGCGGAAAGCCTGACGGGGGGTATGCTCTCTTCAACTATTGTGGACATTGAGGGCGTTTCCAAAATATTTAAAGAAGGCTTCGTTACCTATACAAACGAGAGCAAAATGGAAACGGCAGGGGTAAAGGAAACCACAATTAAGCACTACGGTGCCGTTTCGAGAGAAACAGCCGCAGAAATGGCAAAGGGCGCCGCCTTGAAAACCGGGGCGAACCTAGGTCTCTCCACAACGGGCATAGCCGGCGGCGGAGCCGTAGCCAACCCAACCGAAACCGACACTTCCTACGACAAGCCCGTAGGCCGTGTTTACTTAGGCATTTACTACAAGGGCAAAACCTACACAAAAGAGCTTAACATAAAGGGAAACAGACAAAAAGTAAGAAGAAAAACCGTTTCCGAAATGTTAAACTTCGTAAGAAAAACCATTCTCTAACCAAAATCGAGTGGGAGGCTGCTCATTAATTGAACAGCCGACCTCTCCACCACCTTGTATACCGTTCGGCATACAGCGGTTCAATTCAATTTCAAAATATGTCTGCGATTTAAATAGTAGTCAAGATAACTGACCGGATCTTTCTTGGTCAGTTTTTCTTTGCTTATTGCTCGTACTACGCAGGTTTTTGTTGCTATCCATCGTGATTTTATTTCTTCAACCGTAAATGTGTTCTTTCATTTTTTGTATTTTGGAAGAAACATATTCACGGCTTTTCACAGGAATAAATTTTCTTTATGTCAGCAAGAACATTTTCCGTGGGATTTGTCGCAATGTAATTGTCATGAACTGCAAAAGCAAATATCGGACGAACAGCTTTATGTATTGTCTTTACAGAGCTTGGTTTAAGTCCCTTATCCATTGTAAGCGATGAATAAAGTCTCCTTATATTCGAATACTTAATTGCCTTAATTCGCATTGAGCCTATTTTGCTCCGCACATAGTTGTCATAAATATACAACTGTTTCTTGCAGTCAGCTTCAATTCTGTTTTGCAGCTTATATATGTCTTAAAAACGTCGTTAAGAGTGGTTTTGGACGAAGATGTAAAAGATTTATGCTTATCCTTTTGAAGCTCCTGCTCCCTCTAACGCAACTTAGGAAGCATTTTAGCATATATAGTGTGCCGCCTGTACTGTAGCAGTACTGATACCTTCCGTCTTTTCTCTAACTTTTACCGTTCTCTGAGAAAACGATTACGGATTGGCTTTTTACAGCTTAGGCGAATTAGTCATCGTTTACTTAATTCTTAATTTTTATTCGGTTTTTATAAAAGCTCCTTAAAGGATTTTATGCTGTAGTCGGCGGCGGCTTTGACGCTTTCCCACTCAAAAGCGTTGTGGACATCGTAAACACCGCAGGTTTTCATACCTGCCCTTTTAGCACCCTTTACCGCCCTTGTTATATCCTCGAAAACAAGGCATTTTTCAGGGGAAACCTTAAGCCTTTCGGCGCAGAGAAGATAAATATCCGGAGCCTCCTTACTGTTTTTAACCTCGTTGCCGCAGGCGTATGTATCAAAATATTTATCGACACCGTTATTTTTAAGACAGGGAAGAAACAACTCTGCCGTGTTTGCCGTTGCTATACCTGTTTTTATGTTTTTTGACCTTAAAAGCTTTAAAAAATCGGCTGCCCCCTCTTTAAGCTTTACCCTCTCGGCATACTCCCTCTCGGCCATATTGTTCCACTCCGCCATAATTTCCTCAACATTTTCCGAAATGTTATATTCACGCTTTGTAAACTCTGCCGTTTCCCTGAAACTGAAAGAATTTATTTTTGCCGTATAGTCTTCGGGAACATCCATTCCCCTCCTGCCGAAAAAGTCCTCGTCAACTTTCTTCCAGACATAGCCCGAACCCACAAGGGTTCCGTCCAAATCAAGTATTACCGCTTCAATATTTTTTAACATATCAATCACCCTCGAATAAGCCGTACATATGGTTAAGGGGGCCGTTCCCCTTTCCAAGCTCCGGTGAATTTTCTATTGCCTTTTGTATATATTTTTTTGCAAGACCCACCGCATCTTTTACGGGCTTTCTCTTTGCCAAATTTGCGGCTATGGCCGAGAAAAGAGTGCAGCCCGTACCGTGGGTATTTTTTGTGTTTACTCTCTTTGAGGAATACTCCGTAAATTCCTCTCCGTCAAAAAGAATGTCAACCGGCTCTCCCTTAAAGTGGCCGCCTTTTAACAGAACCGCCTTTATCCCCATCTGCCGAATCTCCCTACAGGCTTTTTTCATATCCTCAAGGCTTTCTATTTTAAGCCCGGTTATTTTTTCCGCTTCCGGTATGTTCGGGGTAAGCAAATCCGCTTTTGTGAATATATTATTAATGAAGAAAGTCATATTCGCCTCGTCTGTCAGTGCCGTACCGTCCTTAGCATACAGCACAGGGTCAATAACGATATTTTGGGGCTTATACAGCTCAAGCCCCTTAAAAACCGCCCGGCAAACCTCTTTATCCGAAAACATACCTATTTTTACGCTGTCCGGGGGAATATCCTCAAAAACCGCCTTAAACTGCTGCAATATTCCCCTTTCGGATATTTTTTCAACAGACAAAACTCCTCTTGTGTTTTCAGCCACAACAGCGGTTATGATGCTCATACCGTAGACATTGTGGGCGGTAAAGGTTTTTATATCAGCCTGTATCCCTGCTCCGCCGGAGCAGTCGGAACCGGCTATCGTAAGTGCAGTTTTCATTTCTTTTCCCTCCTGCGTTTGAAAAAATCCTTCATAAGTCCGGCGCATTCTTCTTCTCTGACGCCCTTTACAACCTGAACCTTATGGTTAAATCTGTCATCATCCATCATATTGAGTATAGAGCCGCAGCAGCCTGCTTTTGGGTTTGCCGCCCCGAAAATAACCTTATCCATTCTTGCCTGTAAAATAGCCCCCGAACACATAGGGCATGGCTCTATTGTTACAAAAAGACTGCACCCCTCAAGACGCCAGTCCCCTACCCTTTTGCAGGCCTCATTTACGGCCTTTATTTCGGCGTGGCAGAGAGGGTTTTTATCTGAAATTCGGCTGTTAAAGCCCTTTCCTATAACCTCTCCCTCATACACAATAACACAGCCTATGGGAACCTCATCGATTTCAAAGGCTTTTTCGGCCTCCTCTAAGGCCAGCCCCATAAAATAATTCAAATCCATTAAAAATCACCTTTATGCTTGCATATTTTTCCATATAATGTTATAATAGTTTTAATTGTATTTATAATACCATATTTCGTGTGAAAAGTAAAACACTTTTAGGGAGGAAATTCTGTGCCTGATTTTAAAATTGTCAGAAAGGGCTATGACCTGTCGGAGGTAAACAGCCGTATAGAGACTTTAAACAAGGAGCTTTCGGAGTTTAAAGATAAGGAAAATTACATAAACAGGGCTATAATAAGTGCGGAAATGGCCGCTTCCGACGTTAAGGCAAAGGCCGAAGCCGAACGCAGTGAAATGCTTAAGGGTGCATAGGCTCAAGCGGATAAAATTTTAAGCGATGCAAAAAGCGAATCGGAAAGGCTTCTTCCAAAAACACATAACCAAATAGCCCTTATCCGTCAGCGTGAAAAGGACAAAATGGAGGATCTCAAGCTTTTTATAGAGGATAAGATACGCTTCCTTTCAAGCTTTAACTCAGACTATCAGGCTCTTGTAAGCAAATATTTTGAAACACCTCAAAATGAGGAATTTGAAAGTTTAAATAAAAGTCTTAAAAACATAATTGCCTTAATAGACGGCTTTCAAGGTTCAGAGCAGTAATGTGGATTTTATATGGAAAAATGCGGTTAATTTGCCTGTATTGGCAATATATTTGGTGTAATTGCTAAGATTTTCGTAAATTCTCAAAGTAGTTACACAGTAGAAAAGGAATAGAATTTAATAAGGGAAATGGCTGAAAATCAAGGAGACTGCTATGGGAAATTATCGGACGGCACAGGAAAGAGTGATAATAATAGTCTTTTTAGAATTTAAAACACCGAAAAAAGTTCACAGATAATGCCCCAAAACAGACGTTTCAGAGTAACTTCTGCTTTATATGAATTTAATTTGGTAAATTTTCATCATAAATTTTATATAAAACCAATATAAATCAATATTAAGGAAACGATGATTAATTAGCTCTTCGCAGATTCACTGCCGATTTTTTCGATTGCTTCGTCACGTATTGGGGCGTAGGTTCCGGCAATACCCTCAAATGCTTTCCTTGCACTCAAAAAAATCTGCGGCAAATCTGCTTCAGCGAATTAATCATCGTTTCCTTGGGAATTTACTAACAAAAATGTAACAAAAAAAATTTACATTTTAACTTGATTTATGCTTTCGGTTGGTGTATACTATTATTATATATATTATAATTTGGTATGAATGTATACAGACTGCCGATGAAGAGGTTGAAACATGGAAAAGGTTAAAAAGCATTCTTTATTGTATAAGATATTGCGGATAATATTAATATTTTTTATTGTATTGATTATTCTTGCGGCAGTAATTTTTATTTGGCAAAAGGATAATATACTTTCGGCTTATAAGGGCATAACAGCCTCAGCCGAAGATATTGCAAGTGAAATTGCCGACTCTAAAGCGGTCGTCAATGAAGTTCTTGCCGAATATGACACACCTGTTTTGAGGAATTTTACTCTTGAAGAAGAGGAAAAAATCCGCAGGGGCGAACTTACCGTTGATGAGGCTTTGGCTTTGATTCTTAATGAAAGCGAAGCCGAAAGCGGTGACGAAACCTCAGGCTTAACAGGCGGCAGCGCTGAGTCGGGAGGATCCTCCGGCTTAAGCGGAGATGAAAACAACGGTTCCGTTTCCGGTTCCGAAGCTTCCTTGGTAGATCAAAATGCTCTTGTGGGAAATGCGGTTAAAAAGCTGTATTCCCTTAAGGCATACTACATAGGCAGACTTGGGAGTTTGGAGTCTGAAATGAAATCGGAGTATATTGCTTTGCCGGCTGACCAAAGGGGAACGGGAGCCGTAAGCTCTATTGTTTCCTCTCACATGGGCGAAGTAACAAGCCTTGAGAGCGAATGCGACTCTCAGGTTTCTGTGCTTTTATCTCAGCTTAAGTCTGACCTTGAGTCAATCGGAGCCGATACCTCCATAGTTTCAACGCTTGATACTCAATACCAAAATGAAAAGAACCTAAGAAAGTCTTACTATGTAAGCACCTGTCTCAACTAATGAATCAAGGAGGAAAAATTTCAATGAAAATGAAAAGAAAACTTGCACTTCTTACTTCAGTGGTTATGTTACTCGGCAGCCTTAATGTTTCAGCTTTTGCTGCAAGCGGCGATGTAGACGGTGACGGAAGTATTACCGCAACCGACGCAGAGCTTGTTATGCAGTATGTCCTTAATCCTGCTTCTATTACAGACGCAACTCTTTTGGCAGGAATCGAAGCTGAGGGCGATGTGGCTACAGACTGTGACGACGTTGACTATACAGCCAGCGACGGAACCGTTATCACCGACCATAAGATAACCGCTAAGGATGCAGCTTTCATTTTACAGCAGTCCTTAATTGAATCCAAACATGTATACATCAAAGCCGGCAAGGACGGCGGTGTTACTACATTTAAGCCTATCAGCTATGAGGGTAAAACAACAGAAGAGGCTCAGGCAGCCGCTCAGGCTGAGATTGCCGATTTAACCATAGGCGAATATTTCGATAAATATATTGAAAAATTCGACAGTGTAAGCGATACCCGTATCAGCCAGGTTAACGATTTCCTTAACAAGGCTTATATCAACTACCGGGCACTTGCTTCAGATGACGGCAGAGCTTGGATTGAAGCTTATCTTAATGTAAACTCAACAATCGAAAACTTCTTCGACACAGCCTACACTTTCGTAATCAACGGTGAATTTGACATCAGTACAGTCGATGACGCTAAGACATTGTTTGCAGCTCTTCGGGGTGTTGTGCTTACAGATACTGATTTAACAGCTATTAAGAGCCGTATCAACGGTGAAGTTGCCTTTGCAGAGGATGACTTAATTCCTACAAACTATGCGGTTGGTGATACTATTCCCGAGCTTTGGCTCAGATCAACTTTCCAGGTTGGTATCTACAACTACAATCCTGACGGCAGCAAGGTTTCAACAGTAGATGATACAGCTATGAAGACATACAAAGGTACATACTCAGTAGCAGAGTGGTATTATCTCAACAGAGCGGTTGAAGAAGGCGCAGACGAGTATTTCAGGGATAACTTCCTTTATGTTGTTGAAAACTATGCTTTCCCCGTAGTTCAGGCTGTTCACAACGATGATAAGGTTCAGACTATCGCTAACATCGCACGCGGTGACAGAATTGAGCTTACAATCAATCAGGGCACACTTCCCTCAGTTGCTAAGAATGCAGGAAACTATCCTACGCTTGAAGATTTTGAAGCAGCTTTAGGCGACTTTGATGATCCTACAAATACATACTATTTAGATTTCTCAGAGCTTGGCTTGTTCTAATTAAGCGGCTGACGGATATTTTTCTCAGAAAATAATTTTTCTGATATAACTCCCCTCAGAACAAAGACCTAAAAAGGTCGGACTGTTTCCGAGGGGGTTTTATTTTGCCATTTTACCGAAGTTCGGCTGTAAAAACAACAGATTCATTGACAATTAAAGTAAAAAATTATATAATGATTATAGAAACAATTCGGCGGAAACAGGAATAAGGGGAATGTATATGGAAAAGAAACAGTTTACTCATCTTCACGTACACACGGAATACAGCCTGCTTGACGGCTCTTCAAAAATAGGAGAGCTTATTTCCCGTGTAAAAGAGCTGGGAATGGACTCTATAGCCATAACCGACCACGGGGTTATGTACGGCTGTATAGATTTTTACAAGGAAGCCGTAAAACAGGGCATAAAGCCCGTTATAGGCTGTGAAGCCTACATAGCAAGCGGCTCAAGATTTAATAAGCAGAAGTCCTCGGACAATTTTTATTACCACCTCGTTCTTTTAGCCAAAGACAACAACGGCTATAAAAATCTGTCAAGGCTTATTTCCCTCGGGCAAATAGAGGGATACTATTACAAGCCGAGAATAGATATGGAAATACTTAAGAAATATCACAAGGGACTTATTTGCCTAAGCGCCTGCCTTGCAGGGCCTATTTCCAAAAGAATCCTTACCCTGACCTATGAAAAGGCTAAGGCCGAGGCTCTGCTCTACAGAGATATTTTCGGAGAGGATTTTTACCTTGAGCTTCAAGACCACGGCATACCGAACGAAAAAACCGTAAACGCCGGCCTGATGAGAATCCACGAGGAAACGGGTATCCCCCTTGTTGCCACGAACGACCTCCACTATGTAAACAAGGAGGACTCTCGGGCTCATGACCTGCTGCTCTGCATACAAACAAACACAAATGTTTTGGACGAAAAACGCTTAAGATATGAGGACGGAGCCTATTATCTGAAATCCCCTGAGGAAATGTACGCTCTCTTCCCCTATGCCGAGGAGGCCTGCCGAAACACGAATATAATTGCGGAAAAGTGCAATGTCAGCTTTGAATTTAATAAATATAAGCTGCCTGTTTTTGACGTTCCCGACGGAAAAACGGCCTATAGCTGCCTTAAGGAACTTGCGGAAAAGGGTGTCGAAGAGAGATACGGCGTTGTGACAGAGGAAATAAGGGAAAGACTTGCCTATGAGCTTGCCACCATAAAGCAGATGGGCTTTGTAGACTACTTCCTTATAACATGGGATTTTATACGCTATGCTAAGGAAAAAGGCATAAGTGTAGGCCCCGGAAGAGGCTCCGCCGCAGGCAGCGTGGTTTCCTATGCCCTTAAAATAACCGATATAGACCCCTTTAAATACAGCCTTATTTTCGAGAGATTTTTAAACCCCGAGCGTGTAAGTATGCCCGATATAGATATAGACTTCTGTTATGAAAGACGCCAGGAGGTTATAGAGTATGTAAACCGCAAATACGGCTCCGACCACGTAGCCCAAATTATAACTTTCGGTACTATGGCCGCAAGAAATGCAATCCGAGATGTAGGCCGTGCTCTGGCGTTCCCCTACAGCGATGTTGACAAAATTGCCAAAATGGTGCCTATGGAGCTTCATATAACAATAAAACAGGCTCTTGAAAAAAATCAGGAGCTTAGGGCGGAATATGAAAACAACGAGGATATTAAAAACCTCATAGATATGTCGATGAAGCTTGAGGGGCTTCCACGCCACGCTTCAACCCACGCCGCAGGCATAGTTATCTGCGACAGACCCATAATAGAATATGTTCCCCTTAACAACAATCAGGGTGTTGTAACAACTCAGTATACAATGACTACCATAGAGGAGCTTGGGCTTCTTAAGATGGATTTTTTGGGGCTTCGTACCCTGACGGTTATACAGGACGCTTTTGACGAAATAGAAAGAGAGTATAAAAAAGGCCTTTCGGTAGACTCCATAGACTATACGGACGGCAGGGTTTTCGACCTTATTTCCTCCGGAAATACCTCCGGCGTGTTCCAACTTGAAAGTGCCGGAATGCAGTCCTTTATGAAAGAGCTTAAGCCCACAGGCCTTGAGGACGTTATAGCCGGAATTTCCCTCTACCGCCCGGGTCCCATGGACTTTATACCCAAATATATAGAGGGCAAAAACAATAAGGACAAAATAACCTATCTTCACCCCTCTCTTGAGCCTATTTTGAACACCACTTACGGCTGTATAGTCTATCAGGAACAGGTTATGCAGATTGTAAGGGAGCTTGCAGGCTATTCATGGGGCAGAAGCGACCTCGTCCGCAGGGCTATGTCTAAGAAAAAAGAGGACGTTATGGCAATGGAACGCCGAAATTTTATTTACGGCTTGGGGGAGGACGTTCCCGGCTGTGTTAAAAACGGTATTCCGGCCGAAGCGGCAAACAAAATATTCGATGAGATGATAGATTTTGCCAAATACGCCTTTAATAAGTCCCATGCGGCTGCCTACGCTGTTGTGGCCTACAGAACGGCCTGGCTTAAATGCTACTATCCCGTTGAGTTTATGGCGGCTCTTTTGACAAGCATTATTGACAACCCCAACAAGGTGGTTGAATATATAGAGGAATGTAAGAGACTTAACATAGAGATTCTCCCTCCGGATATAAACGAAAGTTATAACCGTTTCAGGGCTTACGGAAACAAGATACGCTATGCCCTTTCAGCCGTTAAAACCGTAGGCAGGAGCGTTGTGGCGGATATAGAAAAGGAAAGGGAATTTTCCCTCTTTACAAGCCTGACCTCCTTTATAAACCGTATGTCCGGCAGGATTAACTCAAAGGCCATAGAAAACCTTATAAAATGCGGTGTTTTTGACTCTCTCGGAGGGAAGCGCTCCCAGTATATGCAGTGTTATAAGCAAATCCTAAACGGCTTCGGTTCCGCAAAGAAAAACAACATAGAGGGTCAGCTTAATCTCTTTGATGTTTCCGAGGACGAAAATGTCTATGAGGACGACCTTCCTAAAACACAGGAGTTTCCCAAAAGGCAGCTTTTGGCCTATGAAAAGGAAATTTTGGGCATATATGTAAGCGGACACCCTCTTTCGGAGTATAAAGACCTGCTTAACAGGTATGCCTCGGCCTCAACTCTCGACTTCCCCTTTGACAACAGCGAAGAAGAGGGCAAAATAAAGGACAACGAAAGAGTTTTAATAGGTGGAATAATAGACAAAACTACAATAAAATTCACAAAAAACGATAAAACAATGGCTTTTTTAGCCTTAGAGGACTTATACGGCACTATAGAGGTTATTGTTTTTCCCAATGTGTATGAAAAATACAGCGGCGATATAAGCGAGGGCGGCGTAGTTTTAATAGAGGGAAACGCCCAGCTTTCCGAAAATCAGCCCCCTAAAATAATCTGCAATAAAATAACACCCTACAACGAGCTTGAAAACAGAAACGCCGCCGTATGGGTTAAAATTGAAAAACAGGGAAAGGATATTCCCAAAGAAATTAAAACAATAGTAGCCTCAAGCCCCGGAAACACCCCGGTAAAAATATATTACGAGGACACAAAAAAGCTTATGACCCTAAGCCGCGGAATTAACCTTAAATCCTCCGCTTTCGACAGCCTGACGGATTTATACGGAAGCGAAAGGGTAAAAAAAGTAAACGCAAAAAAATAACCGTTCAAAAGGGAACTGCCCCTAAACAGGTAAAAAACTGTTTGCGGCGGCTCCCTTTTATTGCGGTTTACGGCAGATTTTTTGTAAGCTGCAAGGTGCCGCCTGCCCTGCCAATCGGTGCCCGTGGGGTAGCACAAACCGAGGGAGATGTCAAGGGCTTCGCAAGTCCTACGGACCCTTGACATCTCCCTCGGTTTGTGCTGTTTAAAAGGTTTTGCGTTTGCCGTCGGGCAAACACCTCTTTTAACAATAGTTTAACTTCGGCCGCAAAACTTTTTTACCTTTCACTTGTTGAGCTGTGCATAATTAAGGCTTTGAACAATACTGTGTGAGAGCCGATTTTGGGAAATCGCGGGGAGCCGTCTGCCGTGCCGTAGGCGTGGCAGGTGGCTCCCCTCCCCCGCTCGGATTTTGCGACCATCGGGAGCAAAATTCGGGCAAATATTTTCAGCAAAGTCTGTTTGGAAAGTTTTGCGTTTACCCTGAACAAATATCTCTTTTAACAATAGTCTGTTCTCGGCTCCAAAGCTCTTTCGCCTTTCATTTGTTAAGCCCTGCATTATTCTTCTATATTTCTTTAATAATCCTATAGACAATGGCCTTTTGATAGGTCATATCATCGGCAATAGAGTAAAATACTGTTCCGTCAACGGGGGAGATTATTGTTTCGAGGGTGGAGTGGTCATAGGGGTCATAGACATAGCCCATAATCTGACCCTTTCTTACCCTGTCCCCGGGTTTGTTCAGCTTCTTTATAAAGCCTGCACTCTGAATTTTTATTTTAGCTAAATCGGAGGACTTCAAAAGCTCCGTCTTTTTGCCGCCATTAATCTCTCCCTTACAGATTCCGTTTGCCTTAAGGAAATTTACAACCGCTTCAACGGCAATATCTCCGCTTTTTTCCGAAACCTTCTCCGTTTCCCCTATATAGAGGGAAAAGGCCGTTGTTTCCCAAATCTGCCAGTTATAGTTGAGAGTGGTGGTGTCATAGGGGCGGCTGTTTCTTATGTAGACATAGGGCAGGCCGAAGCCCTCCGCCGCTTCGGGATTTTCATAGCCCGTGTGCATAATTCTCACGTGAGGCAGAAAGCTTGCATTTTGATAAAAGCTTGTAAGCTGAATACCGAATTTATACCCCTTTACATACTCAAAAACACCGTAGGCTATTCTCTGGGTCGTTTCCCCCAAATCATAACCGGGAAACATTCTGTTTATATCCGTATTGTCCAAAGACCAAAAACGCTTATGAAGGTTAAAGGAATAGTTATTTGCCGTGGGAATAACAACAATCTTTTTACTCTTTTCAATCCGGCCCTGACTTTCAAGTATTCTAAGCTGCTCTACGATTCTGGATGTGCTGTAGAGCTGCTGAAATTCGTTTCCTCTTGTAGAGCCTAATATTGCCACACTGTTTTCACAGTCCGCCTCATCGCAGCTGCCGAATTCAAAGGAGGTAATTCTCATAGTGTCCCTGTAGGGGGACTTAAGCTCAAATATTATGTTTCTTCGCATAAATCTATACCTCCCAAAATTCTGCCTAAAAGAGAGCCCGAAAGACAAACAGGATAGTCTCTCAGTGTAAAAACAAGGCCGTCTACGGGAGATTTAACAATTTCCTTAATTTCTCCCGTTAAGGGTTCTATTATCCTGCCCACTTCGTCCCCCTCTTTTACGTAGTCGCTGTGTCTTGCGGAGGGAACGAAAATCCCCGAAGCATTGGCGTTAAGAAAGGAAACATAACCGTCCGTAGAAACCGTAGCGGTATGTCTCGCCCCCTTAAAGACCTCTCCCTCCCAGATTTTAAGCCTTTCCATAGCGTTAAACACGCCGTCCGCAAGCTGCTCCCCGTATTCTTTAGTTATCCTCATTCCCACTCCGAGCTCCACAACCACACAGGGCGTTCCTATTTCATTTAGAGAGTGACAAAGGGTAGACTCCAAAACCGTAGAGGCCTGATGCACCCATATAAAATCCAAATTAAGGGAAAGGGCAAGGGGAATAAGCTTCTCTCCGTAGTCTACGGGGACTCTGGCCTGAGGCAGCTCCGTTAAGTAAATATTGCTTGCGTGGCAGTCAATAACAAGGTCTGAGCCGTCGAGGCTGTTCATAACGTCGGAGGCCACATATTCAACCATTGTGTTGTGACCGGTTCCGGGAAAGGTTCTGTTCATATCAAGGTCAAAATTGGGGATTCCTCTTGTAACCGAGTCTATTCCCAGAGGGTTTACAGCCGGATAAATATCTACAATCCCCTTAAGGCTTTCGGGGCTTTCGCTTATCCTCCGGCCTACCTCGTAACACATATACTGACCCTCAAGCTCATCGCCGTGAATCCCCGTTACTATGGAAATTCTGGGCAGTCTCCTTATATCAAGTCCGGTCAAATTCTCCGGCATATATCTGCACCTTTTTATTTCCAGTGTTTCGTCAACAGGCAGCTTATAAGATGAAATAACCTCTGTTTTCTTAATCATCCTCGTTTACCACCTTTACGGATATTTCAAATTTTTGGTCAACTATCCCCTCGGCACAGGTGAAAACTCCCTTTTCTATTTCACAGTCCTTGCTGTCTCTGCCGTGGGATATTTTAATATAGCTGTAATCTATTTTTTTGTTGTTTGTAGGGTCAACTCCGTACCACGCGTTTCCCGCATAGTAGTCAACCCAGGCGTGGGTTTCCCCCTCGCCCTCCATAAGCCCTGCCGCATACCTTGCAGCTATGCCTGACTGCCTTAAAAGAGCTATTGTTATATGGGCATAGTCCTGACAGACGCCCTTTCCTAAAGCAAAGGCCTCCGCCGCCGTTGTTTCAACATTTGTGGAAAAAGGCTCATAGGTCATTTTTTCGTATACTGCATGGGAAACATTCAGAGCCGTTTTGTGAACCGTCTCCCCCTTTTTTATAGTTTCGGCAAAGGCTTTCATTTCATCGCTTGCCTTAGTCATCTGAGATTCAAAGAGGAAAAGCCTCTCAAGAGGCGTTACCTCCATATAGGTTCCCAAAAGAGCCTTTCCGCATATATTATATTCAAACTCCTTATGGGGACACTTTATAAAGCCTGCCCTTGTGTAATTCCCGAAAGAATCCTCGGAAGAAGTAACCTTACAGCTTGGGGAAATTATGACATCCTCGTCAAATATCCTCTGAGCCGAATAGTTTAAAGGAACGCATTTTAAAATAAAATTTTGATTTTCTATAGCTTTGCTGAATATAATTTTATTCTTAAAATCAAAAGCGTAGGTTTTCATTAATACACCGCCTTATCTGAATAATTGTAAAATACACTGTTCTGTTTCGGAAAAGTCGGAGCCGCATCTTTCGAGAAGAACCTTTAAATCGTCGCAGCTGTGATTTTTGTCAAGACGCTTTATATAGTTGCAAAGTCTGTGCTTTGCCGATGAAATATATTCTTCTCCTTTTTCAAAACGGCAGAAAAGGTCAACCCTTTCCGTAAACTTGCCTGCTTTAATTGTACAGCGTACATCTTCATCTGTTATAAAATCGTCTGCGGCGCCCCAGAAGCTCATAACATAGTCAAGTATCTTCTGAAGATCCATAATATTAACGTCCTTGTTAAAGGATCTCAAAACAGAATTGTAGGCAAGCTGTATGTAAGCAACCGTCTCCGTGTCAATTTGGTCTCTTAAAGTGATTGCGTTGTCATAGGCAAGCATAAGAGAATGACTTATTGAAAAGGAATTGTTCTCGTCGGATATTATTTTATTGAAAAAGTCATATTTATCCGCAAAAGTTTCCGTAATTCCCAACCTGCCACAGAAATCCAAATATGCGGTCCTGTCATCGTCAACCATTCTGTCGGAATAGCTTATAATATAGCTGCTTAATGTGTATGCTCTTTCGGCGTATCTTCCCAGCCAAAAGAGACTTGATGCTTTACTTAACGATACATTATCCATGTGTCTTTAAAGCCTCCTCCCTGTGATGAATTTACAACAAATGAATCAGGATCTCTTGAAAAACGTGTAAGGCCGCTTTTCCATACTACGGGTGTCTTTCCGAAAACCACAAAGGCACGAAGATCCGCCTTGCGGTAACCTACGCCCTCGCCCTCCTAAACCCGAAGGTCTAAGAAGTTTATAATCTCCTGGGCTATAAAGCGTCTGGGTTCGGCCAAAATATGATCCTTAAGCTTTTCAAAATCGGCCTTTGAAAGGTCTCTTCCGAAGAGAACACCGTAGCCTCCCGCTTCGGAAACGTCCTTTATAACAAGCTTTTCAAGATTGTCGATTATGTACTTCATATCCTCCTTGTAATAAGGAACATATGTGGGAGCATTGTTTAAAATGGGCTCCTCTCCCAAATAATATTTTATCATACGGGGCACGAAATAGTAAATACCTTTATCGTCCGCAACGCCGTTTCCCGGTGCATTTATTATGGCCACGTTGCCCTTTCTGTATGCCTCCATAAGATGTGGCACGCCTATAACGGAATTTTGAACGAAAACCATAGGGTCGAGATACTCATCGGAAAGCCTGCGGTAAACCGCCCCTACTCTCTGGGGAGTGCCGTTGAAGGTTTTATAATAGAGAACATCGTTTATAACCTCCAAATCCTCGGGAAAAGCAAGAACCGCCCCGGCCTTTTTCGCAAGGTAGGAATGTTCAAAAAAGGCGGAGTTATATCTTCCGGGAGTTAAAACCACGTTTATGCCGCCGAGACTTACCTCGTCCATCATATTCCTTAAAATGTCGGCATAATCCCTGTTTTCATAGACCTTGTTGTTCTCAAAGGTGGAGGGACTCATCTTCCTCGTTATGTCCCTTGCTATAAGGGGATAGCTTGCTCCTGAGGGTACCCTCAGATTGTCCTCCAAAATATACCACCCCTCGGGAGCCTCTACAAGGTCAATTCCCGAAATATGGTTGTAAACCCCCAGACTCGGGGTTATACCTACACGCTCCGCCAAAAAGCCCGTAGCGTCATAGACAAACTCCTCAGGCACAATGCCGTCTTTAATAATAGAACGTTTTGAATAGATGTCGTTTAAAAATAAGTTAAGAGCATAGGCTCTCTGCTTAAGTCCCTTTTCCAATACCTTGAATTTGTCATATTCTATAATCCTCGGTATTGCGTCAAAAGGAAAAAGCTGATCGATGAATTTGCCGTTTTTGTAAAGACAGAATTTTACGCCGTAACGGTCAAGGCTTTCGTTTACCCTGCCAACCTGCTTCTTAAGATTTTCCATAGACTCAACTCCCAAAAATAAAAGAACGTACCGCAAATAAAATGGGTACGCCGTTATATCCGAAATTTTTAAAGCCCTCTTCGGTTAAAAACCAAAGCCTTGGGTTTTTAAATAAAAAACCGACAGAGGAAAACTAAACCCCTGTCGGCTTTAAACACATTATACGCCAAAAATCTCGGCCTGTCAATGGTTTTAAAAATATTTTTTTGATTTTTTGGATTTTTTTATCCCTGTTCCGGGTTGAAATCACAGACTATGCTTAAGCTGCCTACACTGAAATCCGTGTTTGCAACGTAAACGGTGTCGTTGTGGTCTGCATATTTTACGTTAAGAGTCAGGTCGGTGTCGCCGCCGCCCACTACCTCAAAGGTATATACAGCCATAACTCCGTCGGCATACTCCGAATCCGCATCGGCCACGGACTCCGTAAATACAGACCCGTCGGCATCGGGAACATCGGGAGATACAAGCTTAAGTATATCCGAATTGTAGTCTATAGTGAAATTAAGGCTTGAAAGACCGGGATTGTCCTTTATGTTTACCGTGACATCGAAGGTTTCTCCTAAGGTGTCGTGGAGGGTTGTTTCAGTGTCCAAATATATTGAAAAACCCTCCGCTTCGGAGCCTTGAATGACGTCCTCGGTTTTGCCCTCTGTTCTGGGGTCTTTATAGGACTTAAGGCAAGAAGCAAGGCTCTCAAGGACACCCTCGGAATTATCGCTTGCTACAGGAGTATATTCCTCTCCGCTTAAAACCTCGCTGCTTCCGCTTACGGCTTCCGCCATAAAGTAGGCCACTGTTTTGGCTCCGTAGGAGTTAAGGTGAGTGTTGTCAAGTCTGTAGTTTTCGTCAAGCTCTCCGCTTTCCGTAAAATATTCCTTAGTGTTCATATAGTCGTCGGAAAAGGCCGCCTGATATGCCCCGTAGCCGTCGGAACCGTCAACAGAGCCCTTTCCTAAGGTTATGTATTCGTT
Source organism: Clostridiales bacterium (assembly GCA_021201395.1). GTDB lineage: Bacteria > Bacillota > Clostridia > Lachnospirales > CAG-274 > JAJQCI01. The sequence continues at coordinate 13,664 of JAJQFB010000106.1, read as the reverse complement.
ATAGGTCATTTGGGTGTTGTCTATACAGGGCAGGTCAAGCTTTTCGGCTAAATCCCTTATTGTCTGTGAATAGTCTCCGAAGCCCTTTTCCGTCAGGTCGTGAATGTCGCTTCCTGTTACAACATCAAGAGTACGGCTTCTTCTTATTATGGGGGTTGCCAAAATAACATTTACCCCTGCTTCCTGAGCCGGCTTAATATAGTTTACATAAAGAGAGTTTGCAAACTGACCCTCTGTGTCTATTCCCTCGGCACCCATAGAAGCATTCGTAAAACGAGCCTCATCGCTGTCCTTTTCATCGTTGTGGCCGAAGGCTATAATTAAATAATCCCCGGCTTTCCATGAGCTTGTAAGGGAAGCATAATTTGCGTTTGAGGTAAAACTTTTTGAGCTTATACCCGAAACGGCGTAGTTTACAAGGTTTATTTTGTCTGTGTTGAAATAGTTGTCAAAGGCCATACCGAAGCCGTTTCTCATAACGAGATAATTTCCGCCGTTTTTATAATAGTCTGAAACAGCATAGGGAGAACCTGTAGAGTCCCCTATAAGGAAAAGAGTAGGCAGAGAGGCGTCTATGTCGTTCTTTTTTTCGTCTCCCTCATAGAGAGAAGCCTCGGAAACATATATTTTTGTTCTGTAAGAGGCTTTTGTTGTTTCAAAAACAAACTCCTTTATATCACTTGCGGAAAAGGCTGTTTCCGCCGTAAAGCCGTCAGCGGAAAGAGTGACGGTTTTCGCCGAAAAATCAAAGGTAAATTTAAATGTTTTAAGCTTGTTTACGGGGAGAGTTGTTCCGAGAGGAACGGGGCTGAAATTGTCTCCGTCCGTAATTAAAGCCAAATATCCCGTAGGAAGCAGACGAAGCTTTGACACCTCGGCTCCCTCAGAGCTTAAAATCCTGCAAAGGTCAACGCCTAAAGCCGTGGAGCCGACGGTTGTTTCAACAGTAACAACTCCGCTGTTTACGGCTTCAAAGGGGATATGCAAAGCCGTTGACTCCGTTGTGGATTTATCCGTAACGGCGGCGCAGATTGTTCCGTCTAAGGCTTCGTATACGGCATAGCACTGGTTCTCAGGCCCCTCTGTTGTGTAATAGGCGGAGCCTTCGCCCTGAGGAAGCCTGTCCCCCGAGGCACCTGTTGAAAAATTAAGCACAAACGGCGTAACCTCTGCGGAATAAGCCGTTATATTTGTAAGTGTAAAAATCATAGAAATCACCATTAACAGAGAAATTACTTTTTTCGTGTACTTCATACATTACACCCCCGAACCGCAGTGAGCGCACTTTGTAGCCTCTATATTAATTTCAGACTTGCAGTAGGGGCAGACTTTTGTCGTGGGAGCGGCGGGAGCTTCTTTTTTGTGCATATTGTTAATAGCCTTTACGATTAGAAAGAGAACAAAGGCCGTCAATATAAAGTTGATTATTGCCCCCAAAAGAGTACCTACGTCAAAAATACCTATTGTACCCACAATTTCCCCCATATCGCTGCCGCCTGTGGCAAGGCTTATTATGTAGTTTATAAGGGGTGTTACGATACAGTCCACTATGCTTGTAATTACGGCGTTAAAAGCAGCGCCTATTACAACGCCTACGGCCATATCCACCATATTGCCTTTCATGGCAAATTCTTTAAATTCCGAAAAAATTTTTTTCATATAAAATTACCCTCCTTAAAAATATTGATAAAATAAAAAAATTGCTGAATACATTATAACAAATATCTTCATTCTTTTCAAGCTGTTACTTAAAATCCGTCTGAAAAAATATTGACCGAAGCCCGTTTGCGGTAGTATAATTATTGTGTAGTTTTACAGCGAGGAGGTTTATTTTGTGACCATTAAAGAGAGATTGTTTTTTTTCAAACATATTAATGCTTATAATTCCCGTGCTTGTCAGCATATTTATGATATTTGTTTCAATGTATCTTTTTTCAAATGTTTTTTATAAGCAGTATATAGGTGAGGCGGCTTATGAAAGCGATATTGAAGAGATGCAGAATATTATAACAGGGGAGTCTATAGGTCTTATAAAAGGGGGCTATGATGAGGAAGATGTTTTATCCTTTTATGAAAAAATAGATTCTTACATAAATTTAAAGACCGTTAAGGTTGAAATATACGGTGAGAAAGGGGTTGTTTTTTCAACCTCAGGGGAAAATGTCAGCGGAAACGACAGTGTTCATTACGATATGCTAAAAAGCATAGGCGGCATCGGCAGCGTTTCCGTCAACGGGACAAATCTATACGGTAAAAATATAAGGGTCAGCGGAAAGCAATATACTTTATGTATATACAGCAGGCAGACCGTACCTACGGGCAGGAAAAATGAGATTACACTTAGGAACATAATTTTTATTTTGTGTATACTTATAATTGTTTCCGTTCTTATTACAAACAGGTTTTTAACAAAATTTGTATTCAAAAAAAATAAAGGAGCCTTTAAACAAGCTTTACAACGGCGTTCACAAAATAAGCGAGGGAAACCTTGACTACAGAATAGAATATAAAGGAAAAGACGAATTTAAACAGATTTGCGATGATTTTAACGAAATGGCGGAGCATCTTAAGGCCTCGGTAGACAGATCCCGGAAAGAATATGACAGCCGAAAGGAGATTATTGCCGGAATTTCACACGATTTGAGAACGCCCCTTACCTCTATAAAGGCATATATAGAGGGGCTTTTGGAGGGGGTGGCTTCCACGCCTGAAATGCAGAAAAAATATATGGAGACCATACTTGTGAAAGCCGATGATATTGACAAGATGGTTGACAAGCTGTTTTTGTTTTCAAAGCTTGATTTGGGTGATTATCCCTTTTATCCCGAAGAAATTAATGTTAAGTATGAGATAGAGAAGTTTATTAATCAGAATAAGAGGGAGTACGATTTAAGGGGTATGAATATTGAAGCAGAGGATATTCCCGAAGAATTAAGGGTATATACCGACCCTGTTCAGCTCGGAAACGCCCTTACGAACATTGTTGAAAACAGTCTTAAATATAAGAACGGGGAAAGGGTAAATGTCAAGATATACTGTAAGGACGGGGAAAAATATACCGATATTATAATAGACGATGACGGACCGGGAGTTGCCGAAGAGGAAACCGGGAAGCTCTTTGATGTATTCTACAGAGGCGACCCATCCAGAAGCAATCCCAACAAGGGCAGCGGTTTAGGCCTTGCCATAACGGCGAAAATTTCAGAGGGTCAGGGCGGCTTTGTAAGGGCCGAAAATATAAAACCCAAAGGTTTGAGGATTATTATGACAATACCGAAGGAGAGGATTATATGAGTAAAATTTTGATTATAGAGGACGACATATCCATAGCGGAAATAGAGAGGGACTATCTTGAAATAAACGGCTTTGAAACAGCAATAAAAAGCGACGGCGTAAGCGGTATGAACGAAGCCTTAAGGGGCGGTTATCAGCTTATCCTTCTGGATTTGATGCTGCCCGGAATAGACGGCTTTACGGTCTGCCGCAGGCTCAGAGAACAGCTCGATATTCCCATACTGCTTGTAACGGCAAGAAAAGAGGACATCGACAAAATAAGAGGCTTAGGCCTGGGAGCCGATGACTATATTGTAAAGCCTTTTTCACCGGGAGAGCTTGTGGCCAGAGTTCAGGCTCATATAGCAACCTATAACAGGCTTAAAAGCAATGAGAGAGCAAGTCGGGAAATTACCGTGGGGTCTATAAGAATCAACAAAAAATCCCGCCGTGTTTTTGTAAAGGAAAGAGAGATTGCCCTTAAAAACAGGGAATTTGAGCTTTTGCTTTTTCTTGTTGAAAACGCCGAAATGGTTTTCGACAAGGAAACGCTTTACGAAAAAATATGGGGAATGGACGCCATAGGAGACAATGCCACCGTGGCCGTACATATAAACCATCTCAGGGAAAAATTAGAGGAAGATCCCTCAAACCCCCGTTATATAGAAACGGTTTGGGGTGCCGGATACCGTTTTAAGATATAGATAAAATATTTACAGGCTCATAATTTATTTTCTTTTCTATATAAACACCCCTTGTAAAAACTGTTTTTTACAAGGGGTGTGTTTTCGTCTATTATTCTTTTCTTCCCAAATAGCTTTTGTTTGACAGCTTTTCGGGATTACTGCCTTTTATTCGCTTAATCATATTTGTTAGGTGCAGCTCGGCGGCTCCCCTTTTAGGTTTGGAGATTAATTTTTATTCCGTCGTCTCTTTCGATTCTTCCGAGGCGATTTTTACGGCAGAGGGGAGAAACTCTCCGCTGCTCCACTTGCTCTCGTTCAAATGAATAACTATATAAACCGCCGCCGTAAGAACAACCCCTAAGATTATGGCTGAAATGTTGGGGTTTGTTATGCCCAAAGCCAACCCTCCGTAATAGCCGGCTAAAATTCCGATTAAAAATACAATCAGAGGAATACCGTACATTATAATAACAGCCTTTAAGAAGTTTGTCTGTTCTATTGTTACCTCTACACTGTCGCCTACGGCGGCCCCGCAGAGATTCCTTGCTTTCATTTCCATATCCTGCTCGGAAAGCCCTGCCGTACAGGCTCTGCACTTTCCGCAGGCTTCCCGTCTTTTCAAAACAAGCCTGACCTGATCGCCCTCGCAGGCTATAACCTTTCCAACCTCAGCCATATTAAGACCTCCCTTTTTTATCTGTATTTTTAAGCTTCTCTTCCAAACCCTCAGGTATAGGTTCACTCACCACGGCGGTTTTCTTTACCCTTTCAATTAATTTTTCACAAATATATTCTTTAAGGAATTGCTGATTAATTAGCTCATCGCGTCTTAGGTTTTGCTTTTTCCGAGTGCTGCGTCAGCCGCTTTCAACGTAGGCTCCGGCTACGCCCTCAAGCGACTTTCTTGCCCTCGAAAAAATCAACAGAGAACCCGAAAGAAATCGGGCGGCGTGAAAGGGTTTTTACATCTCAAGATTAATGACAAAACCCTTTCACGCTTGAAGCCGGTTTTGTGTAGCAAAACTTCTGAATCTAATCTGCTTCGGCGAATTAATCATCGCTTCCTTAATATTTTTACACATTAAAATCACCTTTTTATTTAACAATCCGTAATTATCAATATTATTCATACACAATTTCAACACCTTTTATGGGTTTTAAAAATTCATCAATATTAGATTGAAGAAGCTGCGTCATCTTTCCTCATTGATTATAATGGCTTAATCTTCCTCGCCTGTCAGAAGCTTTTCCGCAAATTTTTTGTCTTTATCGATGATAATCCTGTCGGCGATTTTCTTAAGCTCCTTATCGCCTATGGCTGTTACTCTGCCCTTTTCAAATTGGCGGTCAACCCAGGCTTTAATGACCCTTGTTGCCTTGTCACGCTTGCCGAATTCCTTATCCTTATAGTTGGAGTTAAGCCAGTAGGCTATTCCGGCAAGGCCTGACGTCTTTGAAACGGCCACCTTAACAGGCCTCTTAAGAAGCTTTTCCGTGTTGAATATATTGTAAATTTCCTCGTTTTTAAGTATTCCGTCAGCGTGGATACCGGCCTTTGTGACGTTAAAGTTTTTGCCCACAAAGGGGGTCATAGGGGGAATTTCATAGCCTATTTCCTTTTCAAAATATTCGGCTATATCCGTTATAACCGTTGTGTCCATACCGTCTAAAGTATCTCTGAGCTGGGCGTATTCCATAACCATAGCCTCAAGGGGGGTGTTTCCCGTTCTTTCGCCTATGCCGAAAAGAGAGGCGTTTACGGAGCTGCAGCCGTAGAGCCAGGCGGTGGTGGCGTTTGTAACGGCTCTGTAGAAGTCGTTGTGACCGTGCCATTCAAGACACTCAGAGGGGAACTGGGCGTGATGACGCAGGCCGTATATAATACCGGCTACGGAACGGGGCATAACCGTACCGGGGATTGAAACACCGTATCCCATAGTGTCGCAGGCTCTTATTTTAATGGGAATACCGGACTGTTTGGAAAGCTCCGTCAGCCTTTCGGCAAAGGGAACCACAAAGCCGTAGAAATCCGCCCTTGTAATATCTTCAAAGTGACACCTGGGATAAATTCCCATTTCCATACAGTCGCTTATAACCCTTATGTATTTGTCTATAATCTCGCTTCTTGTAGACTTCATTTTTTCGAAAATGTGATAGTCGGAACAGGAAACAAGTATGCCCGTTTCTTTTATGCCTATTGACTTTGCAAGCTCAAAGTCCTCTTTTGTGGCTCTTATCCATGTTGTTACCTCGGGAAATTCATAGCCAAGCTCAAGACACTTGTAAACAGCCTCCTGATCGTTTTTGGAGTATATGAAAAATTCAGACTGCTTTATTTTGCCCTTAGGGCCGCCTAAGTCTTTAAGCATTTTATATATAGTTACAATCTGGTCTACCGTGTAGGGTTCTCTTGCCTGCTGACCGTCACGGAAGGTCGTGTCGGTTATCCAAATTTCATCGGGACACTCCATAGGCACAATTCTGCGGTTAAAAGCAATTTTGGGAACCTCGTCATAGCCGTATAAATTTTTATACAGTTTAGGCTCCTTAACGTCCTGCAGGGGATATGAAAATTCGTTTCTTTCTATTAAGTTGTATCTTTTGTTATAATAAAACATAGTCGCAGCCTCCTAACGCAAACACACAATTCAAAATTCAAAACCCAAAAAGCCGATTAAGCACCCCGGAAATCTTCACCTGTTCCACGAAGCCTCCATCAGCCTTTAACACCTTTTAATTGTAAACTTTTTTTGCCCCCTTGTCAATAGACCGAACAAAGAAATTTTTCAAGTTAACAAATTTTTTTGTTATAGTAAATCCTCAAAGTAAAGTTACAGCTTGTCTCGTTGGCTTCTTGTTCTTCAAAATCACAAAAAATAAAGAATTGACACTTATGCTTATTATGTAGTATAATCAGATTAATAAATCCGACACATTAAACAATATATAATAAGGGAGACAGATTATGAAACTGCGTAAGAATAAGACCGAAAAAAATATAAAGGACGATAAACGGCTTAAGAAGCTTAAGCGAGAGGAGCTTTTGGAAATGCTTTTGGAACAGACAAAGCGGGCGGAAGAGCTTGAAGCTCAGCTTGAGCAGGCAAAAAAAGCCCTTGAGGACAAACAGCTTACAATTTCGGAAGCCGGCTCCATAGCCGAGGCCTCTCTCCGTCTTAACAATATATTTCTGTCGGCTCAGGAAGCCGCAGACCAATATTTGGAAAATATTAAAGGCCTGCAAAACCGCTTTGAGGCCGAAAATAAAAAGGAGGCTTGAATCAAATGACATTACCTACTTCGGTTCAGGTTGAAACAGAGCTTAAAAGAGTGCGTTACCGCAAGCGTTTCACAAGCGTTTTCAGGAGTACGGTCTTTATTTTAATAACCGTAGCCGCCGTTTCCGTTTTGGTGGCAACTTTATTCCTGCCCGTTCTCCAGATTTACGGCTCCTCTATGACCCCGGCTCTCACCGCCGACGATATAGTTGTTTCAATCAAAAACTACAGCTTCAAACAGGGAGATATTATCTCTTTCTACTATAATAATAAGATTTTGGTAAAGCGTGTTATAGCCTTTCCCGGCGACTTCGTTGACATAGATGACGAGGGAACAATCTCCGTAAACGGCGAGGTTTTGGACGAGCCTTATATAACGGAAAAAGCAAAGGGCGAGTGCGACCTTGCCCTGCCCTATCAGGTTCCCGACGGAAGATATTTCGTCTGCGGCGACCACCGCTCCACCTCCGTCGACAGCCGCTCCACCACAATCGGCTGTGTTTCAGAGGAGCAAATCGTAGGAAAAATAGTTTTCAAGATCTGGCCCCTCAGCGACTTCGGCCCCATAGCCTAAAACCGAAAGGAAATGATAAAAATGATGTATCCCTTTATGACCCTGCCCGATGACACGGAAATAGTCCACTCGGAAATGCGCCCTGACGGCAGTGTTAAAGTTTATATTGAAAAGCCCGTATATGACGGCTTCAACAGTGCGGCTTGTTATCTTCCCGAATATAAATGGGAGGATATAAAGGGCTTTTCCGAAACCGAAATTTCCGCCCTAAAGCGGCTGGTGGAAAACAATGCCCACTTAATTATGGAATTTTCTCAAAAAGGTGGTTTTGCCAATGCCGCAAATTTTTAGAATCGGCGGATATATTATATATTTTTGGTCAAACGAAAATGACCCTTTAGAACCCATACATGTCCATATTGCAAAACATAATCCCACAGCAAATGCAACTAAGGTTTGGATAACAAAATCGGGGAAAGCACTTCTCTGCAACAATAATTCCAAAATTCCCGCACAAAATCTCAGACAGCTTTTAAGGGTTATTGAAGCAAACAGTTATGATATAATCCAAAAATGGTACGGCTATTTCGGAGAAATACACTTCTTTTGTTAATATGCTTAACACATCATCAAACATAAATATAATTATAGAAGAAACCCATACCGCCCCCGGTTATTTGCCGAGGGGCTTTTTGCGTTCCGCTTAACTTTTGCGGCGGTTTTGCGGAAAACAAAACTATGACAAGGGTCGGTTTATTTTTTTGTGCAATTTTACTAAAGTATGAATTTTGAGATATTGTTTATCAATTTTTATTAGAAATTCTGAACAACAAATTTTAAAAATTCCAAAATTTTAATTAAAAAATTGTTGCATTATTATTACAGCCGTGGTATAATACTCTATATGAAAGTTCCCCCCCCCGGGTGAACTTAAGTGCTTATTTTAAAGAATTAATTGCCTTAAATCATAAATAAACGGGGAATGTCCCGAATTTGGCTGATTGCGGAAAGGAGTTGGATTTATGGCATATTTTGAGGACTCTCTTCGAGCCCTAAAGAAGAAAAAAATACAGGATTTGGCTGCGAACGGTTACGGCCCTGGCTATGGTGGTGGTTTTTGTCACTACATATATGCTTATCCTGCCGGCCATTACCCTGACAGTGCCCACCTGCGGCATGGAAGAACATATCCACTCCGCCGACTGCTACGAAACGGTTTACTACAACGCCGACGGCCAACAGATAACGGCGGAGGAAGCGGCTGAAATAATTGCCGCCGAACAGACAGAACAAGCCGCCGCCGATGACGATACAGCCTCAGACTCAGCCCTTACAACAGATGTGACGGCTGTCTCCTCCGTAACAACAGAGCAGGTTCTTATCTGCGGCCTTGAAGAACACACACATACAGACGAATGCTACGAAAGCGACGACTCAGCCGGCTCCTCCGAGGCAAGCAGCGACAGCTCCTCCTCCGATGACGCTTCCTCCTCAGACTCAGACTTTGACGACGAAACCTCCGGCTCGGCTCTCGATACAGACAGCACGGACGAATCAGACTCCCTGCTTTTAGACGACACCACAGCCTCGGGAAGCGCTCTCTCGCTTGCCGCCGAAAATCTTATAAGTCTTCTTCTGACAGGCGACACGTCTGATTCCGATCCTATTTATCTGACAGTTACTTCGGGCGATGATTCATACACAAATTATTACACAGATGAAACCGCATCAACCGATTATTCCGTTGTTTACGAAATAAACGGCAGTTATTACATACTTTGGGTTGACGTTTTGGATTCTTCAAGTGATGATGTGGACGTAGACGATATAATCTCATATGTGGAAGAATATTACGATGACTATTACGAAATGGCTTTCTTCGGGGCTTACTTCCGTCAGGTTGAGGCCTACACGGTTACAGGCGATAATGATGAAGAATATTATACTTTCGTAACCGATACCTCTGATGGCACAACGGGAACCTACACTCTTGTTGACGGTGATGACGGAAAGAAGTCGTTCTCCGATATATTCGGTTCCGACACTGCGGTTACAGTCAAAATTGAACATCTCCTGAGCGGAACCTCAGCCTACAAGATGTGGCCGGCTCTTATCGCCCAGACAGACTCAAGCTATTACAGTGCAGAACTTGAAGAGATTATGTTCCACGAAGGTACCTCATCAGACGGCGATTCCTCAGTAGACGGCGTTTCATACGCAGTATTCAATGTTTCAACGGCGGCTTTCGGCGACACTCTCTGCTGTGTTCTTGCAAAGCTTTTCTCGGGCTATGTAAGCGAGGTTTCAATATATTCCGACACATCAGATGCCACAAAGGTTAATATAGTTACCGGCTCCTCGCCTTTCGATCCCGTTACATATGACGATGACGGAGATGAAGCCGCTGTTGCCGGAAACGACACCGCTTCGGACGACACAACGGTAAGAAGCTTCGATATAATAACCTACAATCCCAAAATCGTTATGTCGGTCAGGTCAATAGACGGCCTTACGTCAAGCTCCACAACGCCGACTTCCGCTCAATATTCGGCGGAAGATGCGGGAGAAATCGAAATCACGGCGGAAATGGACAAGTCTCTCACAGAGGCCCGCTACAACATAAATGTTAATAATGAAATTACAGCCGTAACGACCCCTATGGGCTGGCTGTCATACGCCGACTGGCACATAGAATATCTCTATATACCGAAAGACGAAAATGAAAATGCCATAACAGACAGTTACGGCGAAAACATAGAATATATGCTTATGTATGAGGACAGCAGCGGCAATAAGTGGACGGACGACACACAAACAACCTCCGCCTCGGTAAATGCTCTTGTCTACGGCAGCGAGGGCAGCTCTGAAACTTCATCCGACGGCGAGGGAAATGAAACCACAGTCTATGACTCCTCAAAGGCATATAAATACGACACTTCAAATATAAGCTCCTACCCCGATAATATTCAGAGCTTAATAGATGACGGAACCATCTCCGAGGACGACATAGCCGTAAACTGTCAGCGTCTTGTGGCCACAGCCGCTATTGCCGACCTGCCCATAGACGACAGCACATCAGAGATAGCTATCCCCGGAAGTATAACTTTCCCTCTGGGAATTTACGTTATGGCAAGCACCAACGGCACAACCTTCACCCCTTCAATTTCGGCTTGCCTTAAGAGCAGCCCCAATAACATAGGCTCCGGCGACTTAACCCATGACAGCGGAAGCTATCTTTACACCGTAAACATAGATGAAACCAAAAACACAAAGACACTGGGCGTAAGCAATTCCGACGGTTCTGCCGTAGATGACGAAATCGTAACAGTCAGTGCAGCTCCCAACTACGCCGTTGAAATAGGAAGAAACCCCCAGTTGGGCTATCTCGGCAACTTCGACCTTGAAAACGGCAATGAGGTGGCTTCCATAACCGACAGTACAACTCAGCTCCACGGAAGAATGTTGGGCTACGGCGTTACTCTCCAGCTTCAAAACGACGGCACAATAACCGGCACAGACGAAAACGGCGATTCCGTAACGGCCAACAAGGGCATAAGAGGCCTTGAGCTTCCCGTAGGCGATGTGGAGCTTAATGTAAACTTCGTTCTCTCGGGCTACATAAACGGCAAGAGCAACACTCTGCCTACGGACTCATCTATGGCTTCAACAACAAGCCTAGAAGCCGACACAGACAGCACGGAGGAGGAAGATGAAACAGACGAAGAGGACAGCACAGACAATGAAACGGAAACAACAGCCTTAACCTCAACTCTTTATTCCGCCGCCATGACCTCAACAGGCTCGGAAGAAGCGGCCTCCGCCTTAGTGGCCGCAATCTCCACCGCCGTAATGGTGTCTGATGATGAGGACACGGGCAGTACCGACAGCAGTACCGCCGCCTATGTATATTTCCCCGGTTCGGAAAGTGACTATACCGTAAACTCCACGGAAATCACACCCACCTATGTATACGGCGGAGCAACAACAAATACAGCCGAAAGTTCAACTTCTGTATCATTTGGCGACAGCGGTGTATCATTTAATTTTAGTACAGGTACAACAGCTAAACTGGATTCTGTCGGCAGTTATGACAGCAGCAAACCAAGCGGAGTTAGTTCATATACAAATACACTTAAAAATGTAGGCAGTTATACAACGTCATATCGTGCAGCCGGTACTAAACGAAAAATAACAGTAGTTATCCCGGACGATGTTGTAGGCACCTCTTTAAGTGTTTGGTTGTTTGTAAATAACAGCAAGGCTCTAACTTTGTCAAAAAGTACTACCGATACAGATACCGGAGAAACTTCAACCAATTCTGTTTCTTCTGTTACACTTAACAGCAATCATTATAATACGGTAGTTACATTTACAAACCTTTCATCCGGCACTTATTATATAGAATATGATAGTTCTGATTCAAATTACCGTCTGTATGGTATATCCCTTGTAACATCTACAGATACAGATTCGCTCGGGGATACAAGTTTGGAAACGGCAACGGGAAGCTACGAAACAACAACCGAGGAAACTACGGAGGAAACAACCGAAGAAACAACTGAAACCACAGCAAAAGATCAAACAGCCTATGTTTGGAACTCAAACACAAGCAACAATACATATACAGCTTCTGTAATAGGAAGCTATGTAGATCTAACCGGAGCAAATATGAGCAATGACTCCAGCAGCGACACGAGCACCTATGATGACAATTACGCTTATTACACCTATACCGATGATGATTCGGAAGAAGCAACGGAAATCATATTCAGCGGTGCAAGCGTCCGCACCTCAGGCGGCGGCAGCGGAACATATTCCGATGTGGAAATAGACGGCTTAGCCACCTACACCCTGACAAAACGAACGGCAACAGTAAGCGATAATATGACAATTAACGTCCCGTCGGGAGTTGCAAGCGCCTCCTTTGTAATCGCCGCAACGACAAACTCTACATCAGCATCCAGAACTCTTACGCTTACCGAAGTGATAGATTCTGATGATGATGAAGCAAGTTCGGCGTCGCAAAGTTTTTATGCGTCCAAAGACGCAGACGGCGACATAGTAACCTTTACCGGTCTTACAGGCGGCACCAGCTACACCCTGTCAATCAGCAGCGGCCAATACGCCTACTACCTTATAGCCCTTATAACCTCAAGCGAGGAGTCAACCGGCCTGTCATCATCGGCAACAAGATTCTTCGCCGACGGAACGGCTCCTGCCTTTGTTTACCTCGTAAACAGCGGCTACACACGAAGCGATGACAAAACAAGCAATATATCGGAAGAATCTTACTATACTTCCGACACAAACGTCAGCTATACCGCAGACGGAATCTCAACAACAATATTCAGCGGCATCACCTCCGGCACAAACGGCAGCGGCAATCAATATTCCGCCGTAATCCCGAATATTGCTACATATGAGCTTAACTACCGTACAAGCACATATGCGTACAGCATATCAGTTACGGTTCCCTCCTCATATGCAAGTGCGGAATTTTCTATGGTTGTTCAGGGCAGCGGAACAGGCAGCAGAACCTACTCACTGACATCGGCCTCCGACAGCGATGACACAATTTCGACAACCTCAACGGCAGGGGCAGACGCACAAGCCAATGTTATTACATTTTCAGGTCTTGCGGGCGGAACAACCTATACATTCGCCGTCAGCGGCTCTAACAGCTATGCCTACTTTATGATGTCCCTTGTTCCGACAAACACGCTGTCAGCGGCTCTGTCAAGCTCCTCGGTTACCTCAAACTATTATGATGTTGTAACTACCACAACCACCACCGAGACAACCACGGAAGCCACCACAACCGACTACTACCTGACCCCCATTCTTTGGGACTACCGTGTAAACCAATGTCATTTATTTAATTTAAGGGGCAATTTTTCAATTAAGGGTGTAACC
>JAJQFB010000011.1 GCA_021201395.1 Clostridiales bacterium | reverse complement strand
ATCATATTGTAATACCCATGAAACAAACTTGTATTATTCTATGATTCTGCCGTGCGTCAGACTGCATCTCTACTTGACAACTCCGTTATTTTTTGATACATTATTTATGGATATACATGACATACATAAGACTTTGGAGGATGCAAAATGAAAAAGGAAACGCAAAAAGAAGAAACTTCTCTTTTTAAAACCGCCGTTATATGTATAATAGGGGCTGTTATTATAACTGCTGCTGTAATTGCGGTTCTTGCTGTAAGAAAAAACACGGTTAAAACCACCGTAGAGCCTCTTACAAAATATACCGTAACGCAGGATCAGGACGAAACCTCAAAGGAGCAAATAACCTTTACGGACGAAAACGGAGAAAGCTATACCTTTACGGGCTCTGACTATATGGCTAACCTTGCGGAGGACAGATTTATAATAGTAAACAGCGGTAAGCTGTCGTATTTTGCCGAGGGAGAGGAACAGAACCTCGCTCAGGGAGTAATTTCCTGTTCAATTTCAAACGACGGTTCCCTTGTGGCCTTTGTAACGCCCAACTCAGAGGAAAAACAGTATATAGGAAGTCTTTTTGCCTATAATACCGTTACAAAAAGCTGGGCTACTGTCTGTCAGGACGTTTTTGTAAGTACGGCAGGCACGATTCAGATTTCCCCGAGCGGAGATGTTGTTGCCTATGTAAAAAACTATGATGATGAAGCCCTGACCTATGACTGCTGTTATTATAAGGACGGAGAGGAAACTGTTATAGGCCAAAACAGAGACGTTTGGGCAATTTCCGACAACGCCGATTACATTTACTATGCCGTTGAGGATGCCGAAAGCTATTCAAGCATATTCTGTGTCTATACACAGGACAAAGGCGAAGTTGTTTTGGACGAGAGTTCCTATAACAATTTCTATTTAAACCTTGACTACTCGGAGTGCGTTTATACTTTAGGGAGAGAAGAGGAGCCTCTTTATATCTCAAGAAAAGGCTCTGAGGGAGAACTTTACCTTGAAAAGGCAGATGACTTTGACACAAGCTCTCTTGTAGCTCACGTAAACAGGGTTATTAATACGGAAAGTTTTGAATAAAATTATGAGGGGCAATCCTGCAAAAGTTGGGGTTGCCCTAAAAATTATACAATAATTTCTGAAAAATTTAATAATTATAATGAAAAATTTACAAATTTCAGAAAAAGCAAAATAACTATTGAAAAATTTGTGTAAAAGTGAGAAAATATAAGAGTATGGGCGGAGCTATTCCGCAGTTAATTATGAGGTGGATTATGAATAAAAATTTAAAGGTTATTATACTTGCTGCCGGTCAGGGCACAAGAATGAAATCAAAGGTACCTAAGGTGCTTCACAAGGTTTTGGACAAAACAATGCTTGATTATGTTATCGACGCTTCTCTTAAAGCAGGAGCCTCTGATATTTGCGTTGTTGTAGGCCATAAAAGTATGCTTGTCAGAAAGATGACAGGGGACAGGGTTAAATATGCCCTTCAAAAGGAACAGTTAGGTACAGGTCACGCCGTTATGCAGGCGGAGGACTTTATAGGAAATGAGGGCAGCGTTCTCGTTCTCTGCGGAGATACTCCCCTTATAAGACCCGAAACAATAGAGAAGATTCTTTCTTTCCACTCTGTAAGCAAAAACGCCGCCACAGGCGTAAGCTTCATAAAGGAAGAGCCGACGGGCTACGGAAGAATTATAAGAGACGACAAGGGCGGTTTTGTAAAGATAATAGAGCAAAAGGACGGCACTCCCTCGGAGCTTGCGGTTAAGGAGGTAAATTCCGGAGTTTACATCTTCGAAGCAGCCGTTTTAAAGGAGGCTCTCTCAAAGCTTTCAACCGGCAACGCCCAGGGCGAATATTATTTAACAGACACAATGGAGCTTATTAAAAACAGCGGCAAGGCCGTAGGAGTTATGACGGCTGAGGACGAAGCCGAATTTTTGGGAGTAAACTCAAAGCTTGACTTATCCGTTGTTACAAAGGCTCTTGTAAAGAGAATAAACGAGGAGCATATGTTAAATGGGGTAACCATAACCAACCCCGAAAACACATATATAGGTCAGAACGTAGAAATTGAGCCCGACACAATTATACTTCCGGGAACGACCCTTGAGGGCAGAACAAAAATAGGCACGGACTGCGTCATAGGTCCCAACACCCAGATTATAAGCTCTGAAATAAAGGACGGCGTAAACATTAAAATGTCCGTTATTATGAATGCCTATGTAGACAACTATACAACCGTAGGGCCTTTCGCATATCTGCGCCCCGGCTCAAACATAGGGGAACACGTAAGAATAGGGGATTTTGTGGAAATAAAGAACTCAAATATAGACGACGGAACAAAGGTTTCACACCTTACCTATGTGGGAGATTCAGACGTAGGCAAAAACGTCAACTTCGGCTGCGGCACTGTTACGGCAAACTATGACGGTGTTCATAAATACAGAACCACTATTAACGACAACGCCTTTATAGGCTGCAACACAAACCTTATAGCCCCCATAACGGTAGGCGAAAACGCCGTTACCGCAGCAGGCTCCACAATCAACAAGGACGTACCGCCCCACGCCCTGTCAATAGCTCGCAAGCGTCAGGTTAATCTTGACGGCTGGGCAGACAAGGCAGGCAAGAAGTAAAAATAAAGGTAAAGATACAACAGTTTAAGAAGCCACTGAAAACCCGATAGCATAAATAGGAGGAAAATAAGTCCATGAATATGACCGGAGGAAACATTAAAATTTTAAGCGGAACATCAAACAGGCCTTTGGCGGATAACATCGCCGGGGAAATAGGCCTGAGTATCAGCAAGGCTCACGTTGGGCCGTTTTCTGACGGAGAAATAAGCATAAACATACTTGAAACCGTCAGAGGAGCGGACGTTTATATCGTAAACTCCACTTCAAAGCCCGTAAACGACAGCCTTATGGAGCTGCTTATTATGATTGACGCCTGTAAAAGGGCTTCCGCAGGCAGAATAAACGCCGTTATACCTTATTACGGATATGCAAGGCAGGACAGAAAGGCAAGACCCAGAGACCCGATTTCAGCCAAGCTTGTGGCGGATATGATTACAACGGCAGGAGCAGACAGAATGCTCACTATGGATCTCCACTGCGCCCAGATTCAGGGCTTTTTCGACATACCCGTAGACCACTTAAGGGGCAACACCCTCCTTACGGACTATTATGAATCCAAATTTGAGGACAATATGGAAAATCTCGTAGCCGTTTCTCCCGACTTAGGCTCTGTTGCAAGAACGAGAGCCTTTGCGGAAAAGCTGAATATTCCCATTGTCATAATAGACAAAAGACGCCCCCGTCCCAATGTTTCCGAAATTATGAACATTATCGGCGACATTAAGGGCAAGGACGCTATCCTTGTGGACGATATGATAGACACAGCCGGCACAATCTGCAATGCGGCAAACGCTATAAAGGAAAGAGGGGCAAACTCCGTCTATGCCTGTTGTACTCACGGCGTTTTCTCGGGCAGCGCCCTTGAAAAAATCGAAAAGAGTGCCATAGACCAGCTCCTTATGCTTGACACAATTCGTTTTCCTGCGGAAAATATGCTTCCCAAAATAAAGATTCTCTCCACCGCCAAAATCTTCGCCGATGCTATTTACAGAATCCACGAAGGCCTCCCCATTTCAAGACTTTACGACTGATAACCTATATAAAAGACATAAAAAAACAAACTACATAGGGGCTCTGTTCTTTCCGAAACAGAGCCCCTTTTAAACACCCTTAAAATATTGTTTGAGTTACTTCTTTTCCTCGTGATATTCCTTTTCTGTATTGACGTTCCAAATGTTGGTTTTGTCTTTCCTGCCGGAGAGTATGTTTTCTACGGTTTCAAAGGAGGTTACCATACTGTGACCCATATCGTTATACCTGTGCTGGCCGTTTCTGCCTACGCAGTAAAGATTTTCGTATGTATTTATGCAGCTGACGAGAGTGTCTATTTCGCTGTAGGTGTCAAAATATGCCGGGTAGGCCTTTTTAACCTTTTCCCTGTGGGCGTCCAAAACATCGCTTACGGAGGAAATAACACCCATTTTGACAAGCTCCTCAGAAGCGAGCTTTATACACTCGCTGTCGCTTAAATTCCAGAAATCGTCGCCCTCATCGCAGAAATATTCAAGCCCTATCCAAACAGTTTCGTCCGGGTTTTCAACCATATAGGGCGACCAGTTGTTGAACACCTGAATCCTGCCTAATTTTACGCCTACGTCCTGAACGTAAATCCAACAGTCGGGTATAATGTTTCCCAAAGTTTTAATATCTGTTTTGTTTACAAGGTTAAGCTTCTTTGTAAGAATCCCCACCGTAACAAAATTCCTGTAAGGAAGTCCCTCGGCGATTTCTCTTTCTTTTTTAGGTATAACATCGCCCATACTTACGACAAGATCCTTAAGGGGCATAGATGAAATAAAAATATCCCCCTCGGCCGTAAGCTCCTTTCCGTCTTGTGTGTATTTTACGGCGGAAACCCTGTTATTTTTACATATAACCTTATTTACTGAGGCGTTCATAATAATCTTTGCCCCCATAGCCTTTGCCTCTTCGGCTACGGTTTCCCAAAGCTGGCCGGGGCCGTGTTTGGGGTAAATAAATTCTTCTATAAGAGAGGTTTCAACCTTTCTGTTCTTTTTGGGCACAAGCTTAGAAAGCATATCCTTTAAAACCGCCGTAACGGAAAGCCCCTTTACTCTCTGAGACCCCCAGTCAGCCGAAATTTCGCTTGGGTGCCTGCCCCAGAGCTTTTCCGTATAGCCCTCGAAAAACATTGAATAGAGAACCCTGCCGAAGCGGTTTATATAGAAATTTTCAAGACAGTCCTCCTTTTTCTTGAAAATCATAGCCTTTAAATAGCTGAAGCCGACTTTAACCGTTCTTATAAAGCCCATATTTACAAGAGTCTGCATTTTAAGGGTAACGGGGTAGTCAAAGAATTTTTTTAGGTAATATATACGGGATACTCTGTGACGGGTAAGCATAACCCTGTCCTCTTTTTCGGGATCCGGCCCGCCTTTTTCAACGGGCATATCCCTGCCTAATTTTTTGTCATCGTAGGAAAGAGCCCCCTGCATAGGCATAATGTTTTTCCACCAGTTCATAACTCTTTCGTCCTTGGAGAAAAACCTGTGGCCGCCTATGTCCATTCTGTTGCCTTTATATCTTACGGTTCTGGAAATTCCGCCTATGACGCCGCTTTCTTCCAAAATCGTTACGTCACAGCTCTTATCCCTTTTTAAAAGCTCATAAGCCGCCGTAAGCCCTGCCGGACCTGCCCCTATAATTACAACCTTTTTCATAATAATCTCCATTCCGCCGCACACGCCGGCACAAATAGTGATGAAAGTG
>JAJQFB010000061.1 GCA_021201395.1 Clostridiales bacterium | reverse complement strand
TTGGTTACACCCTTAATTGAAAAATTGCCCCTTAAATTAAATAAATGACATTGACCTTTGAATAGTAAAAATCTGCGGTGAATATGCGATGAGCTAATTAATCAGCGGTTCCTTAAATATAATATTTATTTAATTTAATGGGAGAGGAAGCAATGAAAGGAATTATATTGGCGGGAGGGTCGGGAACGCGGCTCTATCCGCTTACAAAGGTAACATCGAAGCAGCTGCTTCCGGTTTATGACAAGCCCATGATTTATTACCCTATGTCGGTGCTTATGAATGCCGGAATAAGGGATATTCTTATTATCTCCACACCCCAGGACACACCCCGGTTTAAGGATTTGCTCGGCGACGGAAATCAGTTTGGCGTAAGCCTTTCTTATGCCGTTCAGCCGTCTCCCGACGGTTTGGCTCAGGCGTTTATAATCGGCGAGGACTTTGTGGGAGGCGATACTGCGGCGATGGTTTTGGGCGACAACATATTTGCCGGTCACGGATTAAAGAAAAGATTAAAGGCCGCTGTTGAGAACGCCGAAAACGGTAAAGGAGCCACGGTGTTCGGCTATTATGTAGACGACCCCGAGCGTTTCGGAATTGTTGAGTTTGACCGTAACGGAAAAGCGGTATCAATAGAAGAAAAGCCTAAAAAGCCTAAGAGCAACTACTGCGTAACAGGGCTTTATTTCTATGATAACCGTGTGGTTGAGTATGCAAAGAATTTAAAGCCCTCCTCAAGAGGCGAGCTTGAGATTACGGATTTAAACCGAATCTATCTTGAAAAGGGAGAGCTTAAT
Organism: Clostridiales bacterium; assembly: GCA_021201395.1. Classification (GTDB taxonomy): domain Bacteria; phylum Bacillota; class Clostridia; order Lachnospirales; family CAG-274; genus JAJQCI01. The sequence continues at coordinate 4,670 of JAJQFB010000061.1, read as the reverse complement.
GTAGAACTTTTGGGACAGGGCTTTACCTGGCTTGACACGGGAACCCACGAAAGCCTTGTTGACGCCACGAATTTTGTAAAGACGGTAGAACAGCACCAGCACAGAAAGGTAGCCTGTTTAGAGGAAATAGCCTATCTTAACGGTTGGATAAGCCGTGATGATGTTTTGGCTGTCTATGAGGTTCTCAAGAATAACCAGTACGGACAGTATCTAAAGGACGTATTGGACGGAAAATATTTAGATATTCTTCATTAAAAATGATTGATTATAAAAGAGAGGAAATAAAAAATGACGATTATTGTTACCGGCGGTGCCGGATTTATAGGAAGTAATTTTGTATTCCATATGCTTGATGAATACCCCGACTGCCGTATTGTCTGTCTTGACAAGCTGACCTATGCAGGGAATTTATCGACCCTTGAGCCTGTTATGGATAACCCCAATTTCAGATTTGTAAAGGCGGACATCTGCGACAGAGAGGCGGTATATAAGCTTTTTGAAGAGGAGCATCCTGATATTGTTGTAAACTTTGCGGCGGAAAGCCACGTTGACCGTTCCATAGAGGATCCGGGGATATTTTTACAGACAAATATTATGGGAACGGGCGTGCTTATGGACGCCTGCCGAAAGTACGGCATAACCCGTTATCATCAGGTTTCCACAGACGAGGTTTACGGTGACCTGCCCCTTGACCGTCCGAATTTGTTCTTCACCGAGGAAACACCTATTCACACAAGCAGCCCCTACAGCTCGTCAAAAGCCGGGGCCGACCTCCTTGTTTTGGCATACCACAGAACCTACGGTCTGCCTGTTACAATAAGCCGCTGTTCAAATAACTACGGCCCCTATCACTTCCCGGAGAAGCTTATTCCCCTTATGATAGCCAACGCCTTAAACGATAAACCCCTGCCTGTATACGGAGAGGGGCTTAACGTAAGAGACTGGCTCTATGTTGAGGATCACTGCCGGGCTATAGACCTTGTTATTCACAAGGGCAGGGTAGGGGAGGTCTATAACATAGGCGGCCACAATGAAATGAAAAATATAGATATTGTAAAAATAATATGCCGTGAGCTTAACAAGCCCGAAAGCCTTATAACTTTTGTTACGGACAGAAAGGGTCACGATATGCGCTATGCTATTGACCCTGCGAAGATTCACAATGAATTAGGCTGGCTTCCCGAAACCAAATTTGAGGACGGCATAAAAAAGACAATAAAGTGGTATTTAGATAACCGTGACTGGTGGGAAACCATCATAAGCGGAGAGTACCGAAATTATTGTGAGAAGATGCACGGAAACCGTTAAGGAGCGGATGTTATGAAAGTATTTGTAACAGGTGTCGGCGGTCAGTTAGGCCACGATGTAATAAATGAGCTTGTTAAGAGGGGATATGAGGGTATAGGCTCCGACGTTGCCGAGGGATACAGCGAAGCGGCGGACGGCAGTGCCGTTACCGAAGCCCCTTATATACAGCTTGATATTACCGATAAAGAGGCTGTGGAAAAAACAATAACGGAGCTTAAGCCCGCTGCGGTTATTCACTGTGCCGCTTGGACGGCGGTTGATATGGCGGAGGACGACGACAAAATCGGGAAAGTCAGAGCCGTAAACGCAGGAGGAACAAAAAATATAGCGGAAGCCTGCAAAAAGCTTGACTGCAAAATGGTTTATATAAGCACGGACTATGTTTTTGACGGTCAGGGAACCGAACCGTGGCAGCCGGACTGCAAGGCCTACAAGCCTATGAATGTCTACGGACAGACTAAGCTTGAGGGGGAGCTTGCTGTCAGCGGAATACTTGACAAATATTTTATTGTGCGTATAGCCTGGGTGTTCGGCGTAAACGGCAGCAACTTCATTAAGACAATGCTCCGTGTGGGAAAGACCCACGACACCGTTCGGGTAGTAAACGACCAAATAGGAACGCCTACCTATACCTACGATTTGGCGAGACTCCTTGTTGATATGACAGAAACGGAAAAATACGGCTATTACCACGCCACAAACGAGGGCGGTTATATTTCTTGGTATGATTTTACAAAGGAGATTTACCTTAAGGCAGGGTATACAACGAATGTTATACCCGTGACGACGGAGGAATACGGTCTTTCAAAGGCCGCCCGTCCCTTTAACAGCCGTCTGGATAAAAGCAAGCTTAAGGAAAAAGGCTTTGAGCCTCTTCCAACATGGCAGGACGCTCTCGGCAGGTATTTAAAAGAGATAGAATATTGATGTTGATATTGAGAAAGGCGGCATAAAAATGGGACAGATTAAGATAGAAAAGGACGTAGCCGGTATTAAGGGCTTATGTGTAATAGAGCCGGCAGTTCACGGCGACAGCAGGGGATATTTTATGGAAACCTACAGTCAGAGAGATATGGAGGAGGAGGGCATAGACATTGTTTTTGTTCAGGATAATCAGTCTATGTCAACAAAGGGTGTTTTAAGAGGGCTTCACTTCCAGAAAAATTTTCCTCAGACAAAGCTTGTAAGAGTTATAAAGGGTTCTGTTTTCGACGTAGCCGTAGACCTTCGGAGCGGCAGTGAAACCTACGGAAAGTGGTACGGCATAGAGCTTACGGAGGAAAACAAGAAGCAGTTTCTTATTCCCAGGGGCTTTGCCCACGGATTTTTGGTATTGTCGGAAACAGCGGAATTTTGCTATAAGTGCGACGACTTTTATCATCCCGATGATGAGGGCGGCCTTGCTTGGAACGACCCGGAAATCGGTATTGTCTGGCCGGGGATTACAGGTGAATATAAAGGTACGGCTTCCCCTGAGGGCTATTCCCTAGACGGCTGCGGCTTGAAGCTCAGTGATAAGGATCGGAAGCGGCCGGGATTAAATTTTAATAATGAAGAATGATTTGGAGAATAGCTAAGACGGAAAGTCTATTATTTACGAGCCGACTCTTGAAAACAGGAGTAAGTTATTTGTCGGCACTGTGGTTAACAACCTGAATGAATTTAAGAGTAAGTTGCGGGCTGTTATTGCAAATCGTTATGACGTCTTTCTTGATGATTTTAGGGATAAGGTATACACGATAGATTTATTCGGAATAGATTAATTATTTGGAGAATACTCAAATGGGCAATTTTGAAAATTTATTATTAAAAATCTGCGGCAAATCTGCTTCGGCGAATTAATTATCATTTCCTTAAACATATCTGTTTACAATCCGGCTTACTGCGTTTAGGTAGGAGGCGCCGAAGAGATTTAGGTGGTTCAGCATATGATAGAGATTATATAAGTCCTTTCGGTCTTTATATCCGCGGCCGATATGGTTTACTTCGTTATATGCGCCGTAAAATGAAGCAGGGTAGCCCCCGAAAAGCTCTGTCATGGCAAGCTCGGCCTCAAAATTGCCTATATAAACGGCCGGGTCGAAAATCCACGCTTTTCCGTCGGGGCCGCAAAGGGCGTTTCCGCTCCACAGGTCTCCGTGGATTAGGGAAGGAAATTCAGGTTCAATAAGAAAGGAGTCTAAACACTCAAGCAGTATTTCACATTTTTTCTTAAGTTCCGAATTAAGTCTTTTTTCTGCCATGTGTATTTGGGGCTTAAGGCGGCAGTCACGGAAAAATTCTATCCAATTTGTTTTGGGCTTGTTAATTTGTTTGGAGACTCCTATATAATTGTCTGTTTTAAAACCGAAACGAAGCTCTCTGTTTTCAGAAGTTGCTCCGTAGGTTTTTGTGCGGTGAAGCTTTGCCAGTTCCCGACCGAAAATCTCCCAGTAGTTTTTTATTTTCGGCTTTGTCTCCAAATATTCAGTAAGCAGGAATGAGTTCCCTTTAAACCTGTCAGACCCTACAGCCAACACCTTCGGAACGCCTATGGCTTCGGTTCTGAGAAGAGAGTTAAGCCCTTCCTCTTCAGCTCTGAAAAAATCATAATTTTTTATATCATTGCATTTTAAAAAAGCTTTTGACCCGTCTGACAGAGTCAGCCTGTAAGTGCGGTTAATATCTCCACCGTATATAGGCCACCGCTCGATTATACGTGTGTTTTCACCAAAGGCGGCTGTAAGGGCTTCTTCCAAAGAATAAAACTTCATTAAAACATAACCTCCGTTATTTTTTTATGCTATAAGAATACTACACAAATGCACTCCTGTCAACACACTCTGTTTATCAAATGGGGGCAATATTTTACACGCAATATTTTACACTTCAAAGGTTTCCTCGGAATCTTAAAATTTGTTTGACAAAAAGTTAAAATTATGGTAATATAAGCATGGAAATGGTGATTGTATATATTTTGTATTTTGCAGATCGGCGTTTCTTTATTAGGTAAAAGTGCGCCCGTCCTGTGGAGGAGAGGGCGATATTTTTTGCCTTGTTATTAAATACAGGAGGGAAATTGAAATGGCAGCACAAATTTTGTCGTTGGTTATATTTTTTGTTATGTTCGGCTTGATTATAACGGAAAAGTCTGAACGGCACATATCGGCCTTAGGCTGCGGAATATTGATGCTTGTTGTTGTTTTAGGCATATGTATGAGAAGTCCGAGGGCAATAATGGAGACACTTAATGTAAGCAATATTTTTACCGTAGGTTTTTGGTATGAGGCAGGGGAAGCTTCGGAATCCTCCGGCAGAATTAACTGGGAAACCAATGTCATTTAGTTAACATAACAAGATGAATAGCAAATTCTTCCATTTAG
>JAJQFB010000055.1 GCA_021201395.1 Clostridiales bacterium | reverse complement strand
TAGGGTAACTTTTTGTGCAACTTTTACAATGACTCTAAAAATTGCTCATTTATAGTTTATAATATAAATACACTCAGTTAATAAAGCTTTTTACATAAATAGTTATATGGTTTACAAAACGACGGTTTTATATCAGCAGCAGAAAGGATGAGGACAAATGGATTATGATAATAAAATTATAGGTGCCAATATACACTACGAAAGACAGCTCAGAAATATGTCGATTGATGAGGCTGCCGAAATGTTGGATATGGCTCCGTTTTTTCTCGGTCTTTTGGAAAGAGGCCAAAGAGAGAAGCCACCGTTGCCAATCTAATTTCTTTTTCGTGCCCCTTGACACTGTGCTGAAAAGAGATATAGACGGTATTGCCGAGGAAAAAGCAGCAGCTCCCCTTGATGAAAAAAGGGGGGCTGCAAAAATCCTTGCGGACGCTTTAGACGAAGATGATGTTGATCATATATTCGGCACAATAAAAGGACTTTTAAAGGCAAGACGCACCAAACATTAAGCAAATAAATTATTTAAACACAATAGCCAAAATAAAAATAGTCTTTTGAGGGATAAACTCGGAGGGCTGTTTTTATTTCATGGATACAGCAAAGTCCGATAGCTCTAAGGAATCGCTGATTAATTAGCTCATCACAGATTCACCCCTGACTTTTCCGATTGCTGCGTCACGCATTCTTGACATAGGCTCCGGCTATGCCCGCGAATGCCTTCCTTGCTCTCGAAAAATCAGAGGCGAATCTGCTTCGGCAAATTAATCATCGCTTCCCTAACGCTGCTATTTAATATGGCTGCGGCACATTATTGTACACAATTCAAAATTTACATTAAAAATATAGTTAATAATTGACAAAAATGCTCCTTAAGTTGTACAATAGATTTAGATTTAATTAACAAGTCATTAAAATATAATAAGAAAGGAAGAGAACAATTTGAAAAAAAGACTTTTATCTTTATTAATGGCTGTTTCTATGGCGGTTACGGGAATTTCCGTTGTTTCCGTAACAACAAGCATAGGAACACAAGCTGTTCAGGCGGCTGACAGTCTTGCGGCTTTCCCCGGTGCAGAGGGCGGCGGCAAGTACACAACGGGTGGCAGAGGCGGCACGGTTTACCACGTAACAAACCTTAACGACAGCGGAACAGGCTCTTTCAGAGACGCCGTAAGCAGCTCCAACAGGATAGTTGTGTTTGATGTAGGAGGAACAATAGGGCTTAAAAGCGATGTTGTAATAAAGTCAAACATAACAATAGCCGGTCAGACGGCTCCCGGCGGCCACGGCGTAACCCTTAAAAACTACAAAATAGGTCTCGGCGGCTCAAATATTATCGTTCGTTACATAAGCTGCCGTCCCGGCGAAAGAGGAACCTCGGCGGAATATGACGCTTTGGGCGGCTCCGATGGCTCTAACTCAATTATCGACCACTGCGCTTTCGGCTGGGCAAACGATGAGCAGTGGGGTCTTTACTCAAACAATGATATGTACACAACACAGTGGACAATCATAGGCCCCGCAAACAGTTTCTCCTACCACAGCAAGGGTATCCACGGCTTTGCCATAATGTTAGGCAAGAGCAACACAACATGGCACCACAACCTTATTGTACACAATGTTTCAAGAAACTTCAGAGGCAAGGTTGAGGGTACAAACACGGCTGAGTTCGTAAACAATGTTATATATGACTGGGGCTACCAGACAGCCTACGGAACCTTAGGCCACCTTAACTATGTTGGAAACTACCTTAAGAAAGGCGAATATACCTCAGGCATAAGATATATAAATATCTCCTCGGGTACAAACTATGATAACTTCAAATTCTATATGTCAGGCAACAAAATAACGGAAATAGACGACACTGTTATTGCGGCGGAGGGAACCGACTGGGATTACATCAATTACGGTTCCACCTATACAAAGGACGACTTCTATTCCTCAACTCCTTTCTCAATCACAAGCGGTTCAGAGGATATTTCATACGTAGGTCAGGCTGAATCGGCGGATGAAGCCTATGCAAACGTAACCTCCTGCGTGGGTCCTGCAATCAATGCGGATTCCAGAACCGATATTGACGCCGAAGTTATAAGCGATACAATAAACGGAACAGGTAATCTTTCGGGTGCAAGAGACCTTTCAGAGGCTTCCTCCACTCAGGCGGCTTCAATCGCTTCCTACGGTATCGTTCAGGCAACATATACATATCCCGAAACAACCTATGCCTCAGACTACGGCGATTTATATACCGATACCGACGGCGACGGTATGCCGGACTGGTGGGAGCTTGAAAGAGGCCTTGACCCCTACAGTGCATCAACCTCCGAAACAAACGGCGACTACTGCGGACAGGGCTACACAAATATTGAATATTACTTAAACGACTTAACTGCAGACAGCTTCCCCGAGGGCACTGTTACAACCTCTCCCGCAATCGGTGCGGAAGTAACCGTTGACCCTAACGGAACAGATTCCGACACAGCCGGAGCAGTTGTAAGAACAACTATAGCAAAGGCTATGGCTTATATCGAAAGCTCAGACTCACAGGGAACAAAGACAATCTATATAAAAGACGGAACCTATGACGAGGATATTACGGTTTCAATCGACAACGTAAACATAACATTAGCAGAGAGCGCAAGCTCCGTATCCGTAGGAGATATAACCGTAAACGGCAGTAATTTTTACTCAACGGGAATAACCTATGACGGAATTACGGTAAACGATGATGAAGCAGTATTTACAGACTGTTCTGCCTCCTCCGTTGCCCTTAATTCGGGAACACGTTCCTACTTCAGCGGCTGTACGATTTCCGGTGGCAATAACGTCATAACCTCAACAAGCGCTCAGGCTGTATTTGAGGACTGTACAATAACCTCAACCGGAAATATAGCTTCTGTATCGGCTTCCTCCTATGCGATAGAATTTAAAGACAGCACTCTTACGGGGACCTCTATAGCAAGCGGCTCCGGTACTGCTGCGGCTTACGGCTGTACAACAACGATTTCAGGAACAAGATATTCGGGAGTAACGGCGGTTGAATACGGGAATTCTTCCTCAGATTCGTCAGCCACTGTTTATACCTCCGAAACGGACTTTTTAAATGATTATTACGGCCCCTATAACTTTACAAAGGGCTCCGATGGCTGGAACCCCGGCGGCTGGGACACCGAGACCCCTCAGGAAAGTCTCGCGGCTTTGGCCGACAGCCTTAAGGTTTCAAGCCCCGTTACCGCAAATACGGCTGTTACAACAAGCTTCGAAAGTGATCCCGATGTTACGGTAACATGGACATCTGATAATACAGAGAGATTCTCAAACAACACTATTATAATAGGAGACTACGGCGAAGGTGCGGTAACAATAACCTTAACCGCAACGGTTTCAAAATCCGGCCTTACTGATGAGGTAAGAACCTTTACCGTAGTTGTAGGGTCAAAAACCGAAACTACAGACGGGGTTTATACTTTCGACGATTTCTCTGTAGGCGATCAATGTGTTGAATTTGCCGATTCAAATGCCGGCAACGGTGATTCAATAGAGAGCTATGTTGTCGACAATATCGACGGCGTTACCTTCTCAGACCACGGCAATTTCTATATGATAAATCAGACGGGTACAATGGACAATATCCACGACTTCAGCTATTATTTTGCCGATGAGGGCATTGTCGACCAGGTTTTTGAAACAAGCTATGACCTCTATCTGACGGATATTTCAACCGACGGCTATTGCGAGGCATATGTAAGAGGCTCTCAGACCTTAGGTCAGTTGAGGTTCACCGAGGACGGCGGCGATTATAACATTAAAAACTATGTAAACGGTTCGGCGGATACCGAGCTTGTTACCGCAGGCAGTCAGTGGTATACCATAAGAGTGGTTGCCGATGCTTCGGGAATCAGCTCCGGCACCGAGCCGGTAGTAAACTATTATGTTTACGACGCAGAGGGCGACCTTGAGGCTTCGGCCAAAAACTGCGGAATAGGTTCAAAGAACTGGGGAGCAGACGGCTATACCTATGAGAGCTTTGCGGCGGACAGAATAGTTTTCAGACCTAACAGAAACTATGAACAGGTTAAGTTTTATGTAGACAATTTAAGCTATACTAACCTTACGGAGCTTGCGGAGGAGGACGCAGCCTCACTTTCCGAGGATACTTCTCTTACACTTTCCTCAGGGGATACTCTTCCCACCTACGGCGACCATATGACCTCTGTAAGCTGGAACGCTGTAGACGGAACAGACGGAATTGTAAACAGCGACGGTACAATTAACTACTCGGCTTTTGCAACCGCAACGATTAAGGTTAAAGCCACCGTATCGGCCGGCGATGACCTTGTAGGCACAGCCGAAACCTCGGTTATTACTCTTTACCTTACGGGTACAGGTTCAGGCACGGTAACGGCATCAGACCCCAGCTTCTCAGACACAGAAGATTTCTCCGACTGGAACGCACAGTATACCTACTCAAGCGTAGTTGACAGAGCGGACACAACCTCAATAGGCGGAAACTCCTCAACAAAGATAAGACTTGACGACAAGGCTGTATTTAAGGTTCTTGACGGCTCCTTAGGAACAGGCACGGCCACCTTTACGGCGGACTTCTTAAAAGTTAAAGACTCCTCCAACACAGCAGGCAGAGCTTTCAGAATTTACTTTGAAAATGCCGAAACAGCAAATACCGATGGAGAAGCAACGGAGACCTTTGCCACAACAAACATAATCTATCACCTTATGGACTACGGCGACAGTCTCTACTCTGTAACTTCTGATTCACCTACAGCAAATTCCGCAGTTGACACGGCTCTTAACCAAACCGTAAGCGACTCACAGTGGTACAGAGTTGTTGTAAATATTGACCTTGACAACAAGACAGCGGAGACAAATGTATATCTCCACGGCACAGACGGAACCTATGACCCTGACGGCAGCTTCGACACACCTCTCGTTACGGAAACAACAAGCCTTATTTCAAAATCACCTATGCAGCTTAAACAGATAAGACTTGTAAGAACAGCGGCCTCCGTAGTATACTTCGATAATGTATCCCTTGCGGTAGACACGGAAGATGAGTCGGACGAGTCTGATGACCCTGCTGTTGATCTTCCCTACGATGTAAACAATGACGGTGCGGTAGACCAAACAGACGCAGACGAGATATTATACTACGTTCTTAACAGAAACAGCGATAAGCTGTCAGACGACTTTGACGCAGCTAAAGCGGACGTAAACAGCGACGGTGCCGTAACCGCCCTTGACGCTTACATAGTTTCACAGTACATATCAGACAACGCTTAAATAAAAGCTTTTTATTAATAAAACAATATAAATTATAAAACCGGCAGCGGGGTTTAAAGCTCCGCTCCCGGTTTATTTTTATGCAAAGTGACGAAAAATAAGTGTAAAAACTGTACAAATTATTTAAAAATAAAATTTATATTGCTTTTTTCTTAATAAGGATATATAATACCTGAGTTTAGGAGTATAACTAAAAAAATGGTGCTAAGCCACAGATT
>JAJQFB010000014.1 GCA_021201395.1 Clostridiales bacterium | reverse complement strand
GGTTCTAATCTGTGGCTTAGCACCATTTTTTTAGTTATACTCCTAAACTCAGGTTGTCAATAGTTGTTTTATGATGTTATGCAACAGCTCAGCGGTTTCTTAAGGAAGCGATGGTTAATTCGCGATGAGCTAATTAATCAGCGGTTCCTTAACTTAAAAATCCCGCCGAAAAGACGGGATTTTTATATCTGCAAACTGCCCCGAAGCCCCGAAAGCTTAAGCTTCAAAACCCCGTCGGCAGGAATTTTTATGCAGCTTTTTATCGCTGTATATTAATATGTAAAGAGATAGTTGTCGATTTCCCACTTTGAAATGCTCATTCTGAAAGCGTCCCATTCTTTTCTCTTCATTCTCTTGAAGCAGTCATAAGTGTGGCTGCCTAAAACTTCCTTTACAAGGGGATCCTTATCCATTGCCTTAACGGCTTCGTCAAGACTTCCGGGAAGATTTCCTACGCCTAAAGCGTCTCTTTCGGCCTGTGTTAAAGCGAAAAGGTTAACATCAACCGAATCTCTTACCTTCATACCCTTTTCGATACCGTCAAGACCGGCAGCTATACAGCAGGCAAGGCAGAGGTAGGGGTTTGTTGAGGGGTCGGGGCTTCTCAGCTCACATCTTGTACCCATTCCTCTTGAAGCGGGGATACGGATAATGTCGGAACGGTTTGAAGCTGACCAAGCTATATAACAGGGAGCCTCATAACCGGGAACAAGCCTCTTATATGAGTTTACAAGGGGGTTTGTAATAGCCGTAATAGCCTTTACGTGTGTAAGAACACCCTCGATGTAGCTGTAGGCCGTCTGTGAAAGCTGGAGACCGTTGGGGTCGTTGGGGTCATAGAAAGCGTTGTAGGTTTTGCCGTTTTCGTCTTTTGCGAAAAGTGACATATTTGTGTGCATACCGGAGCCGTTGATACCGAATTTGGGCTTAGGCATAAAGGTTGCATGGAGACCGTATTTCTTAGCGGTTGTCTTAACGGTTGTTTTGAAAGTAACAACATAGTCCGCTGTGGTTACAGCGTCCTCATATTTGAAGTCGATTTCGTGCTGACCGGGGGCAACCTCGTGGTGAGATGCTTCGATTGTATAGCCCATCTTTTCAAGTGCAAGACATATTTCCCTACGGCAGTCAATAGCCGAGTCAACGGGAGCAAGGTCGAAATAACCTGCCGTGTCGTTTACCTTGCTTGTGGGGTAGCCGTTTTCGTCGGTATGGAAAAGGAAAAATTCACATTCATTTCCGATATTTACAGTGTAGCCCATATCGGCGGCTTTCTTAACAACTCTCTTAAGGGTTCCTCTGGGGTCGCCCTCAAAAGGTACTCCGTCGGGTGTATAAACGTCGCAGATAAACCTTGCAACCTTGCCGTGCTGGGGTCTCCATGGAAAGATTGCGAATGTGTCCAAATCCAGTTTAAGGTACATATCTGATTCATCGATTTTAACAAAGCCCTCGATTGAGGAGCCATCAAACATCATACCGTCGTCAAGAACGCTCTCAAGAGACGACCTTACGATAGCTACGTTTTTGGGCTGGCCTGCTATGTCGATAAACTGAAGTCTTATAAACTTAACATCCTCTTCGTCAACCATTCTGATAATATCTTCTTTACTGTACTTTGCCATATAATTATCTCCTTTCCGGCTTTTTATAAATATTATAAATATAAAAAAGAAAAAGGACGTTAAGCCTCGGCCTTAACCGACTCAGCCTTCGTCCTTGTTGTTATTATTATATTTCCAAAAGACTCATTTGTCAACTGTTTTTTACGATTCAACTAAACTTTGTGCATTTTTTATAAAAGTATACATCGAATATCAGTATGAAATGCCGAATTAATCAAAACTGTCAAATATTTCTTCAACTTTATCGATATTATCGCAGACCGCAAGCAGTGTCAGTCTGTCTCTTGTTTTAAAAAGATGATTCTCTATTTTTTTGCTTTCCTCCGGATAGTCCTTATAGGTCGCCGTTAAATTTATAAGAACATTTGAAAGGCCTTTTTCTATGTTTTCAACGGAGGCCGAATCTTTACCCTTTGCCAATATAATTTTATCCGGCTTACCCTCTTCGGAAGAGGTTATAACATAGCCCTCCTCTATATCAGAGGGATTAAGCCCATAGCGTTCCGCAGCATCTATATCCTTAAGATTTTCGGCTTCCTCCTCCTTGAGAGAGGTTTCGGCTCCGATTTCAATAACTGCCCCGTAAACATCTGTATTTTCAACCGTAGGCTTGCTGCAGCCTGCCGTTAAAGCACAAAGAAGCAAAACAGCCCCTAAGCTTTTCATCTTCAAAAAAATCATCTCCCCAAAAGGTATATTTTTCTTAATATAAATAAGCTTTCCCCTTTGGGCGGATAATATTCCGAATATGTTCCCGAATATGTTCATTCCCACTCCGGGAAATTCTCTTCTCCCGGCGGTTCATTCAAAAAAATTGTATATGTGATTTCCAAAAACACAGCCTCTTCATAGCGGTTTGTTCTTTTCATCCGCCTGTTAAGCCTTTTAGCTAAATTGCTGAAAATATAATAATACCTGCGGTTTACCGAATTTAAAAGAAAGGATATAGTATTGCAGCGGTTTTTGTTTGCATAAAGTATAACCCTTTCAGTAAGCATCTTGTCTATGCCTGCGTTCTTATAAAGTCCGCTTATGCACAGGCTGTAAATAAAGAGAGCCTTGCTCTCCGCCGCAGATATAACACCTATAAAGCCTACGGCGGAACCTCCCTTAACATATAAAAAGGAGCATTCGGCAAAAGCTTCCCCAAAGGTTTTAAAAAGATATAGTTCATAAGAACCGAAAGAGCCGTTTTCTTCGGTTATCATATTTATAACGGCCTCTTTAAATTTCGGGCTGTAGCTTATAATCATGTCGTAAGCTTCAGCTTGAAGTCCTTCTCGGCCTCACGCTTCTGATCTCTTTTGGCAATATCCTGCCGTTTATCATAGAGCTTCTTTCCCTTTGCTATACCTATGTCCATTTTTACCAGACTGCCCTCAAAATAGACCTTAAGAGGTACTATGGTTAAGCCCTGCTGCATAATCCTCCCTTCCAATTTATTTATTTCATAGCTGTGGAGCAAAAGCCGCCTGTCCCTTAAGGGGTCGTGGTTAAAGCGGTTGCCCTGTTCAAAGGGGCTTATGTGCATTCCCTTTATATAAGCCTGTTTGTTGTCTATGGAAATATAGCTGTCTTTTAAATTACAGCGGCCCGCCCTCATAGACTTGACCTCCGTCCCCTGAAGCTCGATTCCCGCCTGTAATGTTTCAAGTATAAAATAATCGTGATATGCCTTTTTATTTTGAGATATTAATTTTACAGATTTATTTGCCATATTTTCTCACCTTCAAATCCTCTGAAATTTTATAGGATATCTCAAGATCGCCGTAGCCGCTTCCGAGTTCAAGGCCGGGCTTGTTTTCGCCGTGAAAGTCGCTTCCGCCGCTTGGCAAAAGCCCGTAGGTTTCAGCCAGCGACAGAGCCAAAATCCTGTCGCTTTGAGAGTGGGTCGGGTAGTAACATTCTATCCCATCGGCACCCCAAAAGGCAAAATCTGCCGCCATATCCTCAAGCTCTCTCCCCTTAAAGCCGTACATAAAGGGGTGGGCTATTACCGCAAGGCCTCCGCCTTTTTTAATAAGCCTTATTGAATCCTCCGCCGAAAGAACCTTCCGCTTAATATACCCCGGCTTGCCGGCACCTATATATCTTGAAAAGGCCTCGTTTTTGTCCCTTACATAGCCCTTTTCCTGCAAAAGCTTGGCAAAGTGGGCTCTTGTTACAACCTTTCCGCCGCTTACGGAAATAAGCTCTTCATATGTTACATCAAGACCTATGCTCTTAAGCTTGTTTATCATAGCTATATTTCTTTTTATTCTCTTTTCTCTAAGCTCTTCAAGACCCGACTTAAATTCGACATTGTCTTTATCGATAAAAAGCCCTACTATGTGAACCTCTCTGTTTTTATAAACAGAGGAAAGCTCCGTTCCGGCTATAACCTCAAGAGAAGGATATTCCTCCGCCTTTTTTAAAGCCTCGGAAAGCCCCTCCGTCGTGTCGTGGTCGGTTACCGCTATTGTTTCAAGGCCTATTCTGTATGCTTTTTCTATAAGCTCCGAGGGAGTAAGAGTACCATCGGAGGCCGTTGTATGTGTATGTAAATCTATTTTATTCATAAATAATCTCCTTGTGTAATATAATAACATAAAATAAAAATTTTACAAGCCCGTTTACAGTTATTTTCAGTAATTTTTAATTCGATTTTTAATTCGAGAGGAGGCATTTATATTGAAAAAAGGGGCAGTTTCGGAGGACAAGGGCAAAAACCCCGTTTCGGCGGTTATGCTGTCGGTTTTGGGGGCTTATTTGGTTACGGCCGTTATTTTTATTATTTACGCCGCCCTGCTTACATATACCGGTTTAACGGAAAAATATATGCAGACCGTTATAACCGTAACGGCAGGTCTTTCGGTAACAATCGGGGGCTTTGCCTGCGGCAGGGCAGTCAAAAAAAGAGGTATCGTCTGGGGCGTTCTTACGGGGCTTATGTACGGGGTAATTATGATAATTACGGGAAATATTACAACCCCCGATTTCTCTTTGGGAAGCAAAACCGCCCTTATCCTCCTTGTTTCCCTCTGCGGAGGAGGCTTGGGAGGCGTTTGGGGAATTAATCTGTAATCCAAAAAGGCGGCTAAGCATATATCAGCTTAACCGCCGCTTCGGATTTACTTCCGAAATTAAAACCAATCAGATTTCTTCTTCATCGTCTTCTTCATATTCCTCGTCATTGTCGTCCTCCTCATCCTCTTCGTCAAAGGGGAAATCCGCTCCGTCGTCCTCAGAATATTCATCATAATATTCATCGGAAACAACGTCCTTAAACTTCAAAACAAGATAAATAATTATAAGCGTCAGAAGAACCACGGTGGCTACCGTAACAAAAATCAGCTTCACGCCGGATTTTTTCTCAAGCTTGTTTAAATCCTTTTTAATTTCCTCAATAGAATTTTTGTAATAATTTTCCATAATACTCTGCCTCCTTAATATATGTTTCTTCTGAAATACCTTATAGACGTTTCCTTGCTCTTCATATCTAAGTATTCCATATAGGCTCTGTGCATAATCTGTTTTTCATCGTGAAATTTAAGCAGATAATATGCCTCATGCTGTTTGTAAAAGCCTGCATCAGCAAAAAATTCCTCGCTCTGCGGTTTGCAGTGATAAGAGAATGCTGTCATAAAATACCAGTGGACGGTTTTGTTTATAATATCCTCCGCCCCTCTGAAGGTATATTGAGTTTTCCCTATATATTTAATTATTTTGGCATCTGCATCTGTTTCTTCTTTTACTTCTCTTAATGCCGTTTCTTTAAATGATTCTCCGGGTTCAACCGTTCCCTTAGGCAGCACCCAGCCCATATACCTGCCGTTTTGATTTTTATAAAGCAGCAAAACCTTTCCTCTGAATATAACTACACCTCCGCAGCTTACTGCATCAATCACATTATAATCTCCATTCCGCCGCACACGCCGGCACAAATAGTGATGAAAGTG
>JAJQFB010000078.1 GCA_021201395.1 Clostridiales bacterium | reverse complement strand
TCTGATACTTAATTCCACTTTTTATATTAGCGGAATTTACTTTGGGAATTTACGATTTTTTTGTTTCAAAGGCAAAAAACGGTTTATATTGCCGTATAGCCGCCGTCTACGGCTATGTTTTGGCCGTTTACGTAAGAAGAGGCGGGAGAGGCAAGGAACAGGGCGCAGGTATCAAGCTCCCCCTCTCTGCCGTAGCGGCCTAAGGGTATGGCTCCCTTGGCATATTCCGCAAACCGGTCTGTTTCAAGGGTTTCCTTTGTAAGGGGCGTCCAAAAATAACCGGGGCAGATTGAATTAACGGTTATGCCCTCCTTGCCCCATTCAGCCGCAAGAGCCCTCGTCATATTAACCACACCGCCCTTGGCTGCGTGATAGGGAGCGCAGGCTGCCGCCATATTGCCTACAAGGCCGTACATAGAGGCTATATTTATAATCCTGCCGTATTTGGCCTTTATCATTTCCTTTGCAAACTCCCTTGCGCATATAAAGGAGCCGAAAAGGTCGATTTTAAGCTCATTGTTAAACTGCTCGTCCGTTATATCAACCGCAGGTGCAACGGCTCCCGTTCCTGCGTTGTTTACAAGTATGTCAACCCTGCCGAAAGCTTCCATCGTTTTCTTAACCGCCGACTTAACCCTTTCTGTGTCTGTAATGTCGCAGGCGTAAGCAAGGCATTTAACACCGAATTTCCTTTCGATTTCCTCCGCATTTTTATCAAGCAGAGTCTGTCTCCTTGCCAGCAAAACAATATTTGCCCCCTGACTTGCAAAAGCCTCGGCCATCTGAACCCCCAACCCCGTAGAAGCCCCCGTTACAACAGCCGTTTGTCCCGTAAGATCAAAATAATTTCTCATATACTTTCCTCCGTAATATTAATATAAATTTTTTTCGCATTTCTTACAAATCATCATAACACTTTTTTCTCCTGAAAACAATAATAAAAAAAGAATGTGCATAAATATACACACTCTTTTTTCATAATTATATAATAAAATTTATACACCCTTAAAGCCCCTCCATAAGCTCTCTTATATAAGGCCTTAGGGACTGGCTTATGGGTATAATATCTCCGTTAGTCATTTCAAGCCGCTTATAGCTGTAGGCTCTTATGTGGTTTAAATTTACACAGTAGGACTTGTGAACGGATACAAAGCCGCAGACCCCCTTAAATTCATCGAGCCTGCCGTAGCAGCTATAGCTTTTATCCCCTGTTACAAGTGTTATTTTTCTCTCCTTGCTTGTGACGTATATAATATCGCCGTAGGGAACAAACCTGATTTCGGCCTTGTTTTTAACCTTAAAGCACTCTCCCCTGCCGTTTCCCGTTTCCTCAAGCAGCTTAAGGGTTCTGAATATCTTCTCCTCCGTAACGGGATACTGTATAAAGTCAAGAGGCCTGTATTTAAAAATTTCTTCTATATTTCTGCACCCCTCGGAAATATAAACAACAGCGGCGGAGCGGTTTTTAAGCTGTTCCCTTATATATTCGCTTATATCGCATAGGGTTTCGGCCTTTTCTTCGGAACACAAAAAAATCAAGCTGTAGTCCTCTCCCGAAGCCATATTTGCTATTAGCTCCCTGCCGGTTGTGAATTTGTCCGTCCTTATTTTTTTATGCTCCGAACGGGAATATTTGCTTAAGAAAAGCTCTATCTTCCCGAAAGTATTGTTATAATTTCCGCATATTGCCACATTCAATTTAAAATCAACTCCTCTTTACAAAAAACCTCCAAGAAACCCGTTTCCCGGAGGCATTTTTTTACTCTGTATGTGCTATAATTTTACTTATTTCGTCCTCATCTAAGACGCCGCTTAAATAATAGGAATAGCCGTTGTATGTCCATTCTATGAAGCTTTCGCCGTTGTTGCCGTAAACATTGAACTCTATGTTATTGTGTACAACCGTATAAGGAGGGGTATCGTCCTTAGGCATAAATGCCCTCTTTCCATCCGTCAGCTTCCTTATTATCTGGACAATTTCATCTTCGCTGTCCTCCTTGTAACAGCGAATAACAACGGAATTGCTTTCGGCTGAATAAATAACATAGCCCGGCTCATAGCCCTCAGGCAGCCACTTCGGAACCATAAGCTTTATATCCAAAAATTCCTCAAGCTCCTCTACGGAACCGTAGCTTTCAAAGCCCTCTGTTTCCGTTTCCGAAGGCTCCTCCTCGTTATAGCGTATTTCAATCGTGTCATCTGTCAAAATGCGAAAACCGCTGAACAGATCGACTCCCACCAGCATAGTCGAAAATACGCTTATAACCGCAACCATAACCGCCGCCAAGCCCAAAAGCCCGAAACGGCTGAGCTTAAGCCTTTTTACGGGCTTGCACTCTGTACTTTCCGTACTCCCCGTACTTTCTGTCCTCTTTGTTTCATCGGCAGCCCTGCCGCCGCTTAAAAACTCTTTTTCAAATCTGCCCCATTCGTCCCGAATCGAAAACTCTCTCGGCAGAGGGTCAAGCTCCTGAAGTCTTTCGTTGATCTCGTCAATCCTCATAAGCTCTGTATAGCCAAGCTTCTCTCTGTCCAATAAGCCGTCAAGCTCGCTTTTAAGTCTTTCTATTTCCCTATAAGCATCACTCTCACTTCTCAAATTATCTTCCATAGCCTAAATACCCCCGCTCTCATAAAACGATGTCATTATAAACCTCCTTGTATATATATGAAAATTCCAAGGTGAAAAATCAGTGATTTTCTAATTTTTTTCTAATTTTTTAAATTTTTTTAGCTTTTTCTTTATGCTCCACCACATTGTAGCCAAATTTGTATAGCTTATATTCATTTTTTCGGCAATTTCCCTAACGGACATATCCTCTTTAAATTTGTATGTAATATATTCAAGCTCCCTTTCCTTTAAAATACCTCTGTATTCTTCAAAGGGCTGAGCCTCAAAAATCTCATTAAATCCCTCTTCCTCCGTAGGGATTTCTCTTATTCTCCCCTCACCGTCCTCTAAGGGTTCCAAAACAACAGGACATTTTTCACCGCTGTACACATCCGTAACATATTTTTTTCGGCAGGCCTCCTTTATTTTATTGCCTAAGGTTATGTAAAGCCAGCCGGCCTTGTTAGGGTGTTTATAAAGCTCGTCGGCCTTTTCAGCCGCCGTAAGATATACCTCTAAAACAACATCTCTCGCCCCGTCGGGATTCAATATCTTCCGCCGTGCGGTTATATATAAGCTTTGGCTGTAATCCAAAAACAATTTTTCCAAGAGAGCCTTTTTCTCTTCGTCCATATTCACCACTCTTTTCTACGAAAATATTTAAAAGGTGACAACAATCCTATTTTATTATACCACAGATAATATTCAAAAACAAATTATGTAAAAAAATAAGCTGAGCCTGATGTAAATAACATACATAAATTTTACCGCCGTATATTTAAGGAAAACATACAGCGGCAAAACAGCTTTAAACAGTTTCTTTATCCTCAGGCAGCTTCTTCATATAGTAAACTGTCATAGGCAGCATAGTAACAAATGTCAGAATATCGCTTACGGGCTGGGCGGACTGTACGCCCAAAATACCGAAGAGGCCTGCCCCTATTACTATTGTGGGTATGAAGAAAAGGCCGCTTCGGAGCATAGACGAAAAAACAGCTGCCAAAGCCTTGCCGGAGCCTTGAAAGGTCATATTTGCCATAACTCCCAAAGGCTGAAAAAACAGCCCGGCACACTGGAGCCTTAAGGCCAAAACCCCTATTTCCAAAACCTCAGGGTCTTTCCTGAACCACCCTACGGCATAGGGTGCAATAAAAATACAAATAACAGCAAGGGCTCCCAAAAGTATCTGGCTTAAAATAAGGGTAAATCTAAAAGCCTCTTTAACTCTCGAATATTTTCCCGCACCGTAGTTAAAACCGCAGACTGGCTGATAGCCCTGGCCTATTCCCAAGCCTACGGCAAAAATAAGGAAGGTAATTCGGGAAACTATGCTCATTGCCGCTACGGCTGCATCTCCGTAAAGGGCGGCATAGTTATTTAAGAACATTGTTGAAATGCTCTGGAGACCCTGTCTTGCCATAGAGGGAAAGCCTATTGTAATAATATCACGGAGCTTTGAAAAATCCGGCTTAAAATGGGAAATTTTAAGCTTGCTTGAGGTTTTTCCCCTGACGAAAAAGGACAGCAGTATAAAAAAGCTTATTATCTGGGAAACCGCCGTGGAAATTCCGGCGCCGGCTATACCCAAACCGAAGCCGAATATAAGAATAGGGTCGCCTATTATATTTAAAAGGGCACCGAAAACAAGCCCTATCATAGCGAGGTTGGCTTTGCCCTCAAACCTCAAAATATTATTCATAACAAAACCGCAGACGGTAAAGGGGGACGCAATAATTATAAATGTAACATATGTGGCGGCATAGGGCAAAATCGTTTCGGTACTACCCAAAAGCCTCAAAAAGGGCTTTAGGAATATAAGGCAGATTATGCCTATAACAACACTTAACACAAAGGCTGACACAAAGGACAGAGTGGCATACTGTGAAGCGCTTTTTTCGTCTCCTGCCCCTAAGTGCCTTGAAATATTGCTTCCGGCTCCCTGACCGAACATAAAGCCTATAGCCTGTAAAACAGACATAAAGCCGAAAACAATGCCTACGGCACCGCTGGCACTTATGCCTATGCGGCTTACAAAATATGTATCGGCTATATTATATATGTTTGTAACAAGCATACTTATGGTAGTAGGTATGCCCAATGTAACAACAAGCCTTCCCACGGGTGTTGTTGTCATTTTTTCAAGCTGAGCCGAATTTGACTTATTCATAATTCATCACCTTTTCTGATTTATTTCTTTAATTCCTTTAATTCCTGTTTTTGCAGCTTAAGCCTTCTGCAAATTCAGGCTCGAAAACAAATTCATTGCTTTCGGGATATTTACCGTCTATAAGTCCCATAAGTATTTCGGCGGCTTTTCTCCCGAGTTTTTCCTTAGGGTGAGTTACACTTGTCAGCTTGTACGCCCCAATTTCCTCCTGTGCCTGTGCGTCATAGCCCGTAAGAGATATATCCTCAGGCACTCTCAGCCCCAAACCGTTTAAAATCTCCAAAACCTTATAGGCTATCATATCGTTATAACAGACAATGCCGTCAATGGCTCTGCCTGAACGCAGAAGCTCCTCTACAGCCCACTCAAGCTTACCGAATTTATCCTCAACGTGGAACCAGATTACCTTGTCAGGGTCATACATAAGCCCGTTTTTTTGCAGGGTTTTGGCGTAGCCCCTGTGTCTGTCCACACCCTGTGTAATGTCGGCCCGAAAAATTCCGGCTATGTTTTTATGGCCTAAATCTATGAGGTGCTGTGTTAAAATTTTCGCCCCTCCCTCATCGTTTATCTTTATAACGGGCTTGTCCTGCATATTGTTGTAGCGGCTTTGTATAAAAACATAGGGTATTCCCATACCGTCAAACCGCTTTAAAAGCTCTCTGTTTTTCCAGGCAATTTCGCTTTTGCTGGGCTCTATTATAAGCCCGTCAATGTCCTTTGAGAGTATATCCTCAAGACAGTCTCTCTCCTTGTCCCTGCCGTTGCTTGTGCTTTTTAAAATAATGCTGTATTTCTGCTTATCAAGAACATCATAATCTCCATTCCGCCGCACACGCCGGCACAAATAGTGATGAAAGTGCT
>JAJQFB010000031.1 GCA_021201395.1 Clostridiales bacterium | reverse complement strand
TATTTGTAATGTGGATTTTTAATGATTTTCCTTATACTACTTAATTTCAAACTTTCTTTTCCTCCTCATCTTCGACCTCGAACAGCTCGCCCTCTAATTTGTCTGTATAAAGTACACCCTCAAGATGATCCACCTCGTGACAGAAGCACCTTGCCATAAGATCCTCTCCCTCTATAATTGTCTTTTCGCCGTCTCTTGTATATCCGGCTACCTTAGCCCATCTGGGTCTTATTACAGGCCCCGCAAGGCCGGGAACGGAAAGACAGCCCTCGTTGTCCTTTACCCTGCCCTTTGTCTTTAAAACAACCGGGTTTACAAGCTCTACAAGCCCCTCTCCTATGTCTATAACTATAGCTCTTTTAAGTATGCCCACCTGGGGCGCCGCAAGACCGCAGCCGTTGTGGTGATACATTGTTTCCGCCATATCGTCTAAAAGGCTTTTAAGCTTGTCGTCAAAAACCTTAACCTCTTTACACTTCTTTCTCAGAATTTCATCCTCTCTGAGCCTGATTTGCCTGAGTGCCATTTTTTACCTCCTAAGGAATATATGTGGGGTTTATTGTTACGCTTATTGTTATTTCTTTTGTATCTTCTCTTTTATCAAATTTGTCAAGGCAGTAGAATACATAGCTTTTAAGCCTTTCCTCGTCTTTTCCCTTTATTATTATTCTGTGGCGGAAGCGGTCCTTTATTTTTGAAACCATAGCCGCCCCGGGACCTATTACGGTGTAGTCCTTTCCTTTGCCGTAAAAATTCAAAACGGCGGCAAAGTGATGGAGGGAGGAAATAACCTGTTTTTCGTCCTCGCCCGTAAACAAAACCACACAGATACGGGAAAAGGGGGGATAGTTCATTTGCTCCCTGAATTCTATTTCTTCTCTGTAAAAGCTTATATAATCGTTTTTCTTGGCATATTCTATACAGTAATTTTCGGGCATATAGGTCTGTATTAATACCCTGCCCCTGCTGTCGGCTCTGCCTGCCCTGCCGGAGACCTGGCTTAAAAGCTGGAAAGTGTTTTCCGCCGAGCGGTAGTCTGAGGAATTAAGGGACAAATCCGCCGCTACAACCCCCACAAGCACAACATTGGGGAAGTCAAGCCCCTTTGCTATCATCTGGGTACCAACCAAAATATCGGCCTCGCCCCTTGCAAAAGCGTTCAAAATCTGCCTGTGGCTGTCCTTTGATTTTGTTGTGTCGGCGTCCATTCTCAGAACTCTCGCCTCGGGGAACAGCCTGTTTACCTCTTTTGTTATTTTTTCCGTTCCGGCACCGAAATATTTTATATAGCCTGAGCCGCAGGAAGGACAAACCTCCGGAATTTCCTTTACTCTTCCGCAGTAATGGCACACAAGCCTGTTTTCTTTCATATGGTAGGTATAGCTTACGCTGCATGAGTCACAGGTCATAACATAGCCGCAGCGTCGGCAGGAAACGAAAGTAGAGTGACCCCGGCGGTTTAAAAAGAGTATAATCTGCTTTTTTTGTTCAAGGGTCTCCCTTATGGCTTTTTGAAGCTTAATCGAAAACATAGACTTGTTTCCCAAAGCTATTTCGTCCCTCATATCTACGGCATAAATATCAGGCAGACGCATATTTATTCTGTTGTTAAGCTCCAAAAGACGGTATCCGCCCTTTTCGGCCTTATAGTAGCTTTCTATAGCCGGAGTGGCGCTTCCCAAAACAACGGTTGCTCCGCAGATTTCCTGCAGCTTTACGGCGATTTCCCTTGCGTCGTATTTAGGTGTGTTTTCCGATTTATAGGTGTGTTCGTGTTCCTCGTCTATTATAATTACCCCTATGTTATCAAAGGGGGCAAATATGGCGGAACGGGGGCCTACCATAACGGAAACCCGGCCGTTTCTGGCCTTTTTCCACTGGTCGAGCCTTTCTCCGTCTGTCATTTTGGAGTGTGTAACGGTAACGAGAGAGCCGAAGCGGTTTATAAACCTCTGAACGGTTTGGGGAGTAAGAGATATTTCGGGCACAAGAACTATAGCCTGTTTTCCTCTTTTTAAAGCCTCTGCAATAACCTCCGTGTAGACAAGGGTTTTGCCGCTGCCCGTTACACCCTTTAGAAGAAAGGGCTTTTTGTCCTTTCTGTCGAAGTCGGAAATTATGCTGTCAACGGCGGCCCGCTGCTCCGGGGTGGGGGTGTGGGGTCTGCCTGTTTGAGGGAGGTTTGTGTTATATAAATCACGGCTTTTCTCCTGCTCCGTTATTTCGATTATTTCTTTTTCTTCAAGGCTTTTTAAGGTGTTATAGGAGATTTTATATTCATTTCGCAAAAAGTCCTGCCGTATGGGGCTTTTTTCCGTTAAAAGCCTTATAACCTGAATCTGTTTTTCGGCTTTTCTGGGAAGCTCTTTGCCCTTTTCAAAGGCCTTTCCCCTGTGAACGTATTTTATTACCCTGCTTCCCACAAATTTGGGAAGCATACACTGTAAACAGTCCGACAGTGTGCAGTAATATTTTTCTCTCATCCACCCTGCAAGCCTTATCCCCGTTTCGGTCAAAGCGGCAAAATTGTCCTTAAGGGCCGTGATTTCCTTAAGAGGGCGAGAGGTTTCGGCTGTGTCCGAAAGGGCTGTAACATAGCCCTCCGTAGGGCGGCTGCTCCTGCCGAAAGGAACCGTAACCCTCATGCCGGGGCGGATTTTATCCTCTAAGCCCTCAGGCACAATATAATAAAACACCCTGTCAACCTCTCTTGCCTTTATTTCAATTATAATTTCAGCATATTTCATCTTAGGTAAATTTATTCTTCTTCGTCCTCGCTAAAATCAAGGGTGTCCAAATCCTTAAGCTCCTCCTCCGAGAAGTCCTCTTCCATAAAATCTTCGTCTGTAATTAAGCTGTCCTCATCATTCATATCTTCTTGAAGCTCTGCATTTTCGGCGGCCTGTTCAAGCTCCGACTTGATTTCCTCCTGAAGATTATCCTTTTCAATATGAAGAACCGTTCCCATTCCCTCGGGAACAACCTTTATCTTGCCCTCTCTCAGCTCTCTTACGGCTATGGAAAGAGGCTTGTCCTCAAGGTCCTCCGCTTCAACCATGGGTTTGTCGCCCTCTATAAGCTGTCTTGCCCTTTTTGCGGCTGCAATAACAACGGTGTAGCGGCTTGTAATATCATCTCCTGTTTCGTTGTCCTTGTTCATAACATCCATAAGCTCGGCATATGACGGTTTAAGCATTTTTAATCTACTCCTTTTCTGATAAAAATTTTTCGGGGAAGTCCCTGTTTCTTTCAGAGGCATATTTTTCCGTTTCAACAATTCCGTTTATTCTGCTTGTTGCGTTCCTGACTAAATCGTTTAAAACGATATAGTCATATTTGTCCATAAGTCTGACCTCTTCCCTTGCACGGTCGAGCCTCATTGAAATAACCTCGTCTGTTTCCGTACCCCTGCCTCTTAATCTGTCCTCAAGGTCGGAAATCGATTCAGGTGTTAAAAATATTAAAATGGCATCGGGACATCTTTCTTTAACCTGAACGGCTCCCTGAACTTCTATTTCCAAAATAACGTTTTTTCCCTCGGAAAGTCTTGCCTCTACATATTTAAGAGGAGTTCCGTAATAATTTCCGCAGAATGAGGCATACTCCAAAAGCTCGCCTCTTTCTGTAAGACCCTTAAATTCCTCTTCCGTTCTGAAATAATAGGAAACGCCCTCTTCCTCTCCGGCTCTGGGGGCTCTTGTTGTAACGGAAACGGAAAGACAGTATTTGTCGTTCTTCATGAGTTCCCTTACAACCGTCCCCTTTCCTGCTCCCGAAGGACCCGATATAATAAGAAGTATTCCCTTGTCAAACATCCTCCGAAACCTCCTTTGTGTTGTTTTGGCCGCTTAGTCTTGCCGCTATTGTTTCAGGCTGGTTCGCCGCAAGAATAATATGTTCGCTGTCGGTGATTATGGCGGCTCTTGTCTTTCTTCCGCAGGTTGCATCTATAAGCTTCCCTGTTTTTTTGGCCTCCCGTATAAGCCTCTTAACAGGGGAAGCCTCCGGGTTTACCACGGCGACTATTCTGTTTGAAGCCACAATATTGCCGAAGCCTATGTTTATAAACCTGTTCATGTGATAACTGCTCCCTCTTGTATGTGTGCACAGCAGTTCAGGCCGATATTCGCAAAAACATCTGAACTGCCGCTTTGTTTTATTCTATGTTCTGAACCTGCTCCCTGACCTTTTCAATCTCGCTTTTAAGCTCCACTATAGAGCTTGTTATAATAAGGTCGTTGCTCTTTGAACCTATTGTGTTTACCTCTCTGTTCATCTCCTGAACGAGAAAGTCAAGCTTCCTGCCTATGGAGTTTTCCTCCTGCAAAATAACCTCCATCTGCTTTATGTGGCTGTAAAGCCTTGTAAGCTCCTCGTCAACGCAGGATTTCTCGGCAAAAATCGCCACCTCCGTCAATATCCTGCCCTCGTCGGCGTTAAGCTCCTTAAGCTCTGAAAGTCTGTCGCTGAGCCTCTGTTTATATTCCTCCGCTACATAAGGCGCCCTTTCCTTTACCTTGCCGGTAATTTCCCTTATAACAACAAGCTTTTCAAGCATGTCCGCCTTAAGGTGTTCACCCTCTCTTATTCTCATCTCGACAAAGCCTTTAAGGGCCTGCCCCGTGGCTTCCATAAGCCCCTCTAAAACCTGGTCGTTTTCGTTTAAAGAGGCCTTTTCAACGCTTACAACATCGGGAAAACGGGAAATAAGCCCTAAAGTCAGCTTGTCCTCAAGGGAATATCTCTCTTTGATTGTTTTAAGGACGTCTGTGTAGCAGTCTGCCAAAGCTTCGTTTAAGCTGACCTTATAATCGTCCTTTGAAAATGTCTCAAAATTTACGAACACATCTGTTTTTCCCCTTGAAACCTCTTTTGAAACGGCTTTCTTTATTTTGTCCTCATAAGAAAGCATAATTCTGGGGAGTTTAATCGCAACATCGTTATATCTGTGGTTGACAGACCTTATCTCGACAATAAACCGCCTGTCGTTAAGGCTTGACTCCCCCCTGCCGTATCCTGTCATACTTCTCATAAAATATACACTCCAATAATTATGATAATAGGCAAAAGCCCTTAATTTATATTATACTGAAAATTTGAAAAATGTACAGACCTTTTTAAAAAAATCCCCTTTTTTTTAAGGGGATAAATTTATAAATCGGGGAAGCTGTCCCGTAAATAACGGCTTGACAGGGAAGAAATAAAATCTTATAATAAAATAAGACAAGGAAATCAAGGCGTTCTTTTCCAGTTAAATAAGGCTTCGGGGAAAGAGAACCGCTTTTTTATATTATTTTTTATTATTATAATGAGGAGGGATTATATGAAAAACACACCGCATATAAATCAGCTTGCGGAAATTGCGGACACTATACTCCTGCCGGGAGACCCCAAAAGGGCGAAGATGATAAGCGAGAAATTTTTGGAGGGTTCAAAGTGCTTTAACGAGGTAAGAGGGGCTTTGGGCTTTACGGGTCTTTACAAGGGCAAAAAAATATCCGTTATGGGAACGGGTATGGGCATACCCTCTATGGGAATTTATTCCTATGAGCTTATAAACATTTTCGGTGTAAAAAATCTTATAAGAATAGGCACAACCGGGGCTATGCAGAAGAATATAAACGTAAGGGATATTATACTTGCCCAAAGTGCTTCCGCAAATTCTTCTTATGCAAGTCAGTTTAAGCTTAACGGTTATTTTGCCCCTACGGCGGATTTCGGAATTTTGGAGAAAGCCGTTCAGGTCTGCCGAGGCAAAAATCTTCCTTTCCACGTAGGAAATGTTTTAACAAGCGACAATTTTTATACGGAGGACGAAAACCAGACCGCCTCCTGGAGCGCTATGGGGGTTATAGGCGTTGAAATGGAGACAGCCGGCCTTTACTTAAATGCTGCAAGGTACGGGGCTAAGGCTCTGTCCATTCTTACCGTTTCCGACCATATGATTTTAAAGGAGGCCGAAATAACAAGCGCCGAGGAAAGAGAGACTTCCTTTACGGATATGATAGAAACGGCTCTCGAAACGGCGGCAGGGCTTTAA
This sequence comes from Clostridiales bacterium, assembly GCA_021201395.1. Taxonomy (GTDB): domain Bacteria; phylum Bacillota; class Clostridia; order Lachnospirales; family CAG-274; genus JAJQCI01. The sequence goes on along the minus strand of JAJQFB010000031.1, from coordinate 27,320 downwards.
GCAAACGTATAAATGTATTTTCGGAGGATATGCTATGGTTAAGCTTATAGTTACTGATTTGGACGGCACCCTCTTTAAGTCGGATCATCTGACGATTTCCGAAAGAAACATATGAGCCTTAAAAAAGCCCGTGAAAGGGGCATAAAGGTTGCAATTTCAAGCGGCAGGGTTTACTGTCTTTTAAAGGACGTTATTAAAATTCTGGGAGGGGTCGACTGTATTATGACCTCAAACGGAGCGGCTTCCTTTGACAGCGAGGGCAGGCTCATTTCCTCAGACCTTATAGAATATGAAAAATGGCGTGAAATATATGAAATGCTTAAGGCCGAGGGTATAGTCACGGAAATATACTGCCGCGGAAATACCTATTTGGACAGGGAACTCTTTAAAGATTACAAAAATCCCTCTCTGAGTCCTCTTGTTTTGGACACTCTTAAAAGCACAATGCTGCCCTGCGGCAGTGTTATCGAAGAACTTAAAGGAGAGGGGGCGGAAAAGCTTCATTCCATCTGTATAAGCGGCGAGGCCTACAGCCGTTTTAAGGCTGTTTTTGAAAATATGGGCATAGAGGTAACATCGTCTATACCCCATAATATGGAAATAAACAAAAGAGGCGTAAACAAGGGCAGAGGGCTTGAAAAGCTCTGTGAAACCCTCGGAATAGAGCTAAATGAGGTTATGGCTTTCGGAGATGAAGAAAACGACATAGAAATGTTAAAAGCGGCAGGTTTCTCTTTTGCTGTGGAAAACGCCTCCGAAGCCGTAAAAGCGGCGGCAGGAGCCGTTACGGAAGGCAACGACAATGACGGAGTAGCCGTACAGGTCGAAAAGCTGCTCTGAAACACAGATGAAATACAGAAAAAATTAAGCACTCGGTTTTTGCCGGGTGCTTTACTTGTATTTGGTAAAGGTGCACAAAAAATTTTAAGTTGTTTTTGCAAAATTAAGGCCGTGCTGTATGTTATAATGTTTTTAATGAAGCTTTTATATATACATATCGAGGGGGGGTTAAACTATGAAGTTAAGACTTATTGCAGTATTTACGGCCGTTTTTATGGCTGCTGCCTCCGTAAGCCTTGTTTCCTACGGTGACGAAGAACAGACGAATCTGCTTGCGTTTCCCGGGGCAGAGGGCGGCGGAAAATATTCACAGGGGGCAAGAGCCAACGGCACAGTGGAAATTTATCACGTTACAAATTTGGAGGACTATGACCCTCTGACGGAGACGGCTGTTGAGGGGTCTTTGAGAGACGCCCTTTCGGAATCGGGAAGAATTGTTGTTTTTGACACAGACGGAGCGATTCACCTTACAAGCCAGCTTCTTATTCCGAGCAATACCACAATTTTGGGTCAGACGGCTCCCGGCGAGGGCATAACCTTAACGGGCTATGATGTCTTGGCCGAAAGCGGAGCCTCCGACATTATTTTGAGATATATACGCGTCCGCCCCACAGACGACAACGGCGGCGAGCCTGACGGTTTAGGGGGAAGATGGAATAACAACGTTATTTTCGACCATTGCAGCGTTTCGTGGTCCGTTGATGAGGCTATAACCCTTTACGCAGGAACCTCTGAGGACGAAAACCTTGAACAGGGCCGGAATATAACCGTCCAAAATTCCATTATAAGCGAGAGCCTGCGTATGAGCAGCCACATTAAGGGTGCCCACGGCTACGGCGGCATAACAGGCGGAAACAACTCCACCTTCTACCACAACCTTATGGCTCACCACGACAGCAGAACCCCGAGAGTTGACAGAGAGGTCAATGTTGCGGAAATTACAAACAACATTGTCTATAACTGGGGCTATACAAACTCGGCCTATGGCGGAGAGCCCTATTCCTACCACGACTATACACAGCTTGAAACAAACATAAACTACACAAACAATTACTATTCCTACGGACCCTCTACGAGAACGGCCATAAGAAACCGTATTTACGATGTTTCAAACTCAAACCATAACGCAGACACCCACCCCTACAAGGCAAACTATTATTTTGACGGAAACTATGTTTACGGCTATTCGGCGGTAACAGCCGACAACTCACAGGGCGTAAACAATACCTCGGCGGCAAACCTTGTGGACACGGAATTTGATATGGGAGACTACGCCCTTACAAACCCCGAAACCGCTCAGGAGGCCTATTCAACTATTCTCGAAACCGCAGGGGCAACCCTCCCCAAGAGAGACGCCATAGACGCCCGTATAGTTTACGATGTTGAAAATATGACGGGAAGAATAGTAAACAACGCCTCGGAAGTGGGCGGTATGATAGACATAAACGCAGGAGCTACAGAGCAGAGAACCTTTACGGTTGACGAAAGCTGGAAAACGGAGAAGGGCTTAAGCTCCTATTCGGACGGCGATATTATTACAGAGGGCGAATTTGCAGGCTATGTTCTTCTCGAAGCCTATGTAAACGACCGGACGGAAGAACAGGAAGCCCCAACAAACCCTGAAATTACAGTGCTTTCTCCGGCTATTGCCTCCGTTAATTCCACGGTAAACGGACAGGCCGTAGACAACGGAAACCGGACGGTTATAACAGAGGAGGAAGCCCTTAACTACAACGCAGTTGCTTCGGCTGTAGGTTCGGCGGCGGTTACTTCTATGGAGCTTTACGACGGAAACGACCTTATAGGAAGCTACAGCGGCTCATCTATAAACGATGATATAAGCTTAGAGCCGGGAACCCACTATTTAACAAGCAGAGCCTATAACTCAAAGGGCGAAAAGACCCAGAGCACAACATCTATAGTCTATGTTAAGGCTGTTTCCGAGGATTTAGGCGATTACAGCTTTACGGAAATAGGAAAAGGCTCTTTTGCCGGAGAGGGCGGAGCGGCTCTTTCAGAGGACGGAAGCTATACAATCTACGGCTCCGGCTATCTTGTAAACTCAAACTCAGGGGGAACGAGAGTGTCCTCCGACAGCTGTTCCTATATTTATAAGGCCGTTGAGGGAGATTTTGACGTTTCCCTAAAGGTTTTGGATATTCCCAAATTTGACAACAGACAAAATAACGGTATTATGTTCAGGGAAACTCTTGATGCCAATTCCCGTATGGGTATGATTACCGACACATGGATTACAAACGGCGAAAACGATAAATACCTTACAAGAACCACCACAGGCGGAGCTTCTACGAGCTATTTCTTTACGGACGAAAGCGGCTCCGATGTTACAAATTCCTCAAGCGGCGAAAATCACGCTGTGGCTAAATATATGAGGATAACAAGAGAGGGAGACGACATTACTTTTTATTTATCTCAAAGCGGCTCCGACTGGACGGACGATGAAAGACAGCCCGTTACGGTAACCTATACAGACCTTGCGGACACTGTTTATATAGGCTATGCAACGGATTCCTCGGAGATTCTTGCCACAAAGCCTTATTTTGCAATATCATCCTTTACATTTGACTGCGAACCCGAGGAAACCGACAACGGCCACTCAACCGACAGCGGCTTCTACTATGACAGCGAATTTCTTATGAAGGACGGCGGCGGAGACTGGGTTGTTTCCTCTGACGGAAGCATAGAAGAGGGGGCTGAAACGGCCTATGAAACCTCTGACGACGTTTCGGGAAACGATACGGTTAAATTAGCTGTTTCGGATAAAGCCGTTCAAATAGCCATACCCGAAGAATATCAAAGCGGAAGCTATGTTATAGAATATGATTTCTTAACGACAAATACGGCGGAGGCAGGCCGTTCATTCAGAACATACCTTGATAACGCCGTTCACGCCTATGACGAAGAAACAGGACAGGCAACGGAATACGGAAACGGAAATGCTTTCTTCCATATGACGGATATAGGCAGTATTGTCTACACCACAACAGCCGAGGCGGATATTGCCGCAGGCAGCGTAACGGATACTATGAATAAGCTTTGCGGCCTTGAAGCCGACAAGTGGTATCACATAACTCTTGAATCTGAAAACGGCGGCGACACCGCAACCGTAACCATAGCCCTCCACTCGGCAGACGGAACCTACGACCCTGAAAATATTTCGGAGCCTCTTTACTCAGGCACCGTTTCCGTTACGGAAAACAGAGACACAACGGCTAAACAGCTTAAGTTTATGAGAACCGCAGGCGGTATTCTCTATTATGACAATATTTCATTTTCCGCTCTTTCCGATTCGGAGGAAACCACAACAGAGGACTCTACGGAGTCTACAACAGAGACCCCTGCTGAATCCACAACAGCGGCGGCAAAGGGAGATGTAGACGGAAGAGACGGCCTTACGGCAAATGATGCGGCCTGTGTACTCTATTATGTATTTAACGATGAAGAGGTAAATCCCAAGTGGAACATTACAAATGAAACGGCGGATTTAAACGGCGACGGAGTAATTAACGCCGCAGACGCAGCCCTTATACTTGCAAAGGTTCTGAACCCTGCTCTTCAAATTTCATAGAGCATAACAAAAGCATAAAATATAAAGCATATTACCTGATTATAGACACATATAGCTATCCCCCTTAAACGCCCCGTAGGAACAAACGCCTTTCGGGGCGTTTAAACTCCCTAAAACACAAAAACCAGACCTCAAGCTGCCCTCCTCGCTTTTTAAATTAAACAAATTAAAAAATCCCCCGGCATTCGAGAGATTTTTAGAACAAGTATGAGTGACTGCCAACACGGTAAAGAACCAATATAAGTACACCGGAATCTTTTTTATAGATTAATAACCAGTCGGGGTCAATATGACATTCTCTATAGGAAGAGTAATTGCCTGTCAAATTATGATCACAATATTTTACTTCCAACGGAACATCATTTGCAAGCTTGTTTACAACTTTAAAAAGCTCTTCAAGATTTTTACCTTGCTTTTTAGCAAGCTTTAAATCCTTTTTAAATTGTGTAGTAAATTTAACTTCATATTTCATACTTCAAGAGCCGTCCTTAAGTCGTTGATGTCGGTGTAGCCTTTTACAGACCGGTCTGCAAGAATAGCGTCCCCCTCACGAAATGCCGCAAGGGTGGTTTCGTTCGGAATATCCGCCTTTACATCAAAGGGCAGGCCGTTTACAAGAAGAGACTGTCGGAAAAATATGTTGACAGCAGTTGATATATTGAGCCCGAGACTCTCATAAAGTCTTTCACACTTTGCTTTAACAGCTTCGTCCGTAAATATGTTTATATTTGCCATAGCCATGTTACAACACCTCCCAAAATATTTATGCAAATATTATATCACATTATATGTATAATAACAAGCAAATATTTTTGCATACAGCAGAGGCAGCAGGAGATATAAAAAACAGAACCCGGCATAATGCTCAAGCTCTGTTTTCTTTTTTTATTTTGACTTTGTTATTTTATTACTCTTACCTTTATAACCCCGTCAAGAGCCTTTAAAGCTTCCGCTGTTTTGTCGGCCTCACAGTCTGCGGCCAAAATCGTGTAGGAATAACCGCCCTTTGTTTTTGAAGCGGTTTCCGTTACGTTTGCAGCGGCTGAAATAATCTTGTCTGCCGCCGTATCTTTAGCCAAAACACAGATTTTTGTCTTACCGGGGGCTTCGAGAGAAACGTCAGGATAGTTTACCGAGTGGGTTATATTTCCGTTTTCAAGGTAGTCCATTATTTCATAGGCTGCCATAACGGCGCAGCTGTCCTCTGCTTCGGGGGTGGAAGCTCCCAAATGGGGCAGAGTGATTACATTTTCAACCCCCGTCATATCGTCATTGGGGAAGTCCGTAACGTAACAGCTTACCTTTCCGCTTGAAAGAGCCTCTTTCATAGCTTCGTTGTCAGCAAGCTCTCCTCTTGCCAAATTTATTATTCTTACGCCGTCCTTAACCTTAGAAAGGGCGTCTTTGCCCAGCATACCCTTTGTAGAGGGCATATAGGGAACGTGAATTGTTATATAGTCGGACTCTGCAAGAAGCTTATCAAGGCTTACACACTTAACGGAGCTGTCGATTGACCATGCGGACTTTGTTGAAAGATAAGCGTCATAGCCCAAAACCTCCATACCTAAGGCCTTTGCGGAATTTGCCGCTAAAACACCTATGGCACCCAAGCCTATTACGCCTAATTTCTTGCCCATTATTTCAGGGCCGGCAAACTGCGACTTTCCCTTTTCAACCTTTGCGGAAACATCTCCCTCAAGGCCCTGAACCCAGTTATAGCCCCCTATAATATTTCTCGAGGAAATAAGAAGAGCCGTGAGAACAAGCTCCTTAACTGCGTTTGCGTTTGCTCCCGGAGTATTGAAAACAACAATACCCTTGTCTGCACATTTGTCAAGGGGAATATTGTTTACCCCTGCGCCGCAGCGTGCAACCGCAAGGAGACTTTCCGGAAGCTCCATATCGTGCATTTTATAGCTTCTCAAAAGTATTCCGTCGGGATTTTCAACATTGTCGCCGTAAGCACAGTTATCCGTAAGTACATTTAAACCGTTTTTTGAAATTTTATTAAGTGTCAATATGTTATACATACTAAAATCTCCTCAAATCTCTTTTATTTGTTTTCCTTTTCAAATTTGTTTATGAAATCAACAAGAGCCTTTACGCCCTCAACAGGCATAGCGTTATATATGCTCGCTCTCATTCCGCCTACGGTTCTGTGGCCTTTAAGGTTTACAAGGCCGGAAGCCGCCGCTTCCTTTACAAACTTAGCTTCAAGATCCTTGTCGCCCTTTGTTGTTACAAAAGGTATGTTCATAAGGGAACGGTCTTTGGGGACTACAGTACCCTTGAACATAGAGGAATTGTCGAGGCAGTCATAGAGAAGCCCTGCTTTTTCTTCGTTTATCTTCTGCATTTCGGCAACGCCGCCCATATCCTTAAGCCATTCAAAAACAAGCTTTGCAACATAAACGGCATAACAGGGAGGTGTATTGTAAAGCGAGCCGTTGTCGGCGTGAATCTTATAGTCAAGCATTGTAGGAGTAATGTCCATAGCCTTGCCTAAAAGATCCTCTCTTGCAATAACAATAGTAACACCTGCAGGGCCTACGTTTTTCTGAGCCCCTGCAAAAATAAGACCGTATTTTGAAACGTCCGTTACCTCTGACATAATGCAGGAGGAAAGGTCGGCTACAAGGGGAACGGAGCCCGTATCGGGAAGCTCTGTGTAGCGTGTGCCGTAGATTGTGTTGTTTTGGCAGATATAGAAATAGTCTGCGTCCGGGGTAAATTTGCTCTTGTCCAAAAGGGGGACATAGGAAAAGGTCTTGTCCTCGGAGGAAGCCACAATATTTATCTCGCCGTATTTTGAAGCTTCGGCAGCCGCTTTCTTTGCCCACTGGCCTGTTTTAACATAGTCAGCCTTTTTGGAGCCGTTTAAAAGGTTTAAAGCTACCATTGCAAACTGTGTGGAGCCGCCGCCCTGAAGAAACATAACCTTGTAGTTGTCTGGTATGTTCATAAGCTCTCTTAAAAGCCTTTCCGCATCCTTTATAATATCGTCATAAGCCTTTGAACGGTGGCTCATTTCCATAACCGACATACCTGTATCACCATAACTCAGCATTTCGTCCTGTGCTTTTTTAAGAACAGGAAGAGGCAGCATGGACGGACCTGCCGAAAAATTATATACTCTGTTCATTTTTAAATTCCTCCCAATATATATAAGATATGTATAAATAAAATGTTTTCAATCATTACACTACATTCATTTTAATACGTCAAATAAAAAGTTGCTCTTTGAATAGGGTTTTGATAAATTTTATTAAAGTTTTTGTAAAATAATATTTTAACAGCCTCAATTTTAGTGAACTTTACAAATAATTTTAGGCCGCCGTCTGCAAGAGTAAACGGCAGTCCCTGTATATTATAAATATCATACAGTATTATACCATAAGTGTTTTAAGCGCTATAAGTCCCAGTTCATAGCCTAAAGAGCCGAAGCCGCACATCTGCCCTGCACAGACGGGAGCGGTTACGGAGGTATGGCGAAATTCCTCGCGCTTGTGGATATTGCTCATATGAACCTCCACAAAGGGAATCTGCGAAACGGAAGCTATGGCGTCTCTTATGGCATAGCTGTAGTGGGTAAAAGCACCGGGGTTAATTACAACGCCGTTTACCTTTTCATAACAGCACTTCTGTATATAGTCTATAATTTCACCCTCGTGGTTTGACTGGAAAATTTCTATTTCATAGCCCAGCTCAAGTGCTTTTTCCTTAGCCTTGTCCATAATTTGGCTGTAGTTTAAATTGCCGTAGATACTTCTTTCTCTCAAGCCCGTAAAGTTGATGTTTGGGCCGTTTATAATTCTTACCTTCTTTACATTGGGGGCTTTTACGGCTTCGTCCTCGTTTAAATATTCGGTAATGGAGTCTATTACGTTTTGAACACACCTGTCAATATTTCTTTCGGATACATCTACGATAAGATCTGCACATTCTTCATAAATAGGCGCTCTTTTTTCCAAAAGCTGTGAAATTTCGTTAAGCTTGTCCTCTACGTTTAACAGAGGACGGGTCTTGTCAAACTTTGTGTTTTCATATATGCTTTCGGGTGTACTTTTTAGGTAAACAATAATTCCGTTCTTTTTGAGATTTACGATGTTTTCGGGGTTCAAAACAACACCGCCGCCGGTTGCGATGATTTTTTTATAGGCCTTGCCTAAGTTTACGCAAAGAGCGCTTTCCTGTTCTCTGAAAAAATCCTCTCCGTATTCCTTGAACATATCGGCTATTGACATATGATAAAAATCCTGTATCTGCATATCCATATCGATAAATTTTCTCTTTAAAATCATAGCTAATTTTCTGCCGATTGTTGTTTTTCCGCTTCCCATAAAGCCGATAAAAATAATGTTTTTTTCCGTGTAAATTTTGTTCATTTTTAATTTCCTTTCTGTGTGGTTAAAAATTGTTCTTTTAGGTTATTTTTTAATTTATTTAAAAAGCTTTCATCATATTTTTTTGAAAGCCATATTTCAGCGGAAGCCGCTCCCTGATAAATAAGCATATCGAAGCCGTTTATACAAAAGGCTCCTGCCTCCTTTGCGTCCTTTAAAAGCCTTGTTTCCCAAGGGGTATATATAACGTCGAAACAGATTTCGATTCGGTTTCGGGAAAAGAAAGCCTCGGATAAGGGGGAAAGCCCGGAATTTTTACCGAAGCCTAAGGTTGTTCCGTTTAAGACAATGTCGGCGTCTCCGACTTTTTCGGCCTCCTCAAGGCTTAGGGGTATAATTTCGGTATTATAGCTTTTTTCAAGAAGCTCTTTAAGAGCCAGAGCCTTTTCAAAGGTTCTGTTTGCTATGTAAATACGCTTTGCTCCGTTTTTTAAGAGAGCTGCACAGAGGGCGTCCGAGGCTCCCCCGGCGCCCAAAACAAGAGCCGTCCTGTCCTTTAGGCTTATACCACGGGTGGAAAAGCTGTATTCTATGCCTGTGACGTCGGTGTTGTAGCCAATATATCCCTTTTCGGTATATTTAAGGGTGTTTACCGCCCCTATAAGCCCTGAGTCCCCCTCAAGCCCCCGAAGGTATTTAATTACTTCCTTTTTGTGGGGCAGGGTAACGTTTAAGCCCTTTATGCCTAAACTGTAAGCACCCTTTACTGCCGCTTCAAGACCGTCTTTCTTTACGTTAAAGGGAACATAAACCGCCCTCTCCCCGGTCAGGGAATATACAGCGTTATGTATTTCGGGAGAAAAGCTGTGGCCTATGGGGTCGCCTATTACGCCGTAGATTTTCGTGCTTCCCGATATGGAATTTATTATATTTGTATTTGTATTTGTATTTGTCATTTCCTGCCCCTCCTTAAATAAAAGAAAAGAACGATTTTTTCAAGAGGCCTTTTAACTGCGGTTATAAGCTCGTCTTTTTTATCCGCCTTTTTTACAAGAACAGAATAAATTCCGTTTAGGTTTCCCAAAAGAACGTCCATAAAAATCTGATCCCCTATTATAAGGGCTTCCTCGGGCTTTAAAGAAAGCTCTCTCATAAGCTTCTTAAGCCCTTTATTTAAAGGCTTTTTTGCCCTCGAAACAAAGGGAATATCAAGCCCCCGGCAAAACTCTTCGGCTCTTTCCGGCCTGCTGTTTGAAAGAACGGCTGTATTTATGCCTGCCGCTTTGAGGCTTCCGAAATAATCCAAAACCTCTTTTGTTGGTTTTTTTACAAAATAAGGAACGAGAGTATTGTCTATATCGAATATAACCGTTTTAATTTTAAGAGTCTTAAGTCTTTCGGGTTTAAGGTCGCGGTAGGAATTTAGATATTCCTTTGGGTAAAGCAAGTTTGTCATAAGTGTACCTCTGTACTTTTCCTATATGCCTGTATATAATATAGATTATACTTTTTTTTGGGGCAAATGTAAAGTTAATTTTTAAAGAAATGATGATTAATTCACAAAATTAATCATCGCTTCCTCAATCGGCGGTTCGCAGTTTTTAATTTAAGAATTAATATGAGGGGTTCATACCGTCATAACGTCCGTCGAAAAATCTGTAAACCTCGGCGGTCTGCCTGTAGAAAGGCCGCCTTGATATAAAAAGCTCCGTAAGGAGAAGGCTCTCTATAGCCGCCCTCAAAAGCTCCTCCCGTGTGTTTCCTGCTGTCATTTCATTGTCGTCATTCATAATCTCGTCTATATCGTCGGACATCATAACGGCTTTTTCATAAACTTTGTCAATCATCTGGTTCAGCCTGTCTCTTGTTATTTCAAAATCCCTTATTGTTCCCCCCTGAGAACCCTCTCTCTCCGGCAGATCATAGTCATAAACCGTGCTTCCGGGGTATTCCGCTTCGTTTACTGTTTCGACTGCTATGGGGTATAAAAAGGCGTTTATCCTGCCGTAGAGCTCGTGCATAAGCTTTACATCCCTGTTGTAAACACCGTCATAGCTTATGGCATCGAGACGGCTTCTCTCTCCCTCGGGATGCATAGCCGCACCTCCGTTTGGAACATAGCCCCCTCTGCCATCGGAAACAGGACTTTCGGCGTTTTGAGTATAACCGGCCTCATCGGCTTCTTCCGTCTCATCGCTGAACTCCGTAAAGTTGTTAAAGCCCCTTATAAGGTCGTCCCCTCTTTCCAAATCCCCCATATAAACCGAGGCCTTAAGCCCCCTGCCCATTTCGGGAGAAATCACTCCCCCTTTAAGCCACCTGTCAACCTGTGAATTTATATAGCTTCTGTTTTTTGCCGCTCTGTAATACAAAAAAATCACTCCGAATATAGCTTTTATTTAAATATATGCCCTTAAGAGTATTTTGTTTACAAAAGCGGCAGCCCCGTCTGTTTATACGTTATCCGTCCTTTTTAAAATAAGTTTTGGCGGCGGTGCAGAATTTAACGGTCTTTGCCCCTGCCGAGTAAAGAGCCTCGAAGCAGGCGTCTATGGTACCGCCTGTTGTATAAATATCGTCAATCAACAGGAGACTTTTGCCCTCAAATGAGCGGTCGGTTCCGAAAGCGTCCCTGACGTTGGTTTTTCTCTCGTCAATATTCAGCTTATTCTGAGGCAGGGTTTCCTTGATTCTTATAAGACCCTTTCCTACAGGAATACCGCTGAGCCGTGAAAACTCCTCCGCCATAAGCTCTGTTTGGTTATAACCTCTTTTCTTTAGCCTTTTGCTGCTTATGGCTACGGGCAGAACCTCGTCAAAATCCATTTTAAAGCCGTTTTCAACAAAGGCCTTGTAAATCAAATAACCGAAAGCTGTTCCGAGGTCGTGTCTGCCGTCATATTTAAGGCTCAAAATTCTGCTTCTTATTTCTCCGTCATAGTTAAAAAGAGCGAAACCCCTTTCGTCTCTGTATTCAAGGGAACCGAAGCCCTCGAGCCTGTTTTTACAGCTTACACAGAAAGGCTCTCCGCCGCCGAAGTCAAGAATTTCGCCGCACCATAAGCACCTTTTGGGGTAAACAATATCCAATATGGTTTCCAACGCCTTAATCATAAAATCTCTTCCATTTCCTTAAGCCTGTCATACAGAGCCGAATATCTGTTTATTTCTCTGTTGTTGTCAATCATTCTCTTTATAATATTTGGGCTGCCCACGATAACACAGAGTTCCCTTGCCCTTGTTACGGCGGTATAGAGCAGGTTCCTTGAAAGGAGACTTGCAGGGGCGTTAAAAGCGGGGATTATAACCGCCCTGTATTCGCTGCCCTGTGATTTGTGAATCGTCACGGCATAGCTCAGCTCCAGCTCCTCAAGCTGTGAAAAGTCATATTTGACGTGTTTATTTTCGTCAAAAACCACCTCTATATATTCATCGCCGCTGTTTATTCTTAAAACAATTCCCTCGTCGCCGTTAAAAACTCCCGTTCCCTCGTCTACAATCTGACCCTGTTCGATAATGCTCCAAATAATGTTGTAGTTGTTCTTAATCTGCATAACCTTGTCGCCCTCACGGAAAACAGTGTTTCGGTATTCCTTTTCGGCTTTAAAGCTGCTTTTGGGGTTAAGGGCCTCCTGCAAAACCAAATTAAGATTTGCAACACCGAGAGGATTTTTCCTCATAGGCGTCAAAGCCTGTATGTCCTTAATGGGGTCACATTCTAAATATCCCGGCAGCCTCGTCTTTATAAGCCCTACAATTTCGTTTATAACCTCATTTATGTCAAGACGCTTTATAAAGAAGAAGTCGCTGCCTCTTTTGCTTAAATCGGGGTATTCCCCTCTGTTTATTTTGTGGGCGTTCATAACGATGTCGGACTCGGCCGCCTGTCTGAAAACCTCCGTCAGCCTGGCTACCTTTATACAGCCCGAAGCTATAATGTCCTTTAAAACACTGCCTGCCCCTACGGAGGGAAGCTGATAGGAGTCCCCTACTATTATAAGCTTCGTCCCATGGGGTACGGCCTTTAAAAGGCTGTACATAAGCATAAGGTCTATCATAGAGCTTTCGTCAACTATTACAACGTCCGCCTCTATGGGGTTGTCCTCGTCCTTTTCAAAGGTTTGGTGACGGCTGTTTTCCGCCAAAAAACCTGTGCCTAAAAGCCTGTGTATGGTTTTGGCTTCAAGACCTGTGGCCTCTGTCATTCTCTTTGCCGCCCTGCCTGTGGGAGCCGCTAAAACAATCTCATTGTTTTCAGCCTGTAAAAGCTTTATAATGGCGTTTATGGTAGTTGTTTTTCCCGTTCCCGGGCCGCCTGTTATAACGCAGACCCCGTTTTCCATAGCCTCTTTAACGGCTGTTTTCTGTTCATAGGCAAGAGATAAGCCGCAGTCCCTCTCCAAATAGTTCATATCTTCTTTAAAATCGAAAGCAGTCTTTTCAGCCGTCCGCTCAAGCTCCAAAAGCTTCCTTGCTGTGTAATTTTCCGCATAGTAGTATATGTTTAAATATACCCTTACCTCCTCCTGACGCTTTTCACAGAAAACCTTTTGCTCCGCCCCCATTTCATAGGTTACGTCGGAGATAAGCTCCTCCCCGACCCCCAAAACAGTTACTGTATTTTTAATGAGACTTTCAAGGGGCAGGTATGTATGGCCGCTTTGGGAGGCCAAATTCAAAACATATTTTATGCCTGCCTTGATTCTGAAGGGAGAATCCGCCTCCACCCCCATATTAAAGGCTATTCCGTCCGCAATTTTAAAGCCTATGCCCTGAATCTCGTCAGCTAACCTGTAGGGGTTTTTCTCTACGGTTTCAATGGCTTTTTCGCCGTAACGCCTGAAAATCTTCATGGCGTAAACAGGGCTTATGCCGTAGCGGTCAAGATAGACAATGACGCGCCTCAGTTCCGCCTGTTCGTGAAAAACCGCCCCTATATCCATAGCCTTTTCCTTGCTTATGCCCCGAACCTCAGCCAGACGCATAGGGTTTTCCTCTATAACGTCAAAGGTCTTGTCCCCGAACATTTTTACAATCCGCTTGGACAGCCCTGCCCCTATGCCCTTTATAAGACCGGAGCCCAAATATTTTTCTATGCCCCTTTCCGTTTTGGGCAGGGTTTTCTCATAGGCCGCAACGCTTAACTGCCTGCCGTAGGAGGGGTGGTTTATTATGCTGCCCGTTACCTTAATGCTTTCTCCCTCGTTTAAATCAGGCAGATAGCCCACGCAGACAAGCTCTGCCTCTTTTCCCTCTCCCTCATCGTCGGAAAGAGAAAAAACACAGTAGCCGTTTTCCGGGTTGGAATATATTATGCTTTCAACAACGCCCTCAGTTGTCAGAACCTTTTCCATATTTTCACCGCCAATCGTCATTATATCAATTATACATAACAATCTGAATTTTTGCAATAAAAACATATTTTGAAAAGAAGAATTAAGGAAGCAATGATTAAGGAACCGCTGATTAATCAGCTCTTCACAGCTTCGGCAAACTGTTTATCGCTTCCCTAAGACAGCCGGCAAAGCTCGGCGGTTTCAAAAGAGAAAGTTCCGTCTCTTAAAAATTTGAGGGAGGTTCCCTGTAGTTCATATGCCAAAATTTTTTCTCCCGTCTGTTCTCTGCAAAGACACTTGCCTCTGCTGTCAAACACCTGAATTATGCCGTTGTCTGTGTCCACAAGCCAGTATAAGCTTCCCTGCTTTTCAAGCCTGAGTCCTTTAAGCCTCTGTTCCGCAAACTCTTTGGGACTGATACGTGATTTCAGGCTATGTGTATAAGGAAACATAAGCAGCATCAAAGCGGAGAAACAAATATCTGAGGCCTTATCCTTAAGAGATTTTTTGACAGGCTGAAGCTGCAGCATATTTATATTCTGAGGGAGCCATTTTTTCATTTCCGAAAAATATTTTTCGGTTATATCTTCTTCAATAGCACTTTTCTTTTCGAGGGTGTGCTTGCCGTCTTTTTTCCAGAGATAATTTTCCGTATTCAAAACAATTCTTCTGCCGGAGGAAATCAACACAAGCTTTTCACCGTCCTCATCAAAATAAAACGGCTTATTAACGGAATCTTTCTCATATATAGGCTCTGTCAAAAAGGTTACGGGCTTATTTCCCTCCTTTATGTTATAAAGTACAACAATGCTTTCACAGCCGTATCTGTAATAGCAGGCAATCAGACCCTTTCCCTCTGAAAAGGCAGCAAATATAGGCTTTCTTGCTGTGTTTTTCCAATCGGCGTCTCTTATGGGGCAATCTCCTTTTTTTGGAAAAATGATTTCGCTGAACAGAATGGAAACACCGTCTGCTTCATGAAGTAGATCCAAAGGCTTTCCAAGCCCGGGGATGGGGTGTCTGAAACTGCTGACTGCTTCATAAAGTATATCCAAAAGCCTTTCCATCCCAAGGAGGGAGAGCCACCGGGCGCTCCTAACATCTTCATAAAGTATATCCAAAGGCTTTTTACCTTGGTTCGTTTCGCTAAATTCTATTTCCCTGTTGTCTTTACCGGCAGGCACAAGAGCAACTCTTCCGTTTGTAAGAATCAGCAGTAAATATTCGCCTGTTTCCGACCAATATACGTTTTTGATCATCAAATAGTGATATTCTGACAATACCGTTTTAAGTTCAAGGTCATAAACCTTAGCACGGGAGCTGTCTGTCACCGCCGCAAGCTTGGAACCGAACTTCCTAAGCTTTATATTTCCTTCGCCGCCTATGGGAAAATATATTTCTTTCATTGTTCCCTCATCATAATATCTCAATGTTCCTTCGGTCAGACTCGGTGCATTAAAAATATTAATCTCAGTCAGACTTGTATTAGGAAGGAAGCCCTTGCCGTTGTAAATTAAATTCGTATAACTCGGCGTTTCCTCGCGGTTAGTCTCATAAAGCTGTCTGTTTGAAAATCTGTAATGTATGCGGATATATTCGGCTCTGAAAATCAGTTCATCATTCTCCCAGTATAAAACTCCGTCGTCCGTTCCCGTTTTACAAAAAGAATCAAGAGGCGTATATGTGTTCATATCATACAATCTGATTTTTCCGCCGGAAAGTGCGGCGAGAATTTTATTTTTATTTACGGCGAAAGAGGTTCCCTCGGCTTTCATAGGTACAAATTCGTTTTGAGGTGTTTCCGAAGCAAAAAAAATAACTTTTTCCCGTACTTTTCACTTCCCCAGTCCCTGCAAGCCCCTCTCCGGCAGCGGCCTGTATATAGCTGTCGGGGAAGGTTTGGAAAAGCTGAGCCTTATTTTTAAGGAGACTTAATATTGCCTCGGATACAGGCAGGTTTTTATCTGAATTATCTAAAAAAATCGGAAATTTGAGAAACAACGTCCTCATACATACCGCAGCGTATGCAGCCGTCTGTATAAAGCGGATTTTCCAAAAGCTTACGCAAAGCCTTTTTATCGTCTGAAAATTTGTCTATATTATAGCTTTCTCTTATTTTTCTTAAATTCGGCACGGCCTCCCCCACATCTGAAATGCTGTTCCACTCTGCTTCTTCAAAATAAGCCTGCATTCTGCGTGCCAAAGTGTAAATTTTTCCGCCTGACATTTCGAGTATATGCTTTCCGAAATTTTGGTGGCGAAAACGCATAAGAAGCTTTCCTCTCTGATAAATTTCTGAAAGGTTTTCCCTTATGTCATAATATACTCTCGCCCACAAAACCGTAGGGATCACAGTAAAACTTCGGTTTCTTCCGCTTGTTTTTTTGGTTTCGTCCATAACCTCTTTAATTACATCCTCGTCCCTTGTAAGCAAATCAAGCATTTCCGTTTCCGAAAGTCCGTCTGCGGAAAGAGCCAAATAACCCAAAGCATGGCGGTATAAAACAGAATAGCCCTCCCTTCCCAGACTTTCAAGCCGGGCTCTTATGAGGCTGTTTTGATATGTAAACATATATGTTTGAAGCTCAAAAGAAATCCGCTCTCCGCTTTTTATGCTTTTGCAAAATTCAGCTAAAATTTCCGTATCCAGAGGTGTATTTTCCTCGGAAATCAGCGAACGTATATTTTCAAGCTGAACGGGACTGAGCCTTCGGTTTCTTTCCCTGAGCTTCGCCTTAAGCATATCCATTGTGCTGTTTTTGTCCATTTTCTTTATTTCAAAACAGGGTATTTCTTCGGCTTCCCTTCCTATGCCTAAGTTTAATTTGTCTATACAGCTTATAATCAGGGTCACATCGGGGGAAAGTCTTTCCTTTAAAATATTGAGAGGAAAACGGTGTATATCCGAAATATTTTCAACAGAATCTATAATTAAAGTTACAGGCTTTTTGCCTTTATGGGATTTTATGTTTTTTAGGTGGGCAAGGAGCCATTCGCTTATGTTCTCGAAAGAAGCGGGGTCTGTTGTATGGCTTAAAAGCCCCTTGTCCTCAAGATTTTTAAAGCAGAACATAAACCCGTCGGAAAGTCTGCTGCGGGACGGCAGAATATCGGGGAAAAAACCGATGCAGCAGCCTCTGTTTTTTTCGGCCCAATGCTTTAGAAAAAAGCTTTTTCCCACTCCCGAAGCCCCTGTAACCAAGACGGCTCTTCCCCTGTGTTTTTCACAAAAGGTCTCAAAAGCTTCGTCTATTCCTCTTCGTTCGTTATAGGCCGTCTTTATATATGTCCATTCATTTTCAAAAGCTCCTTCTTCCTCACGGCTTGAATCTATACCGCCGGCATTTTTAATCTGTTCCCTTATTATACCCTCAAGAAAGTTTTTAAGCTTTTCCCCATAAATTTTTTCGCCCTCATTATATGTACACAACTGTTTATCCGCATTTTCACCAAGCTCCCTTTTAAGGCGGATCTTAAGCCTGTTTGCCGCTGTTAGGTCATCTTTCGATTCATTGCTTATAATGCCTTCCTTAATCATAACAAAAGTGTGGTTCTTTGCGTCCTCCGCCTCGAAAAGCCCCTTGTAAATTTCCTGCTCTGTAGCCGAAGCCCCGTATTTGCAAAGCTTTTTTGTCATTCAGATATTTTTCCGCAAGGGCAAAAAGACAGGTGCGAAGTTCTTCCTCTTTTTCTGCCCACACCTCATTATCGAGAAAGTTTCCATCTCGCTGCTTAAGTGCATATCTTTCCGAAAGGTCGTTTTCATCAAGAAAATACCATTCGGAAAGAAGCCTATATTTGTCCGGGGAAGCCTGTGATGTTATGCTCTCCCATTCATCTTTCGGAATATAAGTGGGTAAAGGCCGCCAGCCGTATCTGTTTCCCACCATTACAATAAAATTTGGTCTGGGAGACAGCTTCTGACATCTTTCTATTTCATCAAAGCATATTTCAACTGTCCGGTTGTTTAAGGCGGCCTGTCGGGAAACTCCCCAGCGCAGGTCTATTATTTGAAAGGAAAATGAATTTTTTCGGCAAAGAGCCTCCAGCTCTTTAAAAACAGTTGATTCGAGATAGTTTCGCTCATTTTCAAACTCACCGAAGGTTGAGCTTATAAATATTCTTATCATTCTTTTTCTCATAGCCCTTACTCCTCATTCCGAATTTCATGCCGGGGCTTATAAAGCCTTGCACATCTTAAATATACCCGCATAATAAATTTTGTGACCAAAAAAATTAATTATAAGAAGCAAAATAAGCATAATAATAGAATAAATATCTAAAAACAGACTTTCGTTTCTGAAAAACATAACATTAATTACTATGCCGATTAATGTCAGTGCCGAAAAAATATATATATTCGCAAGCCGTCTTTTCTTTCCGAAATCCTTAGGCAAAATAAATATTTCATTGTTTTTCATAACCGCACCTCCTCATAATTTATTCCGATAAAATTTCTTTGTTTTCTTAATATTATACAATATTTTATACTTAAGTGCAACCGCGGATACAATTTATTGTTGTTTTTTTGCTGCTTCGGGGAACTCTGTATCCTCCGAATGGGCGGTAAAAATAAAATCCCAAATACCGATTTTCAACATATTTAAAAGCCTCCTCGGCAAAATTTATTTCATAGCTTTTGCCGAAAAGGTTTCTCTATGCTGTTTATTTATTGTTTTCTTTCTTATATTTTCTCTTTGGTTCAATTTATCCTCCGAAAGTCTGAACCCAATATCCGTTTTTATATCCTATTCCTATTTCCGTGAAGTCCTTGCTGAGTATGTTTTCTCTGTGTCCTTCGGAGGCCATCCAGCCCTCAACTGCATCCTCCGCTGTAGAGCAGCCGCAGGCTATGTTCTCTCCGAGGCAGATATAGCTGTTGTCCCCGACCCTTTCTTCAAGAGTATCTCCGTTTGACGAGATGTGAGAAAATAGTTGTTTTCAGACATATCCTCTGCGTGTTCCCGGGCTGCTTTCGTGAGATTTTCGCTTATTTTAAACTCCGTAAGCCCGTACTTTGCTCTTTCGGCATTTGTAAGCTTCACTGCTTCATAAACATATTCGCTGTATTCAATGTTTTCATCTGTATCTTTACCTTTAATTTCTTCTTGGCTTTCAGCCTCACCTCTCTCCTCTGCCGAATTTATAGTTCTGCTTTCTGTTTTGGAAGGCTTGTGAATAAAAACTCCGTTTAATATGATGCTGCTCCATATTTTACCGTTGCTAAGCTCTCGTTTTTCTATAACAACAGAGGTTTTGCTTCCGTCCTTAATTTCTGTTTTGCTGCCTGAAGAATTTGTAATGCTTACCGAGCCGAATACGCTGCCTGTACAAACCGCTGTCATAGCTAAAGCTGTTATAATACCTGTCAGCTTTCTGAAATTATTTGCTGTCATTTTAATTCCCCCTTTATCCGTTTGTGTAAATTATATTTCCGTCGCTGTCGAAATAGGGCAGGCTTATTACATTGTTATAGCTGTATCCGTATTTGTAAATATAAGCCGCCTCAACATCTTCAAATGTCGTTTCGGATTCATTCTCTACCGTAACATCAATGTCATCTCCGTAAACGATCGGAGTATTTATGTCTATCTCCAAATCGACTATAACCGGTGTCTTAACATTTTTGTATTCTGTTTCTGTTTTGTTTGAGATAACCGCTTCACCGCTTCCCGAAATTTTCTGATTGTTTACCGTTACCTTTTTGGTCGTCACCGAGCCTGCGGTTTCGTTTTCAATTCTTATGTCGGTTTCCTTGCTTAATTCAACTCTGCCGTTTAAACTTTCTATATACGAGGAATCTTTGGAGTACAGAGAGGAATCAATTTCTCCTCCGAAAACCGAACAGGAGCCTGAAACCAAAGCGGCGGCCGAAATTGCCGCACATATAATTTTTCTCATAAAACCCTTCATTGCAAACCCTCCTTTTTTACTTCAATGTCCTAAGCTTTAGGGCTTTTTAACAAGACCCGGCTGTTTGAGTCCTGCCGAAAAGCCCTTTTGCTTTTTACCTTTTTACTTTTTCGTTCTCTCGGCCTTTATCTGTTTCTGACGTTTATGCTCTTATAAACATCGTTTACAAGAGTGTCAGCCAAAGAACCGTCAACACCGAGGGCATCTGCCGAAGTTATGTTTATGTTTCTGCCCTCCGCCTCTATGGTCTTTGACTTTACATAAATGCCGGTGTCTACTATGCTGCCGCTTATGGTGTCAACCGACACATCGGTTATGTTTATGTCGCCTCCTCTCGCGGATATTGAACTTGTTTCCTGTGAAACGATTGTTCCTACATAAGAACCGCTTATGTCCGCAGAGCTTATGTTGGATATGTTTGTTCCTGCAAAGGCCGAGCTTGTGTTTAAGATTGTCATTGCACTGATGATTAAAGCTGCTGTTAAATTCTTTTTCATAATTTTCATACCTCCTGAAAAGTTAGATAGTTTGTTGTTTTTGTTTACATTGTTGATTATATACCCGGCTTTTTCTTTTGAATCAGGGGTGAAGCTTTTTCAAAACCTCCTTTCTTAAGCTTCACCGCTTCCCCTGCCGGGCGGCTTCTATATTCCTGCATAGGCGATTTACTCAACATAATTTGTATTATTCTTTTACAAAGATGTTTTTGTAAAGCTCTACGCCGTAAAGACTTCTGTCGTGACGCTGTCCGCAGTATGGGCAAAGGGAACCTATACTCGGATTCTTCTTTAAATAAGCCTTTATCTCCGTTTCTTCGAAAATATTACTGTTCAAAATATCCCTTTCCTCGCTGACAGCAGTTGCCTCATTTCCGTATAAGCTGTTTATGTCGGTTTTGTCAACCGCTGCAAGCGCCGTTCCTGCGTTCAATACTGTAATTATACTGATAACTATTGCGGCAATTATACCTTTTTTCATACTGCATACCTCCTTAAAAGCTGTTGTTTTTGTTTACATTCTTATATTAACACTGTCCTTTGCTTGGAAATTAGGGGTGAGAGTCTTTCGGAAGCTCTCACCTGTTTATTACAAGAGTGTTCCGTCAACTGTTCGTTATGGTTATTGTTTTATCCGAATTATCCCAAACTATATTAAGCTCCATTGCGTCTGCAAGTGTTCTTAAGGTTATAAATACCCTGCTGTTTGTAATTTCGGGTGTTCCTCCCTCCATAGTTCTGCTTTCTCCGTTTACCGTATACACCTTGCTGTCTGCGGTAAAAACAATTTCATTTCCGCCGTATATTACAGAGGCTTTTTTACTGCCGCTGTCCCAGCTTATGTTTATATTGTTTTCAAACAGTTTAAGGGTTTCCGCCGCCGCTCTTAAGGGCAGCATAGTTCTTCCCTGACTTATATAGGGTGCCTCATCTATAATTATTGCTTCACCGTCTGCCTTTACGTATGCCTTGCCTATTTCAAAAACCGCCGTATGCTCCGCCGATTTGTCCGCTGAGGAATAATAGTATATATTTTCCATCTGAAAATCACTGTCGGGGTTTATGGATACTTCATTACTGCTGCTGTAGCTGAAACTCGCCGAGCCGAAGGCGGGACTTACCGCCGATAAAACGCCTATATACACTGTCAGTATTTTTAATAATTTTTTCATTTTGAAAGCCTCCTTTTGTTATTTAATAATAAATATTGACTTGCTGTCGGGAATCCAGCTTACATTTGCACCGAGAGCCTCACCGATAGCCCTAAGGGGAATATAGGTTCTTCCGCCGGAAATTTCAGCCGCCTTGGGTATGGTCTGTTCCTTTCCGTTTATAAGCATTTTATCGGAATTTATTGTAAATGCAGCTTCGGTATCCTCGGTTTTGATTTTAGCCGTCTTTGTTTCGCTGTCCCATTCCACTTCGGCGTCGAAAACCGTTGAAATACATCTCAGGGGGAACAAGTGTGCAGCTTTCCGAAATATAGGGGGCTGAATCGGTTTTGGTGCTTTCGCCGTCTATATTTAATAAATCAGAGCCTATTGTCATACAAACAACCTTTTTTTCGGTTTCTGTATATTCGGCCTCATCTTCCTGAGCCTCCGCTTTATTTGCAGTGTTTAAATATACGCTTTTTCCGCCTGAGGAGGATGAGGTTCTTTTTGATGACGATTTTCCCGAAGAGGCTGTAATTTTTACCGAGGCTTCCGTTGTTGCTTCGGTTATAGCTTCCGTTGTCTCTTCCGAGGTTTCCTCCGCAGTTTCATCTCCAGAAATTTGAATCTGATTGTATGTTATAATATCAACATCGGATTCTTCACCGGAGCCGTCCGTGTCAATATTTACGCCTATGTTATTGTAAATATTTATGTTTATTGTTCCTGTGTTGTTTTCAACATACACATTGTTTGAATTATCTATATCCACGCTTACATTGGCGCTTTCCGATTTTTCGCCGCCGCCCTCGGTCTGTTCATCTTCGCCTTTTTCTTTGGGTTCGGTATCGATTCGTCTTTCTTCTTCGGCTCCGCCGTGATCGTCAAAGCTTTTGCCATCCGGCTGATTATAGGGCTTAACAGGCATATCTTTCGGATTTCCTGCTCCTTCTTCAATACCGTAATCTTCGGCAGGCATATTTTCTTCCTGCGAAGCCTCGATATTCGTATTGTGATAAGCCTCTATGTCCGCCGCATACACCCCCACAGACGAAAAAGCCGTAAACCCTGCCGTTAAAATTGCCGTGAATTTATTCATAATTTTTGCCATTTTATATACCTCCTTTTTCAGAGAACCTTTCGTTTATCTTACAATGCTTATTATAAGCGGTCTCTTTTCGTTATAAAAAGGGGTGAAAAAAACCGAGGGGCAAAAGCATTTCTGCTTCCGCCGCCTCGGAATACCGTAGGTTATACATATTTTCTATATTCTGTTATTCGCCGCAAAAAATATAATTATTTTTAAATTCCCGGCTGTTTACAAAGTTAAAATCAACGTCCGTTATATTTCCCTCACTATCATAGTCAATATGATAAAATATAACCGAAGAGTCTTTGGCGGCAGTCAAGGGGGCGCCCAAAGCTCCGCATTAAAATATCCATACTCATTCTGCTCGTTTATGGTCATTTTCCCGTTTTCCAAGAGAAATTTAACCTCATTGCACATATCGTCCCCAAACTGCCATACACCCACGGGGCTGTTTACTGTTTCATAGTAATCCTCATACAGTTGTCTGTGGTGTTTTTCAAAATAGGCCTTTTTATTGGGATAGGGAAAGTGCCTGCCCTCAACCGTATCAACCTTAAAGCAATCTCCTTTCAGGGCAATTTCTCCCCTTCCGTTTACTGCTTCTTGAGAAAACAGCTCATACCTTTCCCCGGACAGAGGCTTTATGGCCCCCTCTCTAATCAGCTCAAGCTCTGCTTTACTTTTATCACCTAAGCGGTAAGCCCTTATTTTTCGGGGTATTTTAACTGCATATCTCATCACATCTCTCCTTATAAATTTTTGTGATCTTTCATAATTTTAACAAGCGTGTTTCCTATATCCGTTATATCCGCTTCATCGGAAACAGTAATAATATTCAGCTGATCTCCTCTTGAAAGCTGTATTTTATTTGCCGACATTATTTTTTCATCGCTCCGCCTGTAGGTATTTCCTATAAGAACCTTTACCGTTCCTATTCCGAAATGCTCCGCAATACTGTGAAGCTTATGATAAAATCCCAGTTCAAGCTTATAAACAGCCTTGCATTCCGCAATAACAGACCTGAACCCCTTTGTCAGCACTATGTCTAACTCGTTCTTTACTCCGCCTTCCTCCCAGTCAAATTCGTAGCTGCAGGCGGCATCATCGAAATAGCCCGTTTTAAGCACCTGATAATATGTATATATCTCCAAAATTTCCCCTGCCGTTGTAAGAAGCTTTTTGATTCTCGGAGAGGAATAGAGAAAGCTTACGTGTTTGGGGTCGTCCTCGTTCCACTCAAGCATCGATATATATCCCTCTTCCTGCAGGCTGTTCAGAACATTATGTAAAGGCTTGACTATTCCTTTTTTGTTCGGGTCGATATTTGCGTTTTCGACCTTAAGATTGCAGTAGCGTATTAATATTATGTCGCCGTTGTCAGATAATATTTTTGAAATCTCTGTGCGGTAAAATTTCATAAGAAAATGCGGATTTGAAAATAAGTCTTTTAAACCTTTTTCAAAGCTCTTGCGTGCAGTAATTTTTACTTTGCAGTTATCGCTTGTATAGCTTACGGCCTCTGAATCATCTGAAATAATTCCGTATTCTTTAAGCTTTGAAATGATATATTTAACCGTATCAAAGACATAATCCGGCAGGATATAAAACATTGTTTCCTGCGGAGAATTATCCTTTTCATCAAGCGTAAACTCGGCCAGTTTATTCCGGTTTTCATCATATTTTTCCAAAGCCATACACAAATTATTCCAGTTTAAAATACCTATTTCAAACTTTTTGCTCCGGGAATTTTTATCCGACAAATAACAGCCCGTATAAATATTCCACAGCTTCTCATAGTCGTCTGCAAATTCCGGAAAGTTATATTTGCTGACCTTTGCGTTCATAAGTGAAAACATATCGTTAATCCGTATGTAGGAACCGTCCTTAATATATTTAAGATAATCACAGTTAATATGCTTTGTAAATGTCTTATCTCTCATATTAAATTCAAAATAAGGAAGCTTCCTCTTTATAAGCTCTCCCGTAAATCTTCCGTTTTCAAGGGCGGAGTCAAAAAGAGAGGTCGTTCCGTCATAGAGATCGGGCTTAACCTGTTTCAAATATTCAAGAAATACCTCGGAAGCCTCACTCTCGTCACGGCAGCTTAAAATATCGTAGTCCTCAAAAACGGCATTGCCGCTGCGGTCTTTGTTTTTAAGCTTTTCAAGAGAATCAGAAAGCTCGTTTGCTTTATTGTCGTCAATATTCTCCGCTAAAGCTGCCGCAAGGGTCACTTTACAATGCACTTTTCTGCTGCCGAGATAATTAAGCACTGACGACAGCTTATGCACAAGGGGCTTTGCTTCGGAGCTGTGTCCGAAATAATACAAAAAGCTTATTCTTTGAGGGCTTAAAACCGTAGCCGCCGCAACATTTGCAAATACGGCTTCATTCCGCCCGTTCTGATACTTTCCGTCCTCAAAGGCCAGGGCTATAGATGGTTTAAAACGATATGTCAATATAAAGGGTATCTTTTCCGCAAGAATCTCATCGTATGCCTTATAATTTCGGTATAAATTTGCCTCTGTAACCGGGAAAAAGGCCTTTCGGATTAAGGGCAGCCTGTCCTTGATTTTCTGCTCCGTCTCCTTGTCTGTTTTAGAGAGAGAATCCTTAAATATGCTTTCATAATGGTTATATTGCCTTGTATAGCCTTCTGTTCCGCTGAGTATATTTTTAAGACAGAGCTTAAACTACTCAAATGTGCGGATAACCTCCTCGTCCTTTCCGAAAACAAGCTGTTCTACAGCCGTTATATCCTTTCCCTGCATGGGGTTTGTTTTCTTAAACCGCTTTGCTTCGGCTCTGAAAAGCCTGTGCAGCTCTACAGACATACGGTCAAGATCGTCAAGGTTTAAGTCTATATCGCCCTCGCCCCATTTTCTGCGGTTCTCTGCGGCATAGCCCTCTCCGTTTAGGGGCGCTTCCTCCGTACTGAAAACAATACAGGGGTGTGTATGGTCTCTTTCATTTCTTACTGCTCCGTTTTCAATACAGGTTTTAAGCCTTAACTTGCCGGATTCGTCTAAAGGCGGAGTCCACCCCTCTGTAATAAGACTTACAACCCAGCGCCGATGTTCCAGAGCCGATAGAGCGTTAAACTGCCTTTCGGCCTCCTTATCTGTTAACCGTTTCTCCAAAATCTCTCTTGAAAAAATCTCCGCCGCTTCATCGGTGTCCTCTGTTTTTATGCCTATACTGTACAGCTTATACTTAATTGACAATGCATATTCCAACGAGGAGGAATACTCATATTTATTTTCGCAAAATTTCTCAAAGGCTTTGCTTATATCCATATTAAGAGAGCTTTCCCATGAAATATGGGTATTAAATGCCATCTGTCTGAGCCTTGGGTCAATAGTATCCTCTGTAATTTTTTGATTTATGCAGACGGGATAGGGCCATAGGCCTTTTCTGCCGGCTTTTCTTGTCCTTTCGCTTATATAGCACACGGGGCAGTTTCTTTCCCTTCCCCACTTTGCCTCGATTTCCTCCGCAAACAGCAGGGCTGTTCTTCTGTTCAGCATATCGTCTCCCAATGCTATAAATATATAGTCAAAGGGTCTTTTTTCTCCTTGGGATATAAGGGCCGAAACCAACGCCCTGTTTTCCTCCTTTATTCCGGCTGAGCCGCCTCTTTTGAAGCTTACTGTTTTTTCGGCTGCTCTTTCAGTCGTGGGAATAGGCAAAAACCTCAATTTCCCATAGGTCTGTTTGCCTTCCCGGGGTGCTGCTCCGCAGACATCAACAAATTTGCTTACGGCCGGCCTGAATCTGAGATAGTTGCTTCTGTCCTCTTCTGCATTATCGGAAACAGCGGTAATGCAAAGAGAAATATCTTTCATCTGCCCTGCCTGCAAACAAATATCTATAAATTTCTGGCCGTAGGTTCCCGAACCCACAGTCAAAACATTTATTTCCATTGAACCATCGGAAACGGCATCATAAAGGGGGCGGTCATACAGAAGCTTTTGTATTACAATCTTAGGGTCGTTTATTCCCCTTTCGTTTGCATCTATAATAGCAAGCTTTTTATTTTGACCGATGAGCCCCGGTGCAACGGAGTGCTGTTCGGCTCTTACAATAGCCTTATTTAAATCGGATATAAGACTGCTGCAGCTTTCATAGCGGTTTTCAGGTTTTTTCGCAAGACATTTTTTAAGTATATTTGCAATCCTTGCCATAAGATAGACATCGGAATTTGACTCTGAACCCTTAATCAGCTCCGAACAGCGTACAAGACGGTCAATGTCTTTATAATATTTATCCCTGTAAAGACCATCGGGAATATCCTTTGAAATAACCGCGGCATTAAAAAGCATTGCCCCTATTGAATAAATATCGGAAAAATTGCCGGCTCTTCCGCATGGAATCTCCGGTGCCCTGTAGCCCTCCGTTCCGGCATATTTAGAGGCACTGCTGCCGTAGGAATACAGTGTGTCTATATCAAAAAGGGATATGCCACCTGAGCCTATTCGGTTATAGCTGTCATATTTAACAAGAAAATTTGACGGCTTTATGTCGAGATGCAGAAGGCCTGCGGTGTGAAGAGCTTTAA
>JAJQFB010000082.1 GCA_021201395.1 Clostridiales bacterium | reverse complement strand
TTCTGATACTTAATTTCACTTTTTATATTAGCGGAATTTACTTTGGGAATTTACGAAAGATTTTGCCAAAAGTGAATCGAAAATTTAGTCTCCGCCCTTGCGGTCTTTAGGGCGGAGACTAACCCTGCAAATCATTCCGTAACAAGAAATTGTATTATTTTATATAAAAACAGTCAAACTCAGCCTTTGAGCCTTCGCCGATGCAGTACATTCCCGTCATAGCTCCCGTGAAGCGTTTTCCCAGCTCTACGCCCTCGTCGCTTAAATAGCTTGAGTCCTCTATTGTGTAAATAAGACTGCCGTTTATGTAAAGGCTCCGCTTAAGACCCCTTGTTTCGATTTTAAAAACACAGCTTTCGGCTGAAAATTCCCGACGGAAGCTTAAGGATTTTTTGTCGGCTATTCTTTCCCATACCTCGATAAAGGTTTTATCCTTTTCTCTTTTAAGGCCGAAAGTAAAAAAGCTGTTTTCGTCATAATAACAGGTAAGCCCGGCACTTCCCCCCTCGGAAAGGCTAAACTCCGCTTTTGCTTCGGCGGTAAAATCAAAGCTTTCCTGCCGCCTTAAGAGAACACTTCCGCAGGAGGTAGAGTCAAGGCCGTCTTTGCTGCCCTTTATAATAAGCCTGCTGTTTTCTATGCTGAAAGTGTCCTCATCACGGCCTCTTAAGTTGTACCATACCGTAGGGATTTCGTCTCCGTCAAAGTCCTCGTCTGTATTGTTTTCAAGTAGCTGTTTTTTAATGGGATACTTTGCGAATGAGCTTGCACCCCTGCCCTTGTTTATAACAGGCCAGCCCTCAGCCGTCCATTCAAGCTCGTCTATACAGGTTTCCCGCCCCAAAACAGTATATTTGCCGTCTAAAAGCCTGCCACAGAGATAGACAATAAACCACCTGCCATCGGGGGTCATAACGGGTTTGCCGTGGCCGCAGCGGCGAATACAGGGGTTGTGAAACTCCTTATAGGTCATTATAGGATTAAAGGGACAGGGTTCATAAAGGCCGAAAAGCTTTCTGCTCCTTGATACGCTTATCATATGGCCTGCTCCCGTTCCGCCCTCGGCCTGAAAGAGATAATAATATCCGTCCTTTTTGAGAAGGTGGGGACCTTCAGGGGCTCTTTTGTTGTCACCGTAGTATAAGAGAGAAACCTCAGAGACTCTCTCTTTTGCGTCCCCGCTGAGCTTAAATATGCTTGCCCCCCTGTTTAAAAGCATATAACGGCTGCCGTCATCGTCTGTAAATATGGACGGGTCTATTCCGTCTACATCTATAAAAACAGGCTTTTCGTAGGGTCCCTCGGGCTTTTCGGAGCTTGTTACCATCTGCCACCTTACAAGCCTTTCGCCGTCGTTGTTCCTGTAGGTGGCGCAAATGTAAAATCTGCCCTTATAATATGAAATATCCGGTGCCCAGTAGCCTCTCCCCCCGTCAAGCCCCTTAAGCTCCGCCCAGTCCGGGTTTGTTACTGCGTGACCTATAACCTGCCAGTTTACAAGGTCTTTTGAGTGGGAAACCAGTATACAGGGGAAGTAAACAAAGGTGGAATTAACCATATAATAGTCCTCTCCCACTCTGACTATCGAGGGGTCGGGGTAAAAGCCCCTTCTTATGGGGTTTTTATAACCCTCTTCATATTTAAAGCCGCAGTATTCCTCGAAATATTTTAAAATATTCTCCCTGCCAAGCTCCTTGGCATATTCAAAAGCCGTAACTCCGTCTATGTCGGCGGTTAAGGGAGAATAACCTACTCTTTCAACGTAATATTTGCAAACCTCCAAATCTCCCCCCTCAACGGCATAAAACAGTACGGAGCGTTTTTTTTCGTCAAGCATATTCAGTTTGGACATAGTTTTCTCAACCATATACTTATTGACCTCCAAATTGCCGTATTTCGCGGCATAGTAAACCGCCGTCAGCCCCTTATACCTTTCGTTGGGAAGCTGAGGAGCCTCCCTCCTTGCCCTGTCAACAGCTTCTATATCGTTTTTGAGTATTCCCTCTATAATTCTGTTCATCTGTACTTCACCCTTGTTTTAATAACAGTTACGGCGTTTATGTTCCTGATTTTCATCATAACCTGAACCTCAAAATTCTCAGGGACAAAAGCCGTTTCTCTCTCCTGTATTTTTTCCTGTATTTTCTCCTGAGGTTTTTCCTGAACCTCACGGCTGTTTTCCGTAAGCACACTCTTTAAAAATCTGAAATGGCGGCAGCAGTCGGGACAGGAAAGCATATGGGAAATAAGCCTGTCGGTTTCATAGTCCGAGGTTGTTCCCTCCAGTTCTTTAAGCATAATTATTTCCGCTTCAAAGCAGTCCATTTCCTATTCCCTCCTTTGAAAGACTTTCCCTGAGGAGCTTCCTCCCCCTGAAAATTCTGTTTTTTACCTTAGACATAGACTCGTTCGTTTTTTCCGCTATTTCCAGATAGCTTAAGCCCTCTCTGTGATATAAAAGAAGAGGCGTTCTGTAAATTTCGGGAAGCTCCTCTATGAGCCTGAAAAGCTCGCGGCTGCTCTCCTCCTTGACATATTTATCCTCGGGAGAGCTTCCTCCGGAAAGCCCGAATTCAACCTCGTCCATAGGCACGGTGTCCTGTTTTTTTCTTCTTCTCAGGTCAATAATGTGGTTTGTTGTAATTTTAATTACCCATGTGGCAAACTTATATTCGCTGTTGTATTTATCCAAATTTTTGTATATCTTTATGAAAACGTCCTGGGCTGTGTCGTTTGCTTCGTCATAGTCGTTTGTCATTCTGTGGATAACGGCGAAAACAAGGTTTTTATATCTCTTTATAATTTCCTCAAAGTCGTCCTTGTTTCCCTTTAAAACCGACTGAACAACCTCATAGTCGGTCATAGCCTCGGTGTCCCGTGTCATTTCTTCACCTGCCTTTAAGGAACCGCTGATTAATTGGCTCATCGCAGCTTCACCGCCGATTTTTCCGATTGCCTCGTCACGCATTTTCAGCGTAGGCTCCGGCTGCACCCTCAAATGCTTTCCTTGCACTCGAAAAAATCTGCGGCAAATCTGCTTCGGCGAATTAATCATCGTTTCCTTAATATATACGAAAATAAATTATTTTTGTTTTTACTGCTCAAGCATAGCCGTAATTTCTTCCTTGGGGCAATAGCCTATTGACTTGTTCACGGCCTCGCCGTTCTTAAAAAGTATAACCGTAGGTATGCTCGCCACCTTATAGCGTATGGCAAGCTCCGGCTGTTCGTCTACGTTTACCTTTCCTACCTTTACAACACCCTCGTTTTCCTCGGCTATTTCTTTCATAACAGGTGCAAGTATTCGGCAGGGGCCGCACCACACCGCCCAAAAATCTACCAAAACAGGTATATCCGACTTTAAAACCTCGGTTTCAAAATTTTCCTTTGTAATTGTTATTTCCATAATATAAAACCTCCCGTATTTACAGTTTTTTATAATAAAGCATACAGTGACAGTAGCCCTCAAAATTCGGGTCTTTTATCTGGTCTCTAAACTCCTTGCACATACACCTGTTTTCCTCCGTTTTCTCCAAACGGCAGGGGCAGTAGCCGCCCTTTAGCTTAAGCCCCTCCTGTATGGCGGCAACGATTTCAGGGTCCTTATTCAAGCTTATTTTCATATGAACCGCCTCACTTTTTCAATTTATAATTTATATAATTCCAAATAAGGCGATCCTTAAGGAACCGCCCTTTGGTTTTTTAATTTTATTCATCGGCAAAATTAAGTGTAATATTATACCTGTCGGCGGCAGCCTTGGTATTTTTAAAAATTTCTCTGGCAAGGCCTACCTCCGCCTTGGGGTTCATAAGAGCCGGGCTGTAGTGTGTAAGCCAAAGCTCCTTTACCTCTCCGGAGACAGCAAGTCTTGCCGCTTCCGAAAAAAGCATATGCTTCTTTTCCTTTACCTTTTCAAGCTTTTCAGGGTCGCCGTACATACCCTCGCAGATAAATAAATCCGCTCCTCTTATAAAATCGGGTATGGCCGCCGTAGGTCTGGTGTCTGTTGTATAACAGACCTTAAGACCCTTTCGCTCAGGGCCTAAAACCATATCGCTTGTTAAGACCCTGCCGTCCTCGGCTGTAAGCCTGTCCTCCTTTTGAAGCCTTGACCAGTATTTAAGGGGAATATTGTTTTCTTTTGCCCTTTCGGGGGAAAACCTGCCCTTTCTGAAAAGCTCAAAGGAATAGCCGTAGCAGGTCACTCTGTGGTTAAGCCTGAGAGCCTTTATTTTAAGGCCGCAAAGCTCCGTCTCAAATCTGTCTCCCTCTATTTCAACAAGGCGGATTTCAAAGGGAAGCTCAGGTGCCACAACTCTTAAGCCGGAAACAACGTTCTTAAGACCTTTAGGCCCTATAATGGTTAAAGGCTCTGTTCTGTCGGAATTTCCTATTGTAAGAAGCATACCCGGCAGGCCGGAAATATGGTCGGCATGAAAGTGGGTTATAAGTATGGCGTCAATATTTTTGAAGCCCCAGCCCATAAGCTTGGCTGTAATCTGGGTGCCCTCGCCGCAGTCAAGTAAAATCATCTTTCCGTTTAATCTCACAAGCAGGGAAGTAAGCCACCTGTTAGGCAGAGGCATCATACCCCCTGTTCCCAAAAGTGCTATATCAAGCATCAGAATATACCGAACAGCTTTTTCTTCTTAGGCTCGTCAGCAACCTCCTGAGGAGGATTGTTTGTAAGCTCGGGCTTCTTAGCTCCTAAAATGTCGTCTTTCCTGATAGGTATTGTTATGCTCTTGTTTGTTCCGAATTCAACCATAAATTCATCGGCGTAAATATTGACAACCTTGCCGTAGAGGCCGCCGGTTGTAATAACCCAGTCGCCTAATTTAATGCCCTCTTTAACAGCCTGTCTTTCCTGCTCACGCTTCTTGTTGGGACGAATAGCAAAGAAGTAGAAAAGAAGAATAAGGCCTATAATGTAAATTACCCAAAACCAGGGGCCGAAGCCTGTAGAACCGCTTGAAGCCGATGAAGCCGCCGAAGTAACACCCTCGGAAACAGCGTCCGCCGCGGAAGCAGCTCCCTCCGCCGCCTCTGAAAGACTTCCGTTAAGTCCGCTTAACAAATTAAGTATCATTTTTTATTCACTCCAGTCTGAAAATTCTTAATGTTTATTATATCCCACAAGTCCCTTGCCGTCAAGTGATTAATTGAATAAATTATTATAAGCAATCTATAAGTAAGCTATAATATTCAAAATTCTTAATTTTTCGACAGAGTAAGCTGTCTTTCGGCGGAGATTTGACTGCCCCGGGAAAGGGTCTTGCCCTCGGCGGTTTTTGAGGCTGTTCCCGTTGCAACGGCTTCTATTCTGTTGGGGTAATAGCCTACGGTGTCGTAAATTTCTATAATATCCTTTCCCCAGGCTCCTGCCCAGGTATAGCCGTTTCTTCTCTCCTCGCCTACTTCCAAAAGGTCATATTTTTTAACACCGTCCCTGTCGCAGAAAATGGCCCTGTTGGTGCCTATTTCATAAAATCTGTACCACAGACTTGAATCCTCGTCCTGAACAAAATAAATGTTGTCGGGGTCTTTCTTTACGTATGTATAGCCCTTAATCTTCGAATCCTTATACCACTGTACTGCACATTCAACGGCGTTTTTGATTTCCTCCGTCTGTTCCTTTCTGTTCATTAAAAATTTGATAACGGGCTTTGACTCGGCTCCGCTTATGGAGGGCAGCTCATAGGCCCTGCCGCCCATAGGCTCATAGGTAACGGGGTCATGCTGGGCGCACCAGGCCGTCAGCTTACCGCCGGAAACAATCTGTGCCTTTAAAATGTAGTCTGTGGCCTTGTCAAGGCAGACTTCGATTTTTTCCCTGTATTCTTCGGAGATTATGTCGGAATCAAAGGGATAAACCCCCTCATCCATATCCTCAAGCATAATAAGTGTGCTTATCGTTGCATTATCGTTAAAGGTTACATAATCGGAATAATTTCCTCTTCGGGGATAGACCTGGGCAAGGCCGCCGGAGGGATATTGAAGCTTAAATATAAAATCAAGACCCTTTTCAACACTTTCCTTGTATTTTTCGTCCCTTACCTCTCTGTAAACCGCCGCAATCTGACGCATTTGGGTATAGGTAGAGCTGTTGTCGATGGTGCCTATAGGCTCTCCGTCTACGCTTGACCAGCCTGAAAATTTGTTCTTAGGGTCAGTGCCGTTCCAAGCTTCAAGCGCCTGTTCCTCAACGCTTTTGTCCCAGCCGCCGTGATCCATCTGCCAGGAGAGGTAGTTGTCGGCAAGCTCAACCGCCGCCTCCAAATCTTCGAAATTTTCTCCCGTTCTGTCGGGAACGACCCTTATGCCGTCTATTTCCTCGTTTATTTCATACACAAAAACGGTGACACCCTTGTCGTTTAAGGCCGAAAAGTTGCTTACAACCTCTATGTCGGAAAGCTCCGGCTTTAAATCATACCAGTTGTCGGAATATTTCTTAAGTGTAATGTCAGAGCTGTCGGCAGTTTCAAACCGCCCGTCAAGGGTGACTATAACATATTTTCCGCCGTAGGTTTCAACGGAAGCCACCGAAACATTCTCCCCCGTTACCTCAGGCACCTTATACCTTACCTTCTGTTCGCTCTCGGCAATAACCCCAAGCTCCTTAAGCTCCTTTCTGAGACTGTCCTCGGAGTAAACCTTTCCCCCAAAGGTCTCAACACTCCCTGCTCCGGCCAAAATAACACAGCCCAAAGCAGCACAAATTGTTCTTTTAATTAAACTCTTCATTTTTAACACCCTCATTAAAATTCAGTCTATCCTCTCATTATCGGTATGTCTGTTTATCCACCGTATAAACAATGATCTGCTCGGTTGTTCACGCCAGTGATTACATAGTCTGTAATTTTTCCCTCTTATTTTTAAAAAAGGAAAATCCCGTGTTGAATAATATCTGCGTTTTTCACATTCAACCTCTGCTTTTACAAGCAAGGGATAATAAAGTCCGAAAACCTCCTTGCTATATTCGTCAGTTTGCATTTTCAAGATTTCTTCCTCGGAAGCACAGCCCCTCTCAAGCATAGGCCGCAAAATATTCCTTGCAATCTCCCCCACCTTCATTCCGCTGAAACGGTCAGCTTCCTCTGTCCTTACAGCTTCGTCCATCGCTTCATTTTGAACCTGAACCGCCGCTTCTTCTTCATAGACTTCAGCCTCTGTTTCAGCTTCCGTTTCAGCTTCAAAGCTACTGTCAAACATTTGGAGCATTTGATAAGACCGCAAAAACAGCTCCGTCGTATCGGCCACATCATTGCTTATATTAAGCATCTTATAAAGAACCTCGGCCTTAAATTCTTCATTTGAAATAAGCATAAACTTAAAACTGTATCCCAAGCTGTCCATTATTTTTTGAGCATCGGAGACACAGGCCGCAACATCACCGAGAAGCAGAGGATTAATTTTCGGCGAGGCAAATATAATCTCCGCCTCTCTGTTGTCAAAATAGCCGTGTATGCACATAGCCGTTCTTAAGTATTTTGAAACAACCTTCATAACTGTATCCTGACGACTTTCGCCGTAATTAAGACCGCCCTTATGAAAAGCAACATCCACAGCATAAACCTTACTGTTTCTCCCCTGAAAGCATATTCCCAAAACATCGCATTCTCCTTGCTGCAAAATTTGTTTAAGGGATGCGTTCCTTTTGTATATTTCATAGCCGTATTTTTCCCTGAAAAAGCTGTCGGTTTTATTTTTTATTTCCTCAAGCTCTCCCTCGTGGTAAAGAGGCCACCTGTGAGAGACCTTCCAGTTTGTTTGAACAAGCTGACAGCCCTTTATATGGCGGAGCCAGGAGTAAAACAGCGATTCTCCCATTTCGATTTTCATATTCTTCTCCTTTTTATTACATAAGCATATCCAGCGTTACCTGTCTTGTTTCAGGTATGCCCTTTAAAACTCCGGCTTCCTTTAAGAGGTCTACGAGGGTTTTGCCTACGGTGGTTCGCTCCGTAAATTCCTCTATGGTTTCAAACTCCCTTTTTTCTCTTGCGTCAACAATGCTCTGAGCCGCAATGCCCCCTAATTTGGGAATCGTGGCAAGCGGCGGCAAAAGCCCCTCCTCCGTCAAAATAAATTTTGCTGCGTCGGACTTATATAAATCCATAGGCACAAACTTAAGCCCCCTTGCGTACATTTCGTTTACAAGCTCAAGGGTTGTAAGCTCGCTTTTTTCGTTGGCGGTAGCCTGCTTGCCTAAGGCGTCTATCTCTTTCATTCTTCTTAAGACTCGCTTCCTGCCGAAACAGCAGGTGCTGTAGTTAAAAAAGGCAAGCTTCATTGAAAAGGTTGAAGCGTAAAAGGCATAGGGATAATAAATTTTAAACCAGCCTATTCTGATGGCGCTTGTTACATAGGCGGCGGCGTGACCCTTAGGGAACATATATTTTATCTTTTTACAGGATTCTATATACCATTCGGGAACATTGTTCTCCCTCATCATAGTCTTCCATTCGGGCTTAAGTCCCTTTCCTTTTCTTACACTTTCCATAATCGTAAAAGCGTTGGCATTGGGCAAACCCATTGAAATTAAATATGTCATTATGTCGTCTCTTGTGGCGATAACCTCTTTAAGGGTGGCAGTGCCGTTTTTAATAAGCTCCTGTGCGTTTCCTGCCCAAACGTCGGTTCCGTGGGCAAGACCCGAAAGCCTTACAAGCTCCGAAAATGTTGTGGGCTGTGTTTCTATTAACATTCGCCTTACTCCTGCCGTACCAAATTCAGGCAGACCGAGAGAGCCTGTTTCAACCCCTATATCCTCCTTTGTTACCCCTAAGGCGTCGGGTACCCTGAAAAGGGACATAACCTTAGGATCTCCCATAGGTACCCCGGTAGGATCCACTCCCGTCATTTCCTTATACATATGCATAATTGTCGGCACATCATGACCAAGCTCGTCAAGCTTTAGGAGCCTGCCGCTTATGGAGTGGTAGTCAAAGTGTGTTATAACAATGTCCGAGTCCATTTTGTTGGCCGGGTGCTGTATGGGGCAGAAATTGTATATAGAGTTGTCACTGGGTACGACCATAAGGCCGCCGGGGTGCTGGCCTGTGGTTCTCTTTATGCCCACAATACCCTGAACAAGCCTGTTTATTTCGGCATTATTTGCCGTAAGGCTTCTTTCATCAAGATATTTTTTAACGAAGCCGTAAGCGGTCTTGTCCGCCAGGGTGCCTATTGTTCCTGCCTTGAAAACGAAGCCCTCGCCGAAAAGCTCCTCTGTGTATTTGTGAGCACTTGCCTGATATTCTCCCGAAAAGTTAAGATCTATATCCGGCTCTTTGTCACCGTTAAAGCCCAAAAAGGTTTGGAAAGGTATGGTCTGACCCTCTTTTATAAGGTCTGCTCCGCAATGGGGGCATTTCCTGTCGGGCAGGTCGAAGCCGCTTGTGCCTGCTTTTTCCTTTACAATATCCGAGTCGAAGTCGGAATATTGACATTTCGGGCAGTAATAGTGGGGTTTTAAGGGGTTTACCTCTGTAATTCCGGCCATAGTAGCCGCAAAGGAGGAGCCTACGGAACCTCTTGAGCCTACCATATAGCCGTGTTCGTTTGAGTTCCAAACAAGTCTTTGGGCAATTATGTAAAGCACAGCATAGCCGTTTGAAATTATGGAATTAAGCTCGATTTCAAGCCTGTCCTCTACAATTTTGGGAAGAGGGTCGCCGTAAATTTCGTGAGCCTTGTCGTAGGTTATTTTCTTAAGCTGCTCCTCTGCTCCGTCAATGTGGGGAGCATAGGTTTCTTTCGGAATAGGAAAAATATCCCCTATGGAATCCGCAATTTTATTTGTGTTTTCCACCACTACCTCATAGGCCTTTTCCTCTCCCAAATAATCAAACTCCTTAAGCATTTCCTCAGTGGTTCTGAAAAACAGGGGGGCCTGATTGTCGGCATCGTCAAAGCCGTTTCCCGTCATAATGATACGTCTGAAATATTCGTCCTCAGGGTCAAGAAAATGACAGTCACAGGTTGCACATACAAGCTTGTTATATTTTTCCCCCAAAGCAACTATTTTTTTGTTAATCTCAATAAGCTTGTCCCTGCTCTCTACGGTTTTTCCTCTTTTAGACTGATTGTTTATCATAAATTCATTGTTGCCTATGGGCTGAATTTCAAGGTAGTCGTAAAAGTCAACAAGCTCCTTTATTCTTTCTTCCGGGGCGTTTTCGTAAACCGCAGTGTAAAGCTCTCCGGCTTCACAGGCGGAGCCTATTATAAGCCCCTCCTTAAGACGCAAAAATTCGCTTTTGGGTATTCTGGGACGCCGCTTAAAATATTTAAGATGGGCGTCGGAAATAAGCTCGTAAAGATTTCTTATGCCCCGCTGTTCCTTTACTAAAATTATGGCGTGGTAATAGTTCTTAATGTTGTTTTTGTCTATGTTTTTAGAGACATAAAGATTTATATCCTTTAAATTGTCAATGCCCTTGTTTTGAAGCTCTTTTGCCATAATAAGGAAAATCTCAGCCGTTGCCCCGGCATCGTCTACGGCTCTGTGGTGGTTTAAAAGGCTTACGCCCAAATGGTTACAGACCGTGTCAAGCTTATGATTTTTGAGATTTCCGTAAAGAACTCTTGCAAGGCCTAAGGTGTCAAGCACTGTATTTTCCACTTTAATATTGTTTTCCGCCCCGAACCGCCTTATAAAGCCTATGTCGAAGCCTACGTTGTGGCCTACCAAAACGGCACTGCCGCAAAAATCCAAAAATTCGGGAACAACCTCCTCCTCGGAGGGCTTGTCCTTTAGCATTTCGTCCGTTATGCCCGTAAGCTTAACGATTTTATCGCTTAATTTCCTGCCGGGGTTTATAAAGGCCGAATATTTGTCGATAATCTCGCCGTTTTTAACCTTTACAGCCCCTATCTCTATAATTTTATCCGTTTCCTTTTTAAGACCCGTTGTTTCAAGGTCGAAAACAACAAATTCTCCATCAAAGCCCTGACCTCTCTGGTTTTCGCAGATTGAACCCAAATCGTCTATTATGTAGGCCTCGCAACCGTAAAGTATCTTTACTCCCGTACTCTTTGCGGCGTCTATAGCCTCGGGAAAGGCCTGAACAACGCCGTGGTCTGTCAGGGCTATGGCTCTGTGACCCCACTCCTTTGCTCTCTTTGCATAGGCGGTTATGGGGGTTATGGCGTCCATATCGCTCATATTGGTGTGAAGGTGAAGCTCTACTCTTTTTTTCTCCGCAAGGTCAAGCCTTGTTTTCTCCGGAGCCTCGGCGGCGCAGATTTCCCTCATCATAAGAACAGTTTCCTTTTCAAAGCTGTCGTCCGTAACAACACCCTTTACAAGTATATACTTTTCGCCTTTCTTGCTTTTTTCAACAATTTCCTTGTAGCCGTCCTCATATTCCTCAGGGTCTGTAAAAAACTTAACCGTTACAGAATAGGTTTCGTCCGTAATCTGGGTTTTAACTATGTACTTCCTTTTCTTTGTTTCCGTAATTTCCGTACTCAAAATACGTCCCTTGAAAACAACGGTTTCTCCCTCGTTTAAATTTCCCCTTATGGGAACGGGTTCCTCCGTAATTTGGGCTATTTTGGCCGAAACTCTCGGCATTCTCTTCTTAGGCTCATAAATAACGGGTTTGGAAACGGCAGGCTTATAAGTCTCCCAGGGGGCATCGCTTTCGTAAAAGGCCTCCGAGGCCGCAGCGGCCTCCTCTTTCCTGTTTTTTATGTCTTTTTTTTCACTCTTTCCGTCCTCAAATTCTATTCTGTAATCCAAATTAAAGCGTTCCTTTAAAAGGCCGCTTATAATCTTGTCTATTTTATTGTTGTAAAGCAGAAAAGCTCCCGACCGCTTAAGCTTAAAGAGAATTTTTCCCTCTGAAATTTCGTTTTCGCTGTCGGAAAGTGAAAAATAGCAAAACCTGTTTACATCTCTTACGGCACAGAGTATGTTCTTGAAATATTTCTTTAATATGGAAGAAATATCCTCTTTGGTGTCATATTTAACAATAATTTTAGCCCTGTTTACAAAGTCAAAGCTCTTAATAAGGCTCTCTCTGAAAACAGGCAGAAAATCCTCGTTTATAATATTTTTGCCTACAAGCTCCACACTTATAAGCGCCTGCCCTTTATATACCCTGACAGACGCAACATCAAACCCTCTTAAGCTGCTTTTAACCACAGAGGGCATATCCAGCCCCCCGAAAACCTTTGTAAAATTCCTGTTTTCCATATACTCAAATCCTTATTTATTCTATCTCGCAAATATTTATGCCATCTTCAAGTGCCACCGTAAGCCACGCTCTTTTAGCATCAACAGCATTCGCTTTAACTGATTCAAGTGTTTCGCCGCAGGTAACACACCCCGGCAGCCCCGGATAAAAAGCCGCATATCCGCCCTCATATTTATCCTCTATAATTTCCAATTTATAAGGCATTGCCATATATTCGTCAAAAGTTTTCATAATTAACCTCATTTTCACATTTTTTCAATTTCCGCCATAAGCTCGTCCACAAGCCTGTCCTCGGCTACGGAGCGGATAATCTCCCCTTTTTTGAAAATAAGACCTTTTCCGTTTCCTCCGGCTATGCCTATGTCGGCCTCTCTTGCCTCTCCGGGGCCGTTTACGGCACAGCCCATAACAGCCACCTTAATGTCCTTGTCTATATTTTGACACCGTTTCTCAACCTCATTGGCTATTGAAATAAGGTCTATTGATGTTCTTCCGCAGGTGGGGCAGGAAACAAACTCCACACCGAATTTTCTTAACTCCAGTGACTTTAAAATTGCCTTAGCCGCCCTGACTTCCTCAACAGGGTCTCCTGTAAGAGACACCCTTATGGTGTCCCCTATTCCTCTTGAAAGAATAGCCCCTAAGCCTACGGCTGACTTAACCGTTCCGCCGTAGACCGTTCCTGCTTCGGTTATACCTACGTGGAGAGGATAGTCCACGCTTTCCGACAGCAGAGAATAGGTTTCTATGGATTTAGGCACGCTTGAAGCCTTAATCGATATAACTATATCGTAAAAGTCATATTTTTCCAAAAGCCTGATGTGCTTCACAGCGCTTTCAACAAGCCCCTCGGCGGTCACACGTCCGTATTTCTCAAGAATGGATTTCTCCAATGAACCTGAATTAACACCTATCCTTATGGGAATTTTCCTCTCTTTGGCCTTGTCTGCAACGGACTTGACCCTGTCCTCGCCGCCGATATTTCCGGGGTTTATTCTCAGTTTGTCAACTCCCCCCTCTATAACCTTAAGGGCAAGGCGGTAGTCAAAGTGAATATCCGCCACAAGGGGAATGTTTATCTTCTTAACAATCTGCCCCACGGCCTCCGCCGCTTCCATATCAGACACAGCGACACGGGCAATCTCACAGCCTGCCGCCTCAAGAGCCTTAATCTGTGCAGCAGTGGCGGAAACATTCCTTGTGTCGGTGTTGCACATTGACTGTACGGCTATAGGGTTGTCTCCACCTATTTTAACTCCCCCTATATTTACCTCTCTCGTCTTTATCCTGTTGTATCTGTTATACATAAAAATCCCCCTTGCTTTCTATGAAAAAATCTTAAAAACATCGTGAAAGGCCACAATCAGCCCAAAGCCCATTATTATAACGAAGCCTATAAGGTTTATAACCCCCTCCTTTTCGGGAGCAATAGGCCGCCGTCTTAAAATCTCAATCAAATAAACAAATATCTTTCCTCCGTCGAGAGCCGGAATGGGCAGCAAATTCATAACGCCCAAATTAGCACTTAAAAGAGCCGTTATATTAAGCATATTTATAACAAGCACCCAAAAGCCCTGACTTGCGCTTTCGTCATAAACTTCTCCCACAACGGTGGTAAGCCCTATAGGCCCAGCTACATCGTCCATTGAAACCTGTGCCGTAAAAAGCTGACCCAAGCCCACAACAGTCATCTTCACAAGGAAAAACATATCGTGCCGGCCGCAGTAAACTGCCTCAAAAAGCTCTGTCTTAGGCAGGCTCTCATCAGCCCCGGACAAAAAGCCTGCCTTAGGCTGTGTTATAACCCCCATTTTATAGGCTCCGTTCTCATCGGCCGTAAGCAAAAATGAAAAATCCAAAAGCTCCCCGTCACGCTCTACGGTAGCGATTACGTTCTGCCCGGCGTATTTACTTATTTCATAGGTCAGCTCTGAATAAATTGAAACGCCTTTGCCATTTATTTTAACGATTCTGTCTCCGGCTAAAATCCCGGCCTCCGCCGCAGGATAGCCCTCCGCAACGCCTGAAAGCTCCGTTGTGGTATAGCCCCAACTGAAATTTATAAAGCTGAGTACGATTATTGCCAAAACAAAATTCATAAAGGGTCCTGCAAGGCAGATAAAGATACGCTTAAAGACGTTTGCGTCCAAAAAGCCTTTTACCCCCGTTTCAGGGTCGGAATTGTCCGCCATACGGCAAAAGCCTCCTAATGGTATGCAACGTATGGAATACATAACGCCGCCTTTATTAAAGGAGCATATTTTTTTGCCCATACCTATGGCAAATTCCTCAACCGTTACTCCCGAAAGCCTTGCCGCCGCAAAGTGGCCGCCCTCGTGTATAATAACTATTACGCAAAATATAAGAACGGTAATAATTACAGAAATAAGCGACATATATCACACCTCAATATTTTCCGCATATTCTCTCGCCCAACTGTCGGCCTCGAACACATCGGAAAGAGTATAGTTATATTTTACAGTATATGCGTTAACCGTCTTTTCTATAAGCTCCCCTATTTCATAAAATTTTATATCCTTTTTAAGTACCCTTGCCACGGCCACCTCATTGGCCGCATTTAAAACCGCAGGAGCCGTTCCCCCCGTTTTAATGGCCTTAAGAGCAAGCCCCAAACACCTGAAAACCTTAATATCAGGCTTTTCAAAGGTAAGTGTTCTTATTTTAAAGAAATCAACCTTAGGAAAGTCGTTTTTAACCCTCTTAGGGTATGTAAGGGCATAGGAAATAGGCAGACGCATATCAGGCTCCCCAAGCTGGGCTATTATGGCGGAATCCTCAAATTCTACCATAGAATGTATTATGCTCTGGGGGTGAACCACAACATTAATCTGCTCCACGTCTACGCCGAAAAGCCACTTTGCCTCTATAACCTCAAGCCCCTTGTTCATCATAGTGGCCGAGTCTATTGTTATTTTCCTGCCCATATCCCAGTTGGGGTGGTGCAGGGCTTGGCTTAAAGAAACTCCCTTAAGGCTTTTAAATCCTCTGAAAGGACCTCCTGAG
The DNA here is from genome assembly GCA_021201395.1 of Clostridiales bacterium. GTDB lineage: Bacteria > Bacillota > Clostridia > Lachnospirales > CAG-274 > JAJQCI01. The sequence continues at coordinate 18,844 of JAJQFB010000082.1, read as the reverse complement.
GCCGTTAAGTGAATTTTCTTTATTTTGTTGCCCTTGTTTCCCTGTAAGCACTGAAAAATAGCGGAATGTTCACTGTCTACGGGGTATAAATTTACGCCCTTTTCCTTAACAAGCCTCATAACAAGCTCCCCTGAGGTAACAAGGGTTTCTTTATTTGCAAGTGCAAGGTTTTTTCCCTGCTCTATGGCCTCAACCGTAGGATGAAGCCCTACATTTCCCACAAGAGCGTTTAAAACAGTGTCCGTTCCGTTCATAGCCGCAACGGCGGTTATACCCTCCATTCCGGCTAAAACCTCAGTGTCCGTGTCCTTAACGTTTTCCCTTAAGGCTCTCGCCTTGTCCTCGTCCATAACGGCCGCAAGCTTCGGCCTATATTTTCTAATCTGATCCTCCAAAAGGCCTATGTTTTTGTTGGCAGTAAGCCCCAAAACCTCTATAGTGCCTATATTGCCGCAAACCTCAAGGCTCTGGGTGCCTATGGAGCCTGTAGAGCCTAAAATTGCTAATTTTTCCGTCATATAAATCAACTCCGATTATTTTATTCCTTAGGGAACCGCTGATTAATTAGCTCTTCACATCTTTCACGCTGCTTTTTCCGATTGCTGCGTCACTCGCTTTCAACGTAGGCTTCGGCGAATTAATCATCGTTTCCTTAGATTAAAACAGCCACATAAAAAAGCAAGTGCCTGCAAGGGCGAAAGGCGCTGTAAACAAAACGCTGTCAAATCTGTCCAAAACACCGCCGTGGCCGGGGAAGATGTTTCCGTAGTCTTTTATGCCGGCGGTTCTTTTTATACTTGAGGCTGTTAAGTCCCCAAGCTGGCCGAAAATCGAACCTATTATGCCGTAAACCGCCATATATACAACTATAATTAAAGGCTCTGTTTCTTTAAAAACGAACAAACCATAAATAACGCTTACAAGAGCCGAAGCCCCGAGACCTCCCACAGCCCCCTCTATGGATTTTTTGGGGCTTAAAACAGGAGCAAGCTTGTGTTTTCCCAATGTAATGCCTGCAAAATAGGCTCCCGTATCGCTTGCAAAGGCAAAAATAAATATAAACCACACACTGTATATTGAGATTTCCCTTAAAACCGCGATTGAAGAAAGAAGAAAGCCCACATACGAAAAGCCGAAAAGCGTGGCAGCCGCATCGGCAGCGGTATATTTATCATACTTAAAAACAAGAAACATAAGCAGTATGAAAAACAGTCCCAAATATTCAAATACGGCAACGGCAAGGGAAACCGGGGAAACGATTAAGAAGCATATAAGCAAAGCCTCCATCATAAAGCCCACAGCATGAATAGGCTTAAGGCTTCCGCTTACGGCTCTGTAAAACTCGTGCATACCCAAAACGGAAAGTACACCCACAGCCAAAGCGAGGGGAATACCCCCAAACCACACTATAAAAATTAAAACAGGCAAACCTATCACGGCTGTCAGTATTCTCACAACCATATCACTTCACCTCGTTCCGTCCGCCAAAGCGTCTGTCACGGCTGTTATAGCTTTTTACGGCTTCAAGCAAATCTCCTATTTTAAAATCAGGCCAAAGCTTGTCGGAGAAATAAAACTCGGAATAGGCAAGCTGCCACATTAGGAAGTTTGAAAGCCTCATTTCTCCGCTTGTCCTTATTAAAAGTTCAGGGTCGGGGACGGCTTTGGTGTCGAGGTGTGAAGAGATTGTGTCCTCGGTTATGTCCCGGGGCAGCAAATTTCCCTCTTTAACCTCCTCCGTAATTTCACAAACCGCCCTTCTTATTTCGTCTCTGCTTCCGTAGTTTATAGCTATGTGAACAAAAATCCCCCTGTGGGTAGAATAAAGCTCCCTTACATATTTCATCTTTGTCTGAATATCAGGGGCAAGCCTCGACATATCCCCTATAAAGTCTATTCTGAAATTGTTGTCCCTTTCGTTTTTAATGTGGTCGTCAAGATATTCCCTCAAAAGATCCATAAGGTTTGAAACCTCCTCCTGAGAGCGTTTCCAGTTTTCCGTGGAAAAGGCATAAAATGTAATATGTTCAAGGCCTATGTCGTCACAGTCGTTTATAAGCTTTTTTAAATTCTCTGAGCCTGTTCTGTGGCCTACCATTCTCGGCAGGAACCTCTTCTTTGCCCATCTGCCGTTTCCGTCCATAATAACCGCAATATGTCTCGGTAAATCCATAATTTTTTCTCCCAGCAACAGAAATGGGGACTGCTGCCCCCATACTGATTATATACCCAAAATTTTCATTAAATGGCCAAAATATCCTTTGTTTTGGCGGTAACAAGCTTGTCCACATTTTCGATGTACTTGTCTGTCAGCTTCTGTATTTCTTTCTCAAGGTCTTTAAGGTCGTCCTCTGTAATCTCACTCTTTTTACTTTCCTTCTTAAATTTATCCATAGCATCACGCCTTATGTTTCTGACGGCAACTTTGGCGCTCTCACCCTTTTTCTTGACGTCTTTCGACAATTCCTTACGTCTTTCCTCTGAAAGTTCAGGGAAAACAAGACGGATAACCTTACCGTCGCTGTTGGGGTTAATTCCCAAATCAGAGCCTGCTATGGCCTTTGTCAAAGCCTTAAGGGTCGAAATATCATAGGGTGAAATCTGAATTATTCTGGGCTCCGGGGTTGTAATGTTTCCGAGCTGGTTTATGGGCATAGTCGTTCCGTAAACCTCGGCTGTAATTCTGTCAAGCACTCTGGGGTTTGCCCTGCCCACTCTTATAGTATCAAATTTGCTTGAAAGGTTATTACAGGTTCTGACCATTTTGTCCTCATAGGATTTAGTTTTGTCCGACATTTTAAAGTCCTCCTTAATAAATTTAATTTTATGTTGTATGTTTTATTATTTCGTGTTTATACCGTTACTGTGGTTCCTATTTTTTCGCCCATAGCCGCCTTTAAGATTGCTCCGTCCTCCGCCATAGCGAATATAACAAGGGGTATTTTCTGTTCACAGCAGAGATTAGCCGCAGCTATGTCTATTACCTTAAGGTTTTTTTCAACAATTTCTAAGCAGGGCAGCTCCTTAAGCTTAACAGCCGTCGGGTCTTTAGCCGGGTCAGCCGTGTAAACTCCGTCTATGCTCTTTGCGTAAAGTATACAGTCAGCCTCAAGCTCCGCCGCTCTTAAAGCCGTTACAGTGTCTGTTGAAAAGAAAGGATGGCCTATGCCTGCGGAAAAGATAATTATTTCCCCTGCTTTCATAGCCTCTAGAGCCTTTTCCTTTGAAAAAAACTCCGTCATATTCCCTACCGTTATAGGGGTCATAACCCTCGCCTTAACTCCCTGCTGCCTGAAACAGTCCGCAAGGTAAATTCCGTTCATAACCGTAGCCAACATACCTATGGAGTCGGCCTTTGTCCTGTCCATTTTCGAGTCGGAGCTTCTACCTCTCCACCAGTTTCCTCCGCCTACAACAAGGGCTGTCTCTATGCCCTTATCAAGAAGCTTTTTTATCTGTAAAACAGTCTTTTCCGCCGTTCTATCGTCAAAGCCCAGGGCCTTGTCTCCCGAAAGAGCCTCGCCGCTTAATTTCAAAATTATTCTCTTATACATCTTTACACCTCATATCCAAATAATCATCGGTTCCTTAACTATAATTTTACCCTCTAAAGATAAAAAAGTCAATGCCGAAAAGGTTTATTTTTCATAATTCCGATCATTGTAAATTACAATATCAAATCGAACATTTTAAAAAGAAAACGATGATTAATTCGCCGAAGCAGATTTGCCGCAGATTTTTTTGAGTGCAAGGAAAGCATTTGAGGGCGTAGCCGGAGCCTACGTTGAAAATGCGTGACGAAGCAATCGGAAAAATCGGCGGTGAAGATGCGAAGAGCTAATTAATCAGCAGTTCCAAAAATTATGGTATAATGTCTAAAGCCTATGATTCTTTGTTGAATAATTCATCAGATGTATACTAATTCATAAATTTTTTTTATCTTCCCTCAACTCCATTTTAAATGATGAATTTTAGGGTATAAAAGCGGAAAATCACCTCCGAAAGCCTTAGCCGACTTAAGGGGGTGATTTTCTGTTGTTATGTTATATGTTGTATATATCGGTTAAGTGTCAAATCAGCACTTTTCAAATACCGTAGCGATACCCATACCGCCGCCGATACAAAGTGTTGCAAGACCTTTCTTGGCCTCGTCTCTCTTCTTCATTTCGTGAAGAAGGGTAACGATGATTCTTGCGCCTGAAGCTCCTACGGGGTGGCCTAAAGCTATGGCGCCGCCGTTTACGTTTACTTTAGTCATATCGAAGCCTAAATCTCTTGCAACAGCTACAGACTGGGCTGCAAAAGCCTCGTTAGCCTCGATAAGATCCATATCCTCAACCGTAAGGCCTGCCTTAGCAAGGGCGTTCTTTGAAGCACCTACAGGGCCTACACCCATAATCGAGGGGTCAACGCCTGCCTGTCCCCAGCCGATAAGCTTAGCCATAGGCTTAAGACCGTACTTCTCAACAGCCTCTCCCGAAGCTAAAACGAGAGCAGCTGCACCATCGTTAATACCGGAAGCGTTTCCTGCGGTAACCTTTCCGCCGTCGGGCTTGAAAGCCGGGCGAAGCTTAGCTAACTTCTCCATAGAGGTAGCTCTGGGATGTTCGTCAACCTTAAATTCAACGGTTTCTTTCTTAACCTTTACGGGAACGGGAACGATTTCGTCCTCAAACTTGCCTGCTGCTATAGCTGCGGCTGCCTTTTTCTGTGAAGCAAGGGAGAAAGCGTCAAGCTCTTCTCTTGTGATACCCCACTGTTCCGCTACGTTCTCGGCTGTAATACCCATATGGTAGTTGTTGAAAACGTCCCAAAGACCGTCGTTTACCATTGTGTCTATCATATTTGTGTTAAACATTCTTGCGCCGTAGCGTGCTGTGGGAACAGCGTAGGGAGCGGCCGACATATTTTCCATACCGCCTGTGACAACGATGTCTGCGTCTCCTGCAAGGATTGTTCTTGCACCCTCAACAACAGACTTCATACCCGAACCGCAAACCATACCGATTGTTGTAGCCGGAACGTCTACGGAAAGACCTGCGCCTAAGGAAGCCTGTCTTGCGGGGTTCTGGCCTAAAGCTGCCGTAAGGATACAGCCGAAATAAACCTCGTCAACCCACTCGGGCTTAACCTCCGCTCTCTTAAGAGCTTCTTTAATAACGATTGAACCCATCTTAGCAGCGGGTGTTTTGCTTAATGAGCCGCCGAAAGTACCGATAGCTGTTCTGCAGCAGTTTACAATATATAAATCCTTCATAATATTATGCCTCCTTATCAAGCCTTAGAGCTTTTAACAACTTCCGTTAATTTGGGGATTATCTTCTTAACATCACCCACAATGCCGTAGTCGGCTACATCGAAGATAGGCGCTGTTTCGTCCTTGTTGATTGCTATAATAACGTCTGATTTTTCCATACCTGCAAGGTGCTGAATTGCCCCTGAAATACCGCAGGCAATGTAAAGGTTGGGTCTTACCGTCTTGCCTGTCTGGCCAACCTGCATAGCTTTGGGCTTCCAGCCTGCGTCAACAACGGCACGTGAACAGCTAACCATTCCGCCTAAAGCCTCTGCAAGCTCTTCAAGCATACCGAAATTTTCCGGGCCGCCCATACCTCTGCCGCCTGAAACCAAAATCTTAGCGTCCATAATGTCGGCTGCGTTTGCAACCTCTTTAACTATGTCGAGAATCTCAACATACTTGCTGTCGGGAACAAATTCCGTCTTATACTCAACAACCTCGGCCTTTCTTCCGGGAACTCTCTCAAGCTTCTGCATAACGCCGGGGCGAACAGTAGCCATCTGGGGTCTGTTGTCGGGGCAGGCAATAGTTGCTATTGTGTTTCCGCCGAAAGCCGGTCTTGTCATAAGAAGCTGATTGGCCTTTCCTCTGAACTCGCCTATTTCAAGGAAAGTACAGTCGGCTGTAAGGCCTGTAGCCACTCTTGCGGATACTCTGGGGCCTAAATCTCTGCCTATAGCCGTTGCGCCTACGAGCATAATCTCGGGCTTAAATTCGTTTATAACAGAAGCAACTGCGTGTGTATAAGGTTCTGTTCTGTATTCCTTAAGCTGAGGATCCTCAACAACGATAACTCTGTCTGCACCGTATTCGCCTAAGCTGTCCGCAAGACCTTTTACACCATCGCCTACCAAAACGGCGGTAACGCTTGTGCCTAAAACGTCTGCAAGCTCTCTGCCCTTGCCTATTAATTCATAAGCAATATTGTCTATTTTATTGTCTACCTGCTGAGCGTAAATAAATACACCCTTGTAATCTTCCAATACCATTTTATTCACCGCCTTATTAAATTATATGCTTTTCCGTCAGCTTGCCGATAATGTACTTAACGGATTCTTCCGTGTCAAGATTAACCTTTTCGCCTGCTCCCTTACGAACCTTGTCGGAAGCCTTTGCAATCTTTGTGGGAGAACCGTTTAAGCCTATGTTGGAGTCGTCTACACCGATAAGGTCGGCTCTGCCCATAACCTTAATCTCTGTTTCATAGGCGTCGAAAATACCGCCGGGAGTCATATAACGGGGCTTGTTTAACTCTGAAAGAGCCGTAATAAGACAGGGCATTTTAGCCTTTAAAACGTGATATCTGTCATCATACTGTCTTTCAACGATAACGCTGTCGCCGTCAATCTTAATATTCTGAGCGTATGAAATAACGGGTATTCCCAAATGCTCTGAAATCTGGGGGCCAACCTGAGCCGTGTCGCCGTCGATAGCCTGACGGCCTGTAATTATAAGGTCGTAATCAAGAGAGCGTATAGCCCCTGCGATTGTGGTTGAGGTAGCCCATGTGTCTGCTCCGCCTAAAACTCTGTCCGTAATAAGTACGGCCTTGTCTGCGCCCATAGCTAAGGCTTCTCTTAAAGCGTCCTCAGCCTTGGGCGGACCCATTGAAACAACCGTAACCTCTGTGCCGTTCTTGTCTTTAATTCTTAAAGCTGCCTCAAGACCGGCCTTGTCATCGGGGTTCATAATAGAGAGCATAGCCCCTCTGTCGAGTGTGCCGTCGGGCTTAAACTTAACTCCGCCCCTTGTATCAGGCACCTGTTTAATACAAACTATAATTTTCATATCATTACCCCCTGTTTACGCAAGTAAGCTTCCGGAAATAACCATACGCTGAACCTCTGAGGTTCCCTCGTAGATTTCCGTAATCTTAGCGTCTCTCATCATTCTTTCAACATCATACTCTCTTGTATAGCCGTAGCCTCCGTGGAGCTGAACACACTTCGTTGTAACCTCCATAGCTACCTCTGCCGCACATAACTTAGCCTGAGCTGCTTCTACAGAATATCTTTCCTTTGTCTGCTTTGCAAGGGCTGCCTTGTAAACAAGCATCTTAGCTGCCTCAACCTTTGTGGCCATATCCGCAAGCTGGAACTGTGTGTTCTGGAAAGTACCGATTGCCCTGCCGAACTGTTTTCTTTCCTTAACGTACTCGATTGTTCTTTCGAGAGCGCCCTCTGCGATGCCCAAAGCCTGTGAAGCGATACCTATACGGCCGCCGTCGAGAGTGTGCATAGCCATAGCGAAGCCCTTGCCCTTTACGCCCAAAAGATTTTCCTTGGGAATACGGCAGTCTGTGAAAATAAGCTCGTAGGTTGAAGAACCTCTGATACCCATTTTCTTCTCCTTTGTTCCGAAGTCGAAGCCGGGAGTACCCTTTTCTACTATAAATGAGGAAATTTCTTTCTTCTTTCTTCCTCTCTTGTCGGTAACTATATCCGTAACGGCAAAAACAACATAAACGTCAGCTTCCTTACCGTTTGTAATAAATATTTTACTTCCGTTAAGAACATATTCGTCCCCGTCTAAAACGGCCTTTGTCTGCATACCCTGTGCGTCTGTACCTGCGCCGGGCTCCGTAAGTGCAAAAGCACCTAACTTTTCGCCCTTAGCTAAGGGAATGAGATATTTCTGCTTCTGTTCCTCGTTGCCGTAGGTAAGAATAGGGTCGCAGCAGAGTGAGGTGTGTGCGGAAACGATAACGCCTGTAGTGCCACAAACCTTTGAAAGCTCCTCAACGCACATAACATATGTAAGCACGTCGCAGCCCTGTCCGCCGTATTCCTTGGGAACGGGAATGCCTAAGAAGCCGCTTTTTGCCATTTTTTTAACTGTTCCTCTGGGGAATATTTCAGTTTCGTCAACCTCCTGAGCAAGAGGCTTTACTTCCTCCTCGGCAAAGCTCTTGAAAAGCTGCTGAGCAAGAAGCTGCTTTTTGTTTAAACCAAAATCCATTTGTAAGCCCTCCTAATAATCAATACTTAAAGAAACCCTCGCCGGTCTTTCTGCCTAACTTGCCGCCTCTTACCATCTGGCGGAGAAGTCTTGCGGCACGGTATTTGCTGTCGCCTGTTTCAGTATAGAATGTGTCCATAATGTGAAGACAGGTGTCAAGGCCTATAAGATCACCTAAAGCAAGGGGTCCCATAGGATGGTTGCAGCCAAGCTTCATAGCCGTGTCGATGTCCTCTGCAGAAGCAAGGCCTTCCTCAAGAACCATAACAGCCTCATTAATCATGGGAATGAGTATTCTGTTTACTACAAAGCCGGGACCCTCTTTAACCTCAACGGGAGTCTTGCCGATTGTCTTTGCAAGCTCATAGATTGTGTTAAAGGTTTCGTCGGAGGTGTTGATTCCTCTTATAACCTCAACAAGCTTCATAGCCGTAGCCGGGTTGAAGAAGTGCATACCGATAAATTTGTCGGGACGTCTTGTTGCGCCTGCTATTTCAGTGATTGAAATAGAAGATGTGTTTGTGGCAAAGATTGTGTCGAAGTGGCAGATGTCCTCAAGAGAAGAGAAGATGTCCTTCTTAACCTTTACGTTCTCAACGATAGCCTCTAAAACAAGGTCTGCGTTTCTTGCCTCGTGAAGCTCTGTTGTGAAAACGATTCTTGAAAGAACCTCGGCCTTAGCCTCCTCGGTAATCTTTCCTCTTGAGACCTGCTTGTCAAGGCTCTTATTAAGCTTTGCCTTGGCTCCCTCAAGAATAGCGTCGTTTAAATCTCTGAATGTAACCTGAAGTCCTACCTTAGCCATAACCTGACCGATGTCAAGACCCATCTGACCTGCGCCGATAATGTAAACAGTTTTAATCATTTTTTACCTCCGTATATTTTTTATAATATTATAATAATTATTTAATAACATCTGAATTTTTGCCGATAAAGTAATACGTTACAGCAGGCGAAACCACCGCCGAAGCAAGTGCGTAAATAATACTTACACCGCTCATAATATTTACAATAAAAGCAACAACAGCCATAACAAGCATTATATAAAAGCCAACCTTTTTCTGCTTAAACAGCAGAAGAGCAATACCTGCAATCATAACGGCACAAACTACCGCAGAATAAGCGCCCAAAATTCCGATTAAAGAAATAAGAGCCAAACATGAAACACAGGATATTATGTTGCATATAAATATAAACCAAAGCCAAATTTTACATCCCTTAGTCATTTCAAATTGTTTTCTTTCTATTTTTCACAAAAACCGCTGATAAATCGGTTGCTGCCTTAACAATTCTTAAAGTTCTTCTCTCTCTTCTCCACAAAGGCCGTCATACCTTCCTTTTGATCCTCTGTTGCAAAGCAAAGACCGAAAGCCTCGGCTTCATATGCAACGCCTGTTGCCATATCCGTCTGGAGACCTCTGTTTATGCAGGTCTTAGACTGTCTGACGGCTATCTGAGCGTTTGCACAGATTGCATTTGCCAAAGCGAAAGCCTCGTCCATAAGAGCCTCAGGTTTAACAACCTTGTTTACAAGGCCGATTTCAAGAGCCTCGTCAGCCTTAATTGTCTTTCCCGTTAAAATAAGCTCTTTAGCCTTAGCTGCGCCTACAACTCTGGGAAGTCTCTGGGTTCCGCCGAAGCCGGGGGTAATTCCCAGGCCTACCTCAGGCTGGCCGAATTTAGCCCTTGAAGAAGCAATTCTCATATCGCAGGCAAGGGCAAGCTCGTTTCCGCCGCCTAAAGCGAAGCCGTTTATTGCCGCAATAACGGGCTTAACGGAATTTTCGATAGCAAGGAATACACTGTTGCCGTATACGCCGAAAGCCTTTCCCTGAACAGCATTAAGGTCCTTCATCTGGGAAATATCCGCTCCGGCTACGAAAGCCTTGCCTTCTCCGGTAATAATAACAACATATACATCGTCGTTATTTTCCGCCTCGGCGAAAGCCTCTCCCAAGTCTTTCAAAACCTCGTCATTAAGAGCATTTAAAGCCTTAGGCTTATTTATCTTCAAAACCGCAGCATGATCCTTGATTTCAGTAAGTACGTTTGACATTTTTTTAACCTCATTTCTGTTTAATTTTTATCATTCTCATTATACACTATAATTTTAAATTTGTAAACAAAAATAATTGCTTTAATTAAATTTTTACTGTTTTATCATATTTCCACTATTATTTTAAGGTTTTTTTTGGTAATTTTTTCACAAACAATCTTCCTACCCGAAAGTTTAATTTCCGTTAATTCTTTGTTAAATTCTTCACAATTATAGGGAGCAATCCCGAATCAATATGGATTTAAGCCTTTATATGCGGTAAAATTATGCCGTTTTCACCAAAATTCTTTCCCCAAAGGCTCTCCCCTGTCTATCTCGCAAGGTTCATAAGCTCCACTATGATTTCTAACTATTTATATATAAAATAATTCAAAAATTTCTTTACGTTTTTTTTACAATTACTTTCTTCCCTTTTTTCCACATCTTATGTCATTTTCCCCCTGTTTTGCCCTAAACCCTTACATTTCTTCCTAAGACTTCCCCCTCTTCCATATATTCATCATTTATTTTTTCGTAACACTTTTGTAACATATATGTTAAGGGGAGGCAAAACCGCTTCCCCGGAAAAAACAAAAAAATTTAACGGAGGTAATGTAAAATGAAAAAGTTAAATACAATAGCCGCCGTCACAACAGCGGCAGCCATAGCCCTGACAAACACGGCCACAGCTTTTGCGGGAAACACAGGTACATATACATATTTCGGCTCACTGTCGGAAATATGCGAAACGCAGACGGAAGCTCAGACGGGAAACAGTGTTTTAGACCCTGTTCAGCCTGAAAACAACGGCGGATTTCCCTCTCAAACCCCCGAAGTAACAACAAGGGTATGCGAACTTTCTGCGGAAGCAACAACAGCCGCTCTTCCCTCGGTTCCCGACTTAAAGTCGGAGACAAAGCCCCTGCCGGAAACATCCGATAAGGAAGAACAGCCCCCGACAGAGAAAACAACGGTAAAACTTCCCTTTACACTGCCGGAGCTTACAACAAAAGAGTACATAACAGAAACAACCACAAAGGCAGCTGCCGAAGCAGCAGCAGAAACAACCACAAAAGCAGTTGTTGAAACCACAACCGAAACAACAACAAAACAGACGGAAACAACAACAGTGAAACAGACACAGACAACAACAGAGGCTCAGACAGAAACCACCACGGCAGCACAAAGCTCAGGTTCTGCTTCAAATTCAACCTCAAGCTCAAAGGCCGCTCAGGAAATATTGCAGCTTGTAAATGAAGAGAGAGCCGCCGCAGGCTTATCCTCCCTGACTTTAGACTCCTCTCTTACAAACGCTGCTCAGCTTAAGGTACAGGATATGGCGGACAACAACTATTTCAGCCACACCTCTCCCACCTACGGAACGCCTTTTCAGATGCTCACTTCTCTGGGAATTTCCTATAAGGCCGCAGGGAAAATATAGCTATGGGTCAGAAATCCGCCGAGGCCGTTATGACCGCCTGGATGAATTCTGAGGGTCACAAGGCCAACATTTTAAGCTCAAGCTACGGTAAATTAGGGGTAGGCTATGTAAACCAAAACGGAACCACCTACTGGGTTCAGATTTTTACGGACTGACAAGTAAATCAATAACCCCAAAATAAATTTTTACAAGCATTGAAAAAAGGCTCTTTCCGCTTTCGGAGAGAGTCTTTTTCCTCAAATATCATTGCAAAAATCATTAAAGGAGAAAAAAAAATGATAGCCGGTTTCCCGACTGTAATAATATTATTAACAGCCCTCTCTTTTTTATACTCCTTTTTTATATTTAATTTTTAATTTTCAAGGCAGTATGCACTTATAAAAAACAATATAAAACATATAACCGCTGTTACGGCGGAGGAGGCAAGCTCCCCTGTAAAAAAATATATTCCGAAGCATATAAGCCCCGTAAATACATTAAAAAGAATCATAAGGAAGAAAATATAATACCATCTTCCCCCGTTTTTTCCAACGCTCATAGCTGTATAGCAGTTTAAATAGAACATCAAAATCCCGACAAGCCTCAGAGGTATTATAAAAATAACTCTTAAGCCGAAAGCCAAAAGCATAACAGCCACCAAAAACAAAAGTGAAAACACAAAACCCCAAAGAAGCTTTGAAAAAACCTTTTTGACTCCTCCAATAGGCAGCATATTCACCATAACGGCGTTTTTGCCCATATAATCGTTCCAAAATTTATTTAAATTAACAACGGCCGTTATAAAAAGTCCGAACATCATAATAAGGTTAAAAGCTTCGCCGACTTCTCTGAAAAGAGCCTGCAATATAAAGAGAAATATATATAAGGGAACAAGCCTTTTAACCATATGCCAAAAATCATAAATTAACAAAACCCATACACCTCCTTATAAAAATCCTCCACTGTTTTTCCTGTTTTGACCCTTATTTCCGCCGCAGACTTACACAGTTTAACCCACCCCTTATACATAAGAACAACATCGTCAAAAAGCGTTTCCGTCCCCCTTAAAATCTCGGTTGAAATTACGGCAAGAGGCGAATTGTCAAGGGTTCTCAAAACCTCTTTTAGATAATATTCCCTTTCCGCCCTGTCAAAATAGTTAAGGGGCTCGTCCAAAATATAGAGGTCGGCCTCCCCTGCCCCCAAACAGGAAAGGGCAATAAGCTGGTTTATGCCCTTGTCGTTTGTTATTTTCTTTTCCGTGTCCAGCCTTAAAAGCCGCATAAGCCTTATTGCCTTTTCACGGCTGAAACCGGGGTAAAAGTTCTCATAAAAATCCATAAGCTCCGAGGGCTTTTTAAACTTCATAATGTCATTTTCCCCCAAGAGATACATTATCCTTTTCTTCGTGTTTTTGGTTATTTTCTTTCCGTCAATCAAGATTTTTCCGCTGTCCGGTTTTTCGATTCCGCAAAGCAGCCTGCAAAGGGTAGACTTTCCAGAGCCTTTAACGCCCAAAACCCCTGCGATTCTGCCTCTGTGGAGGCCTATGCTTATATCGTTTAAGGCGGTCTCATCGCCGTAGCTCTTCCCTGCGGAAATAAGCTTTACAAAATAATCTTCCATAAAATCACCTTTTTCCCATTATATATTATATGCCTTTTATATACTGAAAAAGCTTTTAAAAAGCTTAACTCCGCTTTCCGTGTCCTCGCTGCCGCAGAGCTCTCTTGCCGAGTGCATTCCCAAAACAGGCAGGCCTATATCAGTAAAGGGCAGGCCGAGACTTGCGGAAAGAGCCACCCCTATGGTGCTTCCGCCCTTAATTCCCGAGCGGTTGTAAAAGCTCTGAACCTTTACCCCTGCGTCCCCGCAAATATCCTTAAAGGCCGCTCCCGTGTAAAGCTCCGTGGAATAGGTTTTAGCGGACGCATATTTTATAACAATGCCTCCGTTTAAAACCGGGAAGCTTGTAATATCGTATTTTTCGGGATAGTTGGGGTGGTAGGCATGAGCCAAATCAGCCGAAACCCCTATTGAATCTGCAAGACCCTTATAAAAATCCTCCTCGGAATATTCAAGGGCAAATGTAATCCTCTCCAAGGTGTTCCTTATAAAGGATGATTTAGCCCCCTCGGAGGAAAGACTTCCTACCTCTTCGTGGTCTGTAAAAACAGCCGCATTTATGTATTCCCTGCTTCTTTCCTTTTTGAAGCCTTCCATAATGCAGTAAACCATAAGCAAATCGTCAAGACGGGGCGCCGAAACAAAGTCCTTTTCAAGACCCACCTGAGCACCCTTTTCACAGTTATAAACCGTAAATTCATAGTCTAAAATATTTCCGTAGGCAACCCTGGCCTCTTTTGCTATATACTTTTCAAAATCAAAGGTCTTTCCCTCTCCCAAAATTCCGCATATGGGGAGAGTATCCTTTTGAAGGTCAATCTCGCCTGTGCTTCCGAAATGGGGCGCCAAAGAGGGTATTATAAACATAGGTCTTTTAAAGTCCATATATACCTCTGTGGGCTTTAAAGCATTTTCTCCGCTGACAATAATCCTGCCGGCAAAGGAGAGAGGCCTGTCAAACCAGCTTGAAGAAACAACCCCTCCGTAGCTTTCCGTGTTAAGCTTAACATAGCCCTTTTGAATAACCGTAGGAGATTTTTTAATCTTAAAGGCAGGGCTGTCCAAATGAGCCGCCGCTATTTTAAAAACAGGCTTTTTGAGGTTTTGTCCTATTGTAAAGGCCAAAATACAGGAAGCGTTTTTAACAATATAGTAAGACCCTCCCCTTTTAAGCCTGAAATCCTTGTTTTCCTCTAACCTCTCAAAGCCGTAGTCCTCAAGCTCCTTACAGATATACCTTGTCCCAAAGGCCGCATCGGGACAGTTTCCTATAAATTCTATAAGCTTTTCCGCATTATTCATAAATTCACCCTCTTATTGTCTTATTATTATATTGTTGTATTATCGTATTTAAAAAATTCTCTTACTTATAATCTTATAAATACAAAGCAAATTTGTCAAGATAAAATTTGACTTTTGGAGGATTTTTGTGTAAAATTATAATGATGGAGTGTTACCCTGTTTTGTATAAGGAATTAAAAGGAGGATAAGCTATGGAAAACGAAAGAAAAAAGGAAGGGCTGTCTCTTTTGGAAAACAGGAGTGTTAAATATCCCGATAAATACAGCCCTGAGGTTTTGGAAACATTTATAAACAAACACCAAGACAATGACTATTTTGTAAAATTCAACTGCCCCGAATTTACAAGCCTTTGCCCCATAACAGGCCAGCCGGATTTTGCGGCGATTTATATTTCATACGTTCCCGATATTAAGATGGTTGAGAGCAAGTCCTTAAAGTTCTATCTTTTCAGTTTCAGAAACCACGGCGGTTTTCATGAGGACTGTGTGAACACAATAATGAAAGACTTAATAAAGCTTATGGAGCCGAAATATATAGAAGTTTGGGGAAAATTCACCCCCCGTGGAGGAATCTCAATAGACCCCTATGCAAACTACGGCAAAAAAGGCACAAAATGGGAGAAAGCTGCGGAAAACAGGCTTTTAAACCATGACCTTTACCCCGAAAAAATAGGAAAACGATGATTAATTTGCCGAAGCAGATTTGCCGCTGATTTTTTTGAGTGCGATGAAGGCATTTGAAAACATAGTCGGAGTCCTATGTCGAAAATGCGTGAAGAAGCAATCGGAAAAATCAGTGGTGAAGCTGCAAAGAGCTAATTAATCAGCGGTTCCATAGACAACCGCTGATAAAGCCCAAAATCGGAAAGGAGGAACACCTATGGCTCAGATTATTAAAAAAGACGGAACCTTAGAACAATATAACAGACAAAAAATCATAGCGGCGGTTTCAAAATCCGCCGAGAGAGTTATGTATAAATTTAAGGCAGGAGAGTTTGAGGCCATCTGCTCCTCTGTGGAATATAAAATTCAGGAAAATCTTCTGGATAAAATCCCCATTCCCACAATGCACCTCTTAGTCGAAAGCACCCTTGAGGAAACAGAGCCGAGGGTTGCCAAAAGCTACAGGGACTACCGCAATTACAAGGTGGATTTTGTAAATATGCTTGACAACGTATACAGAAAGGCTCAGTCTGTTATGTACATAGGGGACAAGGAAAATTCAAACACAGACTCAAAGCTTGTAGCCACAAGGCGGAGCCTTATTTACAACCACCTAAATAGCGAGCTTTACAAGAAATTTTTCTTATCGAGAGAGGAATTTCAAGCCTGCCGTGAGGGCTATATATACGTTCACGATATGTCAAGCCGAAGAGATACTGTGAACTGCTGTCTTTTCAATATGACAGAGGTCTTGACAGGCGGCTTTGAAATGGGCAATCTTTGGTATAATGAGCCAAAAATTCTCGACACAGCCTTTGACGTTATAGGGGACGTGGTTCTTTCAACAGCCTCTCAGCAGTACGGCGGCTTTACCGTCCCTGAAATAGACAAAATACTTGAGCCCTATGCCCGAAAATCCTATAAAAAACATAAAAATGAGCTTATCTCTCTTTTAAAGGAAACAAAGGGAGAGCTTGACAGCAGGGATATGGAAACAATAGAAAAAACGGCTCTTAAAAAGCTTAAAAGAGAGTTTAAACAGGACTTCCAGGGGCTTGAATATAAGCTTAACTCCGTAGGCTCCAGCAGAGGAGACTACCCCTTTATAACAATAACCTTAGGCTTAGGCAGAAAGCCCTTTGAAAAAATGGCGGCCATAACGGCTCTTGAAATTCATATGGGCGGTCAGGGAAAGCCCGGCGGAAAAAAGCCCGTTCTCTTTCCCAAAATAGTCTTTCTCTATGACGAAAGCCTCCACGGCCCCGGCTGTGAGCTTGAGGACGTCTTTAATGCCGGGGTTGAGTGCTCTATGAAAACAATGTACCCTGACTGGCTCTCCTTAACGGGGGACTCCTACGTGGCGGAGGCCTATAAGAAATACGGCATTGTCATAAGCCCTATGGGCTGCCGTGCTTTTCTCTCACTTTGGTTTGAAAGGGGCGGAACCAAGCCTGCGGACGATGACGACAAGCCCGTTGTTGTGGGCAGGTTTAATTTAGGTGCAATTTTCCTCCACCTGCCTATGATTTACGCCAAAGCCCAAAAGGAAAGCCGTGATTTTTATGAGGTTTTGGACTATTATCTTGAAATGATAAGAAAGCTTCATAAAAAGACAATAGAATATATAGGGGAAATGAAAGCCTCAACAAACCCTGTGGCCTATTGTGAGGGCGGCTTTTACGGCGGCCGCCTAAAGCCGACGGATAAAATAAAGTCCATTCTCGCCCCCTGTACAATCTCTTTCGGCATAACCGCCTTAAACGAGCTTCAGGAGCTTCACAACAGGAAATCCCTTGTTGAGGACGGCGCCTTCGCCTTAGAGGTTATGGAATATATAAACAAAAAAATAAACGAATTTAAAGAAGCCGACAACATAAACTACACCGTCTACGGCACTCCCGCCGAAAGTCTCTGCGGTCTGCAAACAGAGCAGTTCAGGAAAATCTACGGCATTATCCCGAAAGTTTCCGACAGACCCTACGTCAGCAACTCCTTCCACTGCCACGTTACCGAGGACATAACCCCCATAGAAAAGCAAGACTTTGAAAAGCGTTTTTGGAACCTGTTTAACGGCGGCAAAATACAGTATGTAAAATATCCCGTAAACTACAACAGAGAAGCCGTCGTCACCCTTATAAGATGGGCTATGAAAATGGGTTTTTACGAGGGCATAAACCTGTCTTTGGCCTACTGCGACGACTGCGGCCATCAAGAACTTGATATGGACGTCTGCCCAAAGTGCGGAAGCTCCAACCTTACGAAAATAGACAGAATGAATGGCTATTTAAGCTATTCGAGAGTCCACGGCGACACCCATCTTAACGCCGCAAAAATGGTCGAAATTGCCGAAAGAAAGAGTATGTGAGTATGTAATGAACTATCACAATATAACCTATGACGATATGAAAAACGGCGACGGCTTAAGGGCGGTTTTGTGGGTATCGGGCTGTTCTCACCGCTGCCCCGGCTGTCACAATGAAATAACCTGGGATCCGTCCGACGGCCTGCCCTTTGACAAAGCCACCAAAGAGGAGTTTTTCTCCCGTCTTAAGCCCGACTATATCTCAGGCCTGACACTAAGCGGCGGCGACCCCCTTTTCCCCTCAAACATAAAACCCCTTACCGCCCTCGCCAAAGAGATAAAGGAAACCTTTCCCCACAAAACCCTCTGGCTTTACACGGGCTTTCTCTGGGAGAAAATAAAGGGGCTTGAAATCATAAAATACACAGATGTTTTGGTTGACGGCCGTTTTATAGAAGCCCTTAAGGACAATAACCTCAAGTGGCGAGGCTCCAAAAACCAAAGAGTAATTGACGTTAAAGAGAGCATTAAAAGCGGTGAAGTTATTCTGCACTGTGACTGAAAGGAAAACAAAATGGAAAATATTTATTTTGCCAAATTAAGACCCGAGGCGAAAATCCCCGACAAAACCCCCTATAACGCAGGCCTCGACATTTACCCCTGCTTCGATGAGGACTGTTTTTTGATAGAACCGGGTAAAACCCGACTCGTTCCTACGGGTATAGCCTCCGCTATTCCCGAAAACTATTACATACAGATTGAAGAAAGAGGCTCCAGCGGAAGCAGGGGCATAAAATATTCCGCCGGGGTAATAGACTCAAGCTACCGTGGGGAGTGGTTTTTAGCCACAACAAACACAAACACAAAGCCCCTTATAATCTCAAAGCTTAACCTTGAAGCCCTCCCCGAAGCCGTTCAGGCTCTGATCGAGGAAAGCTTCGTAATCTACCCCTATGAAAAGGCTCTTTTTCAAGGTGTAATTCACTGCGTCCACAATGAAATAGGCCATGAAGAAATCTCCGTTGAAGCCCTGCGGAAAATCCCCTCGGAAAGAGGCGAGGGACGTCTCGGCAGCAGCGGAAAATAAGCCTAAGGAACGATGATTAATTCACCGAAGCAATCGGAAAAATAGGCGGTGAAGTTGCGAAGAGTTAATTAATCAGCATTTCCTTAGGCTTAAAAATAAAAAAAAGAGAACGGTCCGCCTACTACACACCATTCGGGACGTTCTCTAAATCAA
>JAJQFB010000074.1 GCA_021201395.1 Clostridiales bacterium | reverse complement strand
CGCAGCAGCACTTTCATCACTATTTGTGCCGGCGTGTGCGGCGGAATGGAGATTACAATGAAGGTAATAGGTATTAACGGAAGTCCCCAAAAAGACGGAAATACGTCGGCTGTTCTTAAAGCTATGGGGGAGGAGCTTAAAGCGGCAGGGGTAGATTTTGAGATTTTACATATAGGAGCGTTGGTAAAACACGGCTGTACGGGCTGCGGCGGCTGTTCAAAAACAGAAAAGGGACTCTGCATTTTTAATGATGATATTGTAAACGAGGCAGCTCTTAAAATGAGAGAGGCCGATGGCATTATAATAGGCTCTCCTGTTTATTACAGCGGAATCGCCGGAGGAATGAAGGCTTTTTTAGACAGGGCTTTCTATACAAGCGCAGGCTATTTTAAATATAAGGTTGGGGCGGCCTTTGCCGTAGCCAGAAGAACGGGCGGCTCCGATACCTTTCACCAGCTTTGCAGCTATTTAATTAATGCCGGTATGATTATGCCCCCTTATCAATATTGGGGTGCAGCCTACGGCCGCCTGCCGGGAGAGGTATCAGAGGATTTGGAGGGTATGCAGACAATGCGCCACGCCGCAAGAGATATGGCTTGGCTTTTGAAGGTTTTAGAAAACGGAAAGGATATACCCCTGCCCCAAAAGGATAAAAAAACACCTATGAATTTTATACGTTAAGCTCCGAAAAAAGCAAAATCTTATAAAATATTATTAATGATGGAATCTGTTATGACAACTCCAAAATATGAGATTATGAAGAAATGAAAACAAATAAAAATGATTTAAGTAAAAAACAAATATTTGAGACGGTTCCCGTGGCGTCGGCTGTGGGGCAGATGTCTGTGCCTATGATAATAAGTATGCTCATAGTGCTTATATACAATATGGCCGACACCTTTTATGTAGGGCGGACGAACAACCCCTATATGGTAGCCGGAATTTCTATGGTGCTGCCTGTTTTTAACATTACCCTATCCCTTGCAGGGCTTGCCGGCATAGGCGGCGGCAGCCTTATTTCACGGCTTTTGGGAAAGAGCAGGGAGGACGAAGCCGCAAAAGTCAGCGTTTTCAGCATATATTTCTCCGTCTGTATAGCTGCGGCATTTTCTCTCTTTATGGGATTGTTTATGCAGCCCGTTCTCAGGGCTTTGGGAGCAGGAGAAAATACCTTTACATACGCAAGGCAGTATACTTTCTGCGTTCTTGTTTTGGGGGCGGTTCCAACCGTGCTTGTAAACGTTCTTGCAAGCTTAATAAGAAGCGTGGGCTACTCCAAAAAAGCAGGCTTCGGCGTGGCTATGGGCGGCATACTCAATATTTTTCTTGACCCCCTGTTTATGTTTGTGCTTTTGCCTAAAGGATATGAGGTTTTGGGCGTAGGCATAGCTACCCTTATTTCAAACTGCTGCGCCTGTGTTTATTTCTTCATAACAATCTACCGCACGAGGAAAGAACACGTTATAACAGCAAATATAAAAAGGGGTCTGCCTGAGTTTAAAAGCATAGTCTCTGTTTTTACCGTAGGCGTGCCCGGTGCACTGACGACTCTTTTGTTCGATTTGGACTATGTCGTTCTCGACAAGCTTATGGTAGGCTACGGCGACATACCCCTTGCCGCTGTGGGTATTGTCCTTAAAGCCGAGCGTTTCCCCCTTAATGTGGGCATAGGCCTCTGTCAGGGTATCGTTCCCCTTGTGGGCTATAACTTTGCCTCTGAAAATTATAACAGAATGAAAAATATAATAAGCTATGCCGGAAAGTCCGGGCTTATAATAGGGGCTGTAAGCATAGTTATGTATGAAATAGGAGCTGTGTATTTAATGAGGTTTTTTATTTCGGACCCAAACACGGTTTTATTGGGCACAAATTTTATAAGAATACGAATTTTGGCTACGCCCCTTATGTTTATGTGTTTTTTTACGGTAAATGTTTTCAACGGCTTCGGAGAGGGCAAAACGGCTTTATTTTTAGGGGTTACGAGATGGGCCGTTATAAATATCCCAACGCTTTTTTTGCTTAATTTTGTATTCGGTATGTACGGCCTTGTATGGTCACAGCTTGTTTCTGACATCATAATGGCATTTATATCAATATGTGTTTACGAAAAATACAGACGGAGGCTTAAGGAACCGCTGAATAATTAGCTCTTCAAAGCTTATGCCGCAGTTTAACAAGTGATATGTGAAAGAGCTTTGGGGCTGAGGATAAACTATTGTTAAAAGAGGCATTTGCTTTGCGCAAATGCAAAACCCTCTAAACAGCACAAACCGAGGGAGATGTCAAGGGTCCGTGGACTTGCGAAGCCCTTGACATCTCCCTCGGTTTGTGCTATCCCTCGGGCGCCTTTCGGCAGGGCAGGCGGCGCCTCGCGGCTAAAAAAATCTGCCGCAAGCCGCAACAAATCGGAGCTGCCGTAAAACAGTTTTTCTTACCTGTTTTGCAGCAGCTCCTTTTATATACTTTATTTATTTTTTTAAGGAACCGCTGATTAATTAGCTCATCGCATCTTTAACGCTGATTTTCCCGATTGAAGCGTCAAGCATTTTCAACGTGGGCTCCGGCTACACCCTCAAATGCTTTCCTTTCCCTCGAAAAAATCATCGTCAAATCTGCTTCGGCGAATTAATCATCGTTTCCTTAATTATTTAAGCTTGGGGCTGAAATATTTCAGGGCGTTGCCGTAGCAAATATCCTTTACCATTTGGCCAACAAATTCGATGTCGTCTGCATACCAGCCGTCCTCAAGCCACTGGCCGAAAATGTTGCAGAGTATGCGGCGGAAATATTCGTGACGGGGGTAGGAAAGGAAAGAGCGGCTGTCTGTAAGCATACCTATGAACTTGCCTAAAACGCCTAAGTTTCCTAAACACTTAATCTGGGCTTCCATACCGTCGATGTTGTCATTGAACCACCAAGCCGTACCGAACTGAATCTTTGAAGCGGCTTCGGGGCCCTGGAAACAGCCCAAAATTGTGCCTATAACCTGATTGTCGGCAGGGTTGCCTGCGAAGAGGATAGTTTTGGGAAGATTTCCGTCTGCGTTAAGGGCATCAAGCAGGTTTGTAAGGCCTTCTGCCGTTGACCAGTCGCCTATACAGTCGAAGCCCGTATCGGGACCCATCTTCTTAAACATAAAGCCGTTGTTGTCTCTCTTTATGTTCATATGGATTTCCATAGCCCAGCCTCTCTTAGCATACTGAGTGCCGAGGAATACCATAAGCTCTGTTCTGTATTTGTCAGATTCTTCCTTTGAGATTGCTTCGCCCTTTACAGCCTTTGCAAGGATAGCGTCAAGCTCTGCTTCCGTTGCTCTTGCACAGGGAACGTATGTGAAAGCGTGGTCTGAAGCTGTACAGCCCATTTCGTCAAAGAAGTTGATTCTCTTTTCGAGAACGGAGGTAAGGTCTGCGAAAGTCTTAATTTCCGTGTTTTCCGTCTTGCCTAAGTCAACGATATACTGAGGGAAGATTTCAGCCGTAAGGTTTAAAGCCTTGTCGGGACGGAAAGCAGGGAATACATTAAACTTCATTGTGTCATCGGCTTTAATAAGCTTGTGATATTCAAGACTGTCAGCCGGGTCGTCTGTTGTGTTTACAACGGATACGTTTGATCTTTCAACAAGCCTGCGGCAGGCAAATTCGGGAGTGGCAAGTTTAGCGTTGCACTCGTCGAAGATTTCCTTAGCGTTAGCCTTTGTGATGGGTACGTGGATGTCGAAAAATCTCTGAAGCTCAAGATGCGCCCAGTGATAGAGGGGGTTTCCTATAGCATACTGGAGAGTTTCCGCCCATTTTTCAAACTTCTCAAAGTCAGAGGTTTCATTCCCCGTGATGTATGATTCGGGAATACCCATAGAACGCATAGCACGCCACTTATAGTGATCTCCCCCGAGCCAAACCTCGGTAATTGACTTATAGGTCTTGTTTTCATAGATTTCCTGAGGATTTAAGTGACAGTGAAAGTCGAAAATAGGTTCTGCCTTTGCATAGTCGTGGAAAAGTTTCTTAGCTGTTTCTGTTTTTAACAAAAAGTTTTCATCAATAAAAGCCATTTCTGTTAATTCCTCCTTTATTTATTTTATTTATAATTTCGGAAGCCGCCGCAGAAACCGCCGATTTCTGCGGCTTATCTTCCTTAAAAATGGTTTATAATTACAGTGTTACGCCGTTTTTGAAAATAGCAATTTCCCTGTAGCCGTTGATTTCGTTCTTTGTTTCCTTTCTGTGGGAAGCAACGTCAAGAATAAAGCTGAAAAATTCTTCGGCATAGGAGTCCATCTCTTTATCCTCAACAAGGCGGCCTGCGTTCCAGTCGATCCAGTTGGGCTTTCTGCCTGCAAGGTCGGAATTTGTGGCTATTTTAACCGTGGGAACGGGTGAGCCAACGGGGGTGCCCCTGCCGGTTGAGAAGAGTATAAGGTGACAGCCGCTGGCCATCATACCGCTTATGGCTACGATGTCGTTGCCGGGACCCTGTAAAAGGTTAAGGCCGGGCTTAACGGCTTTGTCGCCGTAAAGGAGAACGCCCTGAACGTTTGAGGTTCCGCCCTTTTGGGTACAGCCTAAAGACTTGTCCTCAAGGGTTGTGATACCGCCCTTTTTGTTTCCGGGGGAGGGGTTTTCGCCTACGGGCTGGCCGTGGCTTAAGAAATATTCCTTAAAGTTGTTTACAAGGCTTACGGTTTGGTCGAAAAGCTCAGGTGTCTGACACCTGTCCATAAGGATAGTCTCTGCACCGAACATTTCCGGAACCTCGGAGAGGACTGTCCTGCCGCCGTTTGCTACCATAATGTCTGAGATTCTTCCTATTAAGGGGTTGGCGGTTATGCCCGAAAGGCCGTCGGAGCCGCCGCACTTAAGGCCTATTACAAGCTTGCTTACGGGAACCTCCTCCTGTTTAAACTGCTCTGCATATTCAACAAGCTTTTCGATTTCCGAAAGGGCATATTCTATTTCGTCTGCGTGTTCCTGAACGATAACAAATCTTACTCTTTCAGGGTCGTAGTCGCCTAAAACCTTTTTAAATTCGTCTACGTTGTTGTTTTCACAGCCTAAACTAAGCACCAAAACACCGGCTGCGTTGGGGTGTCTTACCATACCCGCAAGAAGCTTCTGTGTGTTTTCGTGATCCTCGCCTAACTGTGAACAGCCGTAGGGGTGAACGAAATTGTGGATTCCGTCTACTCTGCCTGCGAAGCGTTCGTTGGCCTTGGCTGTGATTGCGTTTGAAACACCGTTTACACAGCCTACAGTGTTTACAATCCAAATTTCGTTGCGGATGCCAACTTCGCCGTTTTTGCGGACATAGCCCATAAAGGTGTCCTTTCTTGTAACGGGAATGTCCTTAAGCTTGGGGTTGTATGTATATTCAAGGGTGGAGCTTAAATTTGTCTTTAAGTTGTGGGAGTGAATCCACTTGCCCTTGCTTACGTTTTCTGTTGTGTGGCCTATGGGATAGCCGTATTTTATAACGTTCTCGCCCTCGGGTATGTCAACAAGCGCCATTTTATGACCCCTTGCAATATCCTCGGCAGCGGTAACGCCGCAGATAACCTCTCCTGCTTTAATATCGGCTATGGCAACAACAACATTGTCATTATTGTTAAGCTTAATGTATTTTTCCATAGTTTCCTCCTCTTTAAGCAACCATTAAAGAATACTCTTTATAACGTCTGCCGGAGCTTCTGTTGAAAGTCTGTGGAGATATTCGCCGCAGGTTTCCGCAAAGCCCTCTATAGCGTTTAAGTCCTCACCCCAGAAGTCTTTGTTTGCGCAAACCGCCTTTATTAAGGCTGCGCTACCTTCTTTGGTTGTTCTGTCGTTTGCCGAGTTAAGAGCCGCATAGGTTTCAAGAACCGCTGCATCGTCCTTGATGGGATATTCTTCGTCGCCGTTTCTCTTGCCTATGAGAGCGCCGTCCTTTATTTCAGTGCCGTTGTAGAAAGCTACATAAGCCGCAAAGGAGAATGTGAGAATCTTAGGCAGCTTGCCCTTGATGTCAATATATTCCTTTATTGTGGGCAGAACTCTTGCTCTGAATTTAGAGGTTGAGTTAAGGGAGATGTCGAGAATCTTGTGGTCGATAAAGGGATTCTTGAATCTGTCGAATACGGCGTCGGAGAAAGCCTTAAGGTCCTCATAGTCAAGGTCTGTAAGAGCCGGTATAACCTCATCGTTAAGGGCTGTTTCAAGATATTTTATAATATCAGGGTCGGCCATCATCTTTCTTACGATTGTGTGGCCTGCTATGTATGCGCCTAAAACGGAGCAGGTATGGGCACCGTTGAGAATACGAACCTTTCTCTTCTTATAGGGCTTAACGTTGTCGGTGAAGATTACGTTAAGGCCGATTTTGTTAAAGGGAAGCTCCTCAGCAAGGGAAGCAGGGCCTTCGATTACCCAGGTGTGGAAGATTTCGCTTGTGTCGATAACGTTGTCAACATAGCCGAATTCCTCTGTAAGGGCTTCAACCTCGGGTCTGGGGTAGCCGGTTACGATTCTGTCAACTAAAGTTGAGATGAATATGCAGGCTGTTTCTACCCAGTCGATAAAGTCGGCACCTAAAGCCCAGTCATTTGCATGTTTAAGAACACATTCCTTAAGAGCCTTGCCGTTGTCGTCTATAAGCTCGCAGGGAATGAAAACAAGACCCTTACTCTTGTCGCCGCCGAAAGCCTTAAATCTTAAATTAAGGAAGTTGCAAACCTTGGCCGGGAAAGTGTCCTGAGGCTTGTCGGAAACATAGGGCTCGGGCTTGTATGTAATGCCTGCTTCCGTTGTGTTAGAAACCACATAGCGTAAATCGGGGTTCTTTGCACATTCGTTGTATATGTCTAAGTTAACATAGGGGTTGATACATCTGTTTACGGAGGTTATAAGACGCTTGCTTACTACCTTTTTTCCGTTTTCGTTTCCTCTTGCAATAAGAGTGTAGAGACCTTCCTGCTCATTTATGAAATCTCTGAGCATATCTCCGCCGGGGATGGGCTGAATAAGGGTTATTCCGCCGTCAAATTTGCCCTCTGCGTTTAAGCAGTCGAACATATAGTCTACGAAAGCACGAAGAAAATTACCTTCGCCGAACTGAATTACCTTCTCAGGCAATTTTTCCTTAGTACCTATCACTAAGTCATCGTTGAATTTAAAGCTGTTTGTCAAAAGACTTCTGTTAAGTTTTTCCATTGTGTTTTTCCCTCCGTTATAATTAAGCTCCCATGGGGCAAAAATTTTCCCCTTAAGGGGCATAAGAGAACCGCCGTCATAATGATAAAAAATATTTCAGCTAAATCAGCGTCTCTCTTAAATATTCTTGTCTATATTATACAACTATTTCACCATAAAATCAATTACTTTTTAGCTTTATTACAACAAATATTTAAAAAAATTTTATTTTCGGCTTGGATATACCGGACAGACCGATAATTTCTGCTTATATTTTGATTTTGATAAAATTGCCGAGAAATTTTTTGATTAGTTGACATAGAGCCTGAAATGTGTTTTTATAAAGCCGCAAGAGAGAATAGCCGAAACGGCTTTCCCTCATTTACCGATATTTTGGATAATCGTTAATACCGGAAATCGGAACGGTTATCTTTTTTTGTGATTATTTTTCGGCTGTTTGCAAAATGACGGAGATTTTACAAAAGATCTTTTTTTCGTACGGTGAATAAAATTTTGAAAATGAATAAATAATAGATATAAAAAATCGGAGGGGTTATATGGAAAAGGAAATAAGTATTTTAAACCACATTCATCAAACGGCGGATATGGGCAGACAGAGCCTTCTTCACTTGACGGAGCTTGTCGAGAACAAGGAGCTTTTAAAAGCTTTGAAGAACCAGATAAACGGCTATAAGTCAACCTATGATTTGGCGGAGGAGATGCTTAAAGACAGAGGAGCCGAGGACATAGACTGCGCAAAGACAACCTCGGTTTTTATGGCTAATATGATGTTGGATATGAAGCAGGTGCTAAACCCAACAGAGTCCAACATAGCGGAGATGGTTATACAGGGTTCGACTAAGGGAATAACGAAGCTTACCAAGCTTTTAAACTCCTACGGCGGAGAGGACAAAACGGTTCTTACCTTTGCTCAGGGGGAAATCGAAAACGAAAGAAGCAACATTGAAGAATTAAAGAGATTTTTATAAAAAAGAAGCAGACCGATGGAGCCTCGGTCTGTTTTTTCACTAAGGAAGCGATGATTAATTCGCCGAAGCAGATTTGACGCAGATTTTTTCGAGTGCGAGGAATGCATTTGAGGGCATAGCCGGAGCCTATGTTGAAAATGCATGACGAAACAATCGGGAAAATCGGCGGTGAAGATGCGAAGAGCTAATTAATCAGCGGTTCCCTAAGTGCATTAATTTTTAGTTAAACATCGATACATATAATTTTTAAAATCTTTGCCGATGTCTTGACATTGTGCCTAAAATGTGTTATTATAATGCCACAAGAGAGAATAGCCGAAACGGCTTTCCCTCATCTATCGTTATCTTAGATAACCGTTAAGACTGGGAATCGGAACGGTTATCTTTTTTTGCGATTATGTATTTTATAATCTTGAAAATCAGAACTATTAATACAATCAATATGTCTGCATCATAGATAATTTCAATCACAAAATCACCTCTTTCCATATACATAATCTCAAAGACTGACAGCTTAAATCATAAGCATCACCTCTTTCATACATATATGCTATTTAAGGAAAGTGATGGAAACCGCTCTTCATTCTCTCAAGGGCAATATAATAATTGTAAGATAAAATATCTTTCAGAAAAAGTATAACATATTTGCCAAAATATTTCAATAAAATAATTTCAAAGATAAAACTACTTTCAGGCTTTTACAAAATAAAAGAGAATTTACGAAAAAGATTTTTGACTACGCAGCAAAAAACAGACAATGTTTATAACGGTCTGTTTTCACAGAGAATGTTAATTTATAATTAATATACATATCCGTAAAATTTTATTTATTTTCGGGGGATTGTGTGTTATAATGAAATACAGATTATATGACTGAGGAGGAGACGGATTTGAAAATTTTGCTTGCGGAGGACGAGAGATCTTTGTCGAGGGCTTTGACAGCTATTTTAACGAGAAGCGGCTACAGTGTGGATGCGGTTTTTGACGGAGAAGAGGCTCTTGAAAAAATGGAGAGCGAGAGTTATGACGCTTTTGTTTTGGATATAATGATGCCTAAGATTGACGGTATAACCGTTCTTAAGAATATAAGAGAGAGCGGAAATCTGACGCCGGCTATTATGCTTACGGCGAAGTCTGAGGTAGAGGACAAGGTGACGGGGCTTGAAGCGGGGGCAAACGACTACCTTACAAAGCCCTTTAACTCAAAGGAGCTTATAGCCAGAATACAGGCTATGACGGGAACCTTTCGGAAGCACCCCAAACTCAGCTTCGGAAATGTTACCATAGACAGGGAAACTTTAGAGCTTTCCACCCCTACGGGAGGGCTTCGCCTTGCCAACAGAGAATTTCAGCTTTTGGAGGTTTTGATGAACAGCCCCAACAGCCGCATATCCGCCGAAAGGCTTAAGGAAAAGCTTTGGAGCGACGAACCCGAGGCGGAAGAGGGAATAGTTAATATTTACATATCCTATTTAAGGAAGAAGCTGGCCTATTTAAGTGCCGACGTTGACATAAGCTCTGAAGAGGGCTACGGATTGGAGCAGACAATATGATAAGGAAATTACAGATTAAGCTTATAGGAGCCTCTATGCTTTCCCTTTTGGTGGTTTTAACGGTAATTGTAGGTGCTGCCAATTTATATAATTATCATTCTATAATAAAAAGCTCTGACCTTATTCTTTCTATGCTTGCGGAAAACGAAGGAGTTTTCCCGGGAGTTGAGATATATATCAAGTGGGGCAATGAGGATTTTTTGGAATCTTCGGAGCTGCCCTATGAATCGAGGTATTTTTACATTGCCGCAGACAATTCGGGGAATGTAATTTTTACGAACATAGATAAAATTGCGGCGGTTGATGAAGCTGCGGCTATGGAGTATGCAGGGGAGATTTTATCGGGAGGCAGGGAAAGCGGTTTTATAGACGGCTACAGATATATTGTGGAGGAAAATGAAAAACGGGGCTATACCTATATAATTTTTCTGGATTGCAGCCGAAGCCTGTCCACCGCCAAAACCTTTCTTTTGGCAAGCATAACAACCTCTCTTATAGGCTTGGGGCGGTTATGATTCTGCTTATACTTATTTCAAGACGGATAGTAAAGCCTTTTTTGGAAAACTATGAAAAGCAGAAAAGGTTTATAACCGACGCAGGCCATGAGCTTAAGACACCTCTGGCTATTATAAACGCAGACGCAGAGGTTTTGGAGATGGATATAGGGGAGAACGAGTGGCTTAAGGACATACACAGTCAAACAAAGCATATGGCGGAGCTTACCAACAATCTTATTGTGCTGTCCCGTGCGGAGGAGAGCGGAATTCTTACGGATATAACCGAGTTTTCTCTGACGGATATGACAAGAGAGGCCGCAGGCTCCTACGGCACTGTGGCAAAAGCACAAAACAAGAGTCTTAAAAGCGATATTGACGAAAATGTTGTTATTCACGGAGACGAAAAAGCAGTCCGCCGTCTTATAAGCATACTTTTAGATAACGCTGTGAAATATTCGGAGGAAGAGGGGGAAATTTCCCTTTCCCTTAAGGGCGGCCGCCGCTCAGTCCGCTTAAGCGTATACAACACCACGGCCTCTATAAAAAAGGAAAGCTTAGGCTCCCTTTTCGACCGCTTTTACAGAACAGACAGCTCAAGAAATTCCCGGACAGGGGGCTACGGCTTAGGTCTTTCCATTGCGGCGTCTACGGTAAAGGCTCATAAGGGTAAAATTTCAGCCTCTACGGAGGACGAGAAGTCCCTGCTTATTACGGTAACGCTTCCCGTTTAGAAAGGAGAAGGCATATATGACATATGAGGAATACTACGGAGATAGGCTTGAGGCATTAAAACAGACCGAGGCATATCTTTTAAATATAATAGAGGGCTTCGAGGGTCAGAAGCCCCTTGAGGGGGTGGAGCCTATTGTTTACTGCAAGTCAAGAATAAAATCCCCCGACAGCCTTATTGAAAAGCTTAAGCTTAAGGGTCTTTCAACCGATTTGGACACAGCCCTTAAAGAAATGCACGATATTGTAGGCATAAGGATAATCTGCCCCTTTGTTGATGATGTTTACGATGTTGTAAATTGGCTTTGTGAAAGAGATGAATTTGAGGTTATGAAAAAAAGGACTACATATTAAGACCCAAGCCCAACGGCTACCGCAGCCTCCACCTTATTCTCTCTATGAAAGAGGGGGTGGGGAAAGGTATACAGACGGAGATTCAGGTCAGAACCATAGCCACCGATTTTTGGGCGGCTCTCGAACACCAGATTAAATATAAGCACCGGGTTAAAAACGAAAAAATGATAAGAAGCGAGCTTAAACGCTGTGCGGACGAAATCGCTTCGGTGGATATGTCTATGCAGACACTAAGGGATATAATCCGCCGGGAGATATAAGAAGCGGTTCATACGGACTGTTATATTTTGATGATTTTTTTTGAAAAGATATTTATTGTAATGCTTGACAAAATATGTTGTATTTGATATTATGGTAGTAATAAAATTTTGAAGGAGGAGCTTATATGGAATGCTTAAGTTATATGAGTAAGGTTTTTCTTATTAAATTATTTCATTCTGTTTCTTCTTCTATTTCTTTTATTTCACAATTTTTACAACATTTCTTTTAATAATTCTTTTAATATTTCAGACAATCAGACGGGCGTTTTGTTCGTTGAATTGTCTTTTTTTATGCGGAACAGGGGGCAGAGTTTTATGTTAGGCAAGGATCTTTTGGGGCTGCGTGATTTAAGCGGCGAAACAATTATGGAAATATTGACGGCGGCAAGAGAGATGAAGAAGAAGATTGACGACCCGGGTCTTCGGGACAACACTCTCAACAAGTCAAGTATTATAGCTATGTTTTATGAAAATTCCACGAGGACGAAAACCTCCTTTATGCTGGCGGGGGCATATTTAGGGGGAATAGTTCAGGATCTGGGCGTTGCCACAAGCAGCGTAAACAAAGGGGAGAGCCTTATTGATACAGGGCTTAACCTTGACAAAATGGGCGTTAAGTTTATGATTATGCGCCACCAAATGACGGGGGCTTCGGCGGTTTTGGCAAGGAATGTAAAGGCCTGCGTTATAAACGCCGGAGACGGAACCAACGAACACCCCACACAGGCACTTTTGGATATGTACACAATTTACGACTATTTAGGGGGCTTTAAGGGCTTAAAGGTTGTCATTTTGGGGGATATAAGCCATTCGAGAGTGGCAAGGAGCAACGCTTTCGGTCTTGTTAAGTTGGGGGCTGAGGTAACGCTGGCAGGCCCTTCGACTCTTATCTCCGGCAGTATGAAGTCTTTGGGGGTTAAGGTGACAAGCGACATAAAGGGGGCTATTGCCGATGCCGACGTTGTTATGGGGCTGAGAGTACAGTTTGAAAGACAGAAAAATATGCCTTTCCCCAACACAAGAGAATATTCCACCCTCTACGGCATAAACAGCGGTCTTTTGCAGTATGCTAAAAAGGACGCCCTTGTTATGCACCCCGGCCCCGTAAACAGAGGGGTTGAGTTTTCCACCGATGTTGTAGACGGTAAAAATTCCGTTATAAATATACAGGTTAAGAATGGAGTTGCCGTAAGAATGGCAATACTAAAGCTGTTGTATGAAGCTAATCCCGATTTAAACTGATTAACTTGCGGAAAGGAGAATTTCTATGAGCATACTTATAAAAGGCGGAAGAGTTATAGACCCGGCAAACAGCATAGACGAGGTTAGGGACGTGCTTGTTTGCAATGGGGAGATTGTAAAGGTTGAAAAAGACATAGAGGATAAGGCCGAGAGAATTATTGACACAAAAGGAAAGTGGGTTATGCCGGGGCTTATAGATTTGCACGTTCATTTCAGGGAGCCGGGCTTTGAGAGAAAGGAAACCATAAGAACAGGCTCCAGAGCGGCGGCTATGGGGGGCTTTACAACGGTTTGCTGTATGCCCAACACGGAGCCTGTTGTTGACAATGACATTGTTGTGGAATTTGTAAAGCTTAAGGCGGAAAGAGCCGGTATTGTGAACGTCCTGCCTATAGGGGCTATTTCAAAGGGTATGAAAGGTGAGGAGCTTTCCGACATAGGCAGAATGGCTTCCGCAGGAATCTGCGCCCTTTCCGAGGACGGAAAAAGCGTTTTGAACAGCGCCCTTATGAAGAACGCTATGAGATATGCCAAAATGTTTAATCTTCCTGTTTTCGACCACTGCGAGGACCCCTCTCTTACGGGAAAGGGTCAAATGAACGCAGGGGCACAGGCGGCCTATATGGGTCTTGCCGGAATTTCAAACGACAGCGAGGAGGTTATCGTAGCAAGGGATATGATACTTGCGGAAAGTACGAATACGGCTATTCATCTGTGCCACATAAGCACCAAAGGCTCTGTTACGCTTATAAGACAGGCTAAGGAAAGGGGAGTTAAGGTGACGGCGGAGGCTACGCCCCATCACTTTACACTCTGTGATGAGGATATAACCGACTATGACGCTAACTTCAAGATGGCGCCGCCTCTCCGCTCAAAAGAGGACAGAGAAGCCGTAAGGCAAGCCTTAAAGGACGGAACAATAGAGGTTATTTCAACAGACCATGCTCCCCATCACATAGATGAGAAAAACTGCGAGTTTCAGAATGCCCTAAACGGTATTATAGGCCTTGAAACCTCATTTCCGCTGGCAAATACGGAGCTTGTAGAGGGGGGATATTTGACACCCTGCGGCCTTGTTGAAAAGATGAGTTATAATCCCGGAAAAATACTTCATAACGGCAAGGGAACCTTAAGCGTAGGGGCTGCGGCTGACATAACCATAGCAGACCCCAATGAGGAATATATTATTGATGTTGAGGATATGGTTTCAAAGGCTAAAAATACGCCGTTTGGAGGCAGGAAAGTAAAGGGCAGGATTCTTTATACTGTTGTCGGCGGAGAGATTGTTGTTGAAAATGGGGTATTGGTGAAGCTTTAAAAGGAGGAATTGATTATGATTATTGACAGACTTATTGAAAAAATTAATTTAACGGGGAACCCTACGGTTGTGGGGCTTGACCCGAGACTTTCTTATATTCCGTCTTATATTACGGAAAAGTATTTTGCTAAGTACGGGAACAGGCCTAAGGCGGCGGCTAAGTCTATGCTTAAGTTTAATAAGAAGATAATTGATGCCGTGTTTGATATTGTTCCGGCTGTTAAGCCTCAGATTGCCATGTATGAGAGGTACGGCATTGAGGGGCTTAAGGCCTATGAAAAGACGGTTGAATATGCTAAAATGAAGGGGCTTATTGTTATAGGGGACATTAAGAGAAGCGATATTGCCTCTACCGCCGAGGCCTATTCCGACGGACATATAGGCAGAGCTGACATAAACGGAGAAGCTTCCGAGGGCTTTAAGCACGACTTTATAACCCTGAATCCCTATTTAGGCTCCGACAGCATAACTCCCTTTTTGGCTGACTGTGAAAAATATGAAAAGGGGCTGTTTGTTTTAGCAAAGACTTCAAACCCCAAAAGCGGCGAGCTTCAGGATTTAATCTGCGACGGCAAGCCCATATATGAACACGTAGGCGGTCTTATTGAAAAATGGGGCGAGGGACTTATGGGAAAATACGGCTATTCCTCAGTTGGGGCTGTTGTAGGGGCTACCCATAAGGAGCAGGCCGCAAGACTCAGAGAGGTTATGCCCCATACTTTCTTCCTCGTTCCCGGCTACGGAGCGCAGGGTGGAACAGCCGAGGATTTATCCGTTTGCTTCAAGGACGGAATCGGAGCAATAGTCAATTCCTCAAGGGGAATAATTGCAGCCCATATGAAAGATGAATATAAGACCTGTTATAATGACGAGAGGAATTTTGCCTTTGCCGCAAGACAGGCCTGTATAGATATGAAGAATGACTTAAGGAGATGTATCTGATGTTGAAAAAGAATGTTAAAGCCTCTCTTATACTTGAAAACGGAAAGGTCTTTACAGGAAAAGCCTTTGGATATATTAAGGAAACCGTAGGGGAGGTTGTTTTTACAACAAATATGACAGGTTATCAGGAAACCCTGACAGACCCCTCCTATGCAGGACAGATTGTAGTTATGACCTTTCCCCTCATAGGAAATTACGGTGTAAACCTTGAGGATATGGAAAGCAGAAAGCCTTTTCTTAAGGGCTTTATAGTAAGGGAAAAGTGTGAAGCCCCCAATAACTGGCGCTGTGAAATGGACATTGACGGCTTTTTAAAGCAGAACAAGATTATGGGACTTGAGGGTATAGACACAAGAGCCTTAACAAGGGTTTTAAGAGACAACGGCACAATGAGAGGAATTATAACCACCCGTGCCGATGACTTAACCCAAAGCCAGATTAAGCAGAAATTCAACACATATACAAACAAACACGCCGTTGAAGAGGTAACCATAAAGGAAAAATATGTTATAAACGGCATAGGCACCCACTTCGCCGTTCTCGACTGCGGAATTAAACAGGGTATTTTGAGAGAGCTAAGCAAAAGAGGCTGTAAGCTGACGGTTTTCCCGGCCTTTACCTCTGCCGAGGAAATTTTGGCTGTTAAGCCGGACGCCCTCTTTTTGGCAAACGGCCCCGGCGACCCGGAGGATATTCCCACGGTTGTTGAAAATGTGAGGAAAATTATAGAAACAGGTCTGCCTATTTTGGGAATCTGTCTCGGAAACCAGGTTGTTTCCCTTGCTTTGGGCTGCAAGACGAAGAGGCTTAAATTCGGCCATCACGGCGGAAACCACCCTGTAAAGGACACCCAGACAGGCAGGGTTTATATAACAAGCCAGAACCACGAGTTTGTGGTCTGTGACCTGCCGGAGGACGTTGAGGCTTCCTTTATAAATATAAACGACAATTCAATAGAGGGCATACGCCACAAGACAAAGCCCATTTATACGGTGCAGTTCCACCCGGAGGCGTCTCCCGGCCCTCTTGACGTACAATTTTTGTTTGACAGATTTATAAAAATTACAGAGGGAGTGAGAAGCAATGTCAAGGGATAATTCCATTAAAAAGGTTCTTGTTATAGGCTCCGGCCCTATAGTTATAGGACAGGCTGCGGAGTTTGACTATTCCGGCACTCAGGCCTGCGAATCCATAAAGGAGGAGGGCATTGAGGTTGTTTTGGTAAATTCAAACCCGGCTACCATTATGACCGACATAGGAATGGCACACTATACCTATATTGAGCCTTTGACTATAGATTTTGTTGAAAAGGTTATAGCCAAAGAAAGACCGGACTCCATAATTGCCGGGATGGGCGGTCAGGCGGGGCTTAATCTTTCAGTTGAGCTTTACGACAGCGGAATTTTGGATAAATATCACGTAAATGTTATAGGAACCTCCATTGAATCCATAAAAGAGGGGGAGGACAGGGACAGGTTCAAAAGCCTTATGGAGAGAACGAATCAGCCCATAGTTGAATCGGATATTGTAACAAGCGTTGAAGATGGCGTAAGCTATGCCTATTCAATAGGCTTCCCCGTTATTGTAAGGCCTGCCTATACCTTAGGCGGAACAGGCGGCGGAATCTGTAAGGACGAGGGAGAGCTTAGGGAAATTTTGACCCGGGGGCTTCACTTAAGCCGTGTAGGTCAGTGTCTTATTGAAAAGAGCATAGCCGGCTGGAAAGAAATTGAGTTTGAGGTAATGAGAGACGGAGCCGGAAACTGCATAACCGTCTGTTCTATGGAAAATGTAGACCCTGTAGGGGTACATACAGGGGACTCAATAGTCGTTGCACCGGCACTTACACTTTCCGACAGGGAATATCAGATGCTTCGGAGTGCGGCTATAAATATTATAAATTCAATAGAAATTAAGGGCGGCTGCAACGTTCAGTTTGCCTTAGACCCCAACAGCTATAACTATGCCGTAATAGAGATTAACCCCAGAGTAAGCCGTTCCTCGGCTCTTGCTTCCAAGGCTACGGGCTACCCTATAGCAAAGGTTGCGGCGAAGATTGCCTTAGGGTATAATCTTGACGAAATTCCAAACGCCGTAACGGGAAAGACCACGGCCTGTTTTGAGCCTACAATAGACTACTGCGTTCTTAAATTCCCCAGATGGCCCTTTGATAAGTTTTTCGGTGCTAAGAGGACGCTGGGTACAAAGATGATGGCTACGGGAGAGATTATGTCTATAGGCTCCTCTTTTGAGGCTGCACTTTTAAAGGGTATACGTTCTCTTGAAATAGGCCAGTACGGTCTTGAAAGACTGAGTTCAAAGAGGAAAAGCCTTGAGGAGCTTAAAAAGAGCGTTGTTTCGCCTGATGATGAAAGAATTTTCGACCTTGCGGAGATGTTAAGACGCAATTATAAGGTTGAAAAGGTTTGCCAGATTACGGGTATGGACTTGTTCTTTGTGGAGAAGATAAAGAGGCTTGTTGAAATGGAGGAGGATCTCAAGACAATAACTCTTGAAGAGCTTGATAAGAGAACACTTTCACACTATAAGAAAACAGGCTTTTCAGACAAGGCTCTTGCCAAAATTTTAAACTGTCAGCCTCCGGATATATATGCACTGAGGAAAAAGTGGAATATTATGCCCGTGTTTAAAATGGTTGATACCTGTGCAGGGGAATTTGAGGCCGTAACGCCCTATTATTATTCCGCCTATGAGGAGGAGGACGAGGTTATCGTTTCCGACAGGCGTAAGGTTATGGTTATAGGAAGCGGCCCCATAAGAATAGGACAGGGAATTGAGTTTGACTACTGCTCTGTTCATTGTGTTAAGGCACTTAAAAAGGCGGGAATAGAAACTATAATCGTAAATAATAATCCGGAAACAGTATCTACGGACTTTGATACCTCCGACAAGCTCTATTTTGAGCCTTTGACGGAGGAGGACGTTTTGAATATAGTCGAAAGAGAAAAGCCCGACGGCGTAATCTTGCAGTTCGGCGGACAGACGGCCATAAAGTTGGCGAAATTCTTTGACGAAATGAATATTCCCATTTTCGGAACGAAAGCTAAGGACATAGACGCCGCCGAGGACAGAGAAAAGTTTGACGCCGTTTTGGAAAGCCTTAATATAAGGAGGCCTAAGGGAAAGGGAGTCTGGTCTGTTGACGAGGGAATCGAAGTTGCCGATAATTTGGGTTATCCCGTTCTTGTAAGACCCTCTTACGTTTTGGGCGGTCAGGGTATGGAGATTACCCACAATAAGACAGAGCTTGTTCAGTATCTGGAGGAGGCCTTTATAAAGGACAGCAAAAATCCCGTGCTTATAGACCGCTATCTGGGAGGACGCGAGATTGAGGTTGACACCATATGTGACGGAGAGGACGTTTATATCCCCGGTATAATGGAGCATTTGGAAAGAGCAGGGGTTCACTCCGGCGACAGTATATCAATATATCCTCCTCAGCATATTTCCGATGAAATCAAACGGGCAATTATGGACGAAACACAGAGGATTTCCGTTGCTCTTGACGTTATAGGAATGATAAATATTCAGTTTATAGAGTATAAGGGCGAGCTTAATATTATTGAGGTCAATCCCCGTTCTTCAAGAACCGTCCCCTATATTACAAAGGTTACGGGAGTGCCTGTTATAGACATAGCCACAAGGGTTATGCTGGGCGAGAAGCTTAAGAGTATGGGCTACGGTACTGCTATAGCGCCCGAGTCTAAGGTTGTGGCCGTTAAGGTGCCTGTGTTCTCTACGGAGAAGCTGCCTAAGGTTGAGGTTTCATTAGGGCCTGAGATGAGGTCTACGGGAGAGGTTTTGGGAGTAGGATATAATCTCCACAATGCCCTCTATAAGGGTTTTATTGCCGCAGGAATGACCGTGCCTCAGCCCGGAAGCACTATCCTTGCCACGGTAACAAGCAAGGAACACCCTAATTTTGCGCCTATTGCAAAGAGGTTCGCAGATATGGGCTGTAGGTTTATAGCCACTAAAGGAACGGCAAGGTGTCTTACGGAAAACGGCATAAGGGTGCAGAACGTAAAGAAAATAAGCGAGGGAGTACCCAATGTTTTGGACGTAATAAGGAGCGGAGTTATTGATCTTATTATAGATATTCCCAGAAAGGCCAACAATGTCAATTCCGACGGCTTTAAGATAAGAAGAACCGCCGTTGAAAGCTCTATAACAATTATAACCGCTATGGATACCGTTGCGGCTATGTGCGATGTTATGGAGGAACAGATAGACAGAGATAAATTGAGTATTTTTGATATAAACAGAGATATGAAAAAATAAAACTGTAAAAATGTGAAAAAATGTGCTGCCTTACTTTTGCCTCGATAAATCTTCGGCAAAAGCAGAGCAGCCTTTTCTTTTGCGGAATATATAGGTGACTTTACGGAAGATTTTTTAAACCGGGAGGTGCTGCCTGCCGTACTGAAAAGCGTCCGTAGGGTAGCACAAACCGAGGGATATGTCAAGGGCTTCGCAAGTCCGGAGGACCCTTGACATATCCCTCGGTTTGTGCTGTTCAGAGGGTTTTGCGTTTGCCGTAGGCAAACACCTCTTTTTACAATAGTTTATTGAACAACGGATGTGATCAAACCTCACTGTCTTTTTAATTTAATCGAATTTTTTTATTTTTCGGTTCATAAATTAAAAAAGGGACAAGTGAAATCCGACAAAAATAATAGGATATTATGAAAAAATTTGAGGAAAAATTACAAAAGGGCTTGTACTTTTCTTAAAAATAAGTTATTATAAAGGGTGGTAGATATTGTATGATTGGTTTTAGCACACTAATATCAGACAAAATTTACGGAAGCGATGATTAATTCGCCTGAGATGCGAAGAGCTGATTAATCATCGGTTCCTTATAAGGAGGTAAAATCTATGGAACTTAAAACCTTCAAAAGAGGTGTACATCCCCACGACGGGAAAGAGCTTTCCAACAAGGCCGCCATACAGGTGTTGAATCCCGAAGTGGGAGAGCTCATTACAATTCCCATGAGCCAGCACATCGGCGCACCCTGCGACGCTCTTGTAAAGGTTAATGAGAGAGTTCTCGTAGGGCAGAAAATAGGCGAAAGCTCCGCCTTTGTGTCCTCGCCTGTACACGCTACCGTTTCGGGCAAGGTTACGGCCGTTAAGGCCGCTCTTACGCCCGGCGGAACAATGGTTAATTCCGTAACAATCGAAAACGACGGAGAATATGAAGCGGCTCCGCCCTTAGAGACTTCCGGCGACTATAAGAATATGTCAAACGAAGAGATTATAGGGCTTGTTAAAGCAGCCGGTATTGTAGGTATGGGCGGTGCAGGCTTCCCCACTCAGGTTAAGCTAAGCCCCGGCCCCGACTCTAAGATAACCGACATTATCGTTAATGCGGCTGAGTGTGAGCCTTATCTGACCTGCGACCACAGGTGTATGGTTGAAAGGGGAGAGGAGCTTGTTGAGGGTCTTAAAATTATGCTTAAGCTTTTCCCCGGTTCAAAGGGACACATAGGCATAGAGGCCAACAAGCCCGATGCTATCGAGAATATGACAAAGCTTACATCGGGCATAAGCGATATTTCAGTTGTTTCTCTTAAGTGCAAATACCCTCAGGGCTCCGAAAAACAGTTAATCGATGCCGTAACAGGCAGACAGGTTCCCTCGGGGGCACTTCCTGCCGCTGTAGGCTGTATCGTTGACAACGTGGCTACGGTTATGGTAATTAAGGCCGCCGTTATAGACGGAAAGCCTCTCACAAGGCGTGTTGTTACCGTTACGGGAGACGCCGTTAATAAGCCCTCTAACTTCGAGGTTCCTTTGGGAATGACCTATCAGAGGCTTATAGACGCCGCAGGAGGCTGCAAAGAGGATCCTGCAAAGGTTATTTCAGGCGGCCCTATGATGGGTATCGCCCTTTTCGACACAGAGGTTCCCGTTACAAAGACGACATCGGGTATTCTCTGTATCACAAAGAAGGCGGCTGAAATTCCGCCGGAGAGCAACTGTATCCGCTGCGGAAAATGTGTTGAACACTGTCCTATGGGGCTTATGCCTCTTTACTTAAATTCCGATACACTTGCCGGAGATATGGACGCTTTCATCGCTCATCACGGTGTAGACTGCATAGAATGCGGCTCATGCTCCTTCATCTGCCCGGCTAAGAGGCAGCTTGCCCAGTCAATAAGAGTAAACAAACGTGCCGCTATGGCGGTGCTTCGTGCAAAGGGGGGGGTAAATAAAAATGAATAAGCTTGTTGTTTCATCAACTCCTCATATTCGTTCAAACGACAGTGTACAGAAGATTATGCTTGACGTTATAATCGCTCTTACACCGGCCTGCGTTGCGGGTATTATATTACATGACCACAGCTTAAACGCACTTATAACAGTGGCGATTTCGATTATTGCCTGTGTGCTTTTTGAAGCCGGCTTCCAGAAGCTTGCTAAGCAGACTGTTGCCGTAAGCGATTTATCCGCTGTTGTTACGGGCTTGCTTTTGGCTATGAACCTGCCGGAGACATCGCCTTTCTGGATGCCTATTGTAGGTGCGTTTTTCTCGATTATCGTTGCCAAACAGGTTTTCGGCGGTCTGGGTCAAAACTTTATTAACCCTGCCCTTGCCGGACGTGCGTTCCTGCTGGCGGCTTATCCCACAAATATGACGGGAAGCTCAGCCTTTACCGCTCCCAGATTTTTGGGCGCCGTAGGGGACGCCGCCACATCGGCCACATCGGCTGCAGCAGATGCGGCAACCTATGCTACTCCGCTTACAACACTTAAAGAGGGCGGCGCAGCTATTACATCAAGCGACATTATAAACGGCTTTATAGGAAACGTAGGCGGAACCATAGGCGAAACCTGTGCAGTCTTTCTTATCTTAGGCGGAATCTATCTTATGGTAAGAAAGGTTATAAGTTGGAGAATCCCCGTTGTTTACATAGCTACAGTGTTTATATTTATGCTTATATTCGGCAGAAACGGTGCAGGAGATTTTATGGGCGCAATTAACGAGCTTGTAGCAGGCGGCCTTATGTTAGGCGCATTCTTCATGGCTACAGACTACGCTTCTTCTCCCGTAACACCCTTAGGACAGATCATAATGGGCTTCGGCTGCGGTATTTTAACCTCAATTATAAGACTTTGGGGCGGCTACCCTGAGGGCGTAAGCTACTCAATTCTTCTTATGAACCTTTGCGTTCCTCTTATCGACAGGTTCACCGAGCCTAAAATCTTCGGGGAGGTGAAGAAGAAATGAAAATATTAAAACCGGGTATTATCCTTTTAATAATCTGCGCTGTTGCAGGCGCTCTTCTCGGAGCCGTAAACTCCGCAACCGAGGGGCCTATTGCGGAACAGAACGCCAAAACCACGGCTGAGGCTATGACGGTTGTTCTTCCGGGGGCTGAGTTCGGCGATGCGGTTGAAGTTGAAATAAACGGTTCACAGTTTTCCGACCCCAACTTCGATTTAAGCGACGCAAACATTTCAAGCTATGCCATAGGTATGGTTGACGGAGCCGAAGCAGGCTATGCCGTTACCGTAACCACAAACGGCTACGGCGGCGATGCTGTTATGATGGTCGGTATAGATATGGACGGCGGAATCACGGGCGTAAGCGTTACGTCAATGTCTGAAACGGCAGGTCTCGGCGCTAACTGTCAGACAGACTGGATTGACCAGTATGCCGGAAAGACTGCTCCCTTAAACGTAACTAAGACAGGCAGTGCGGGAGACAGCGAAATAGACGCAATTACCTCCGCCACAATCACCTCAAAGGCGGTTACAAGAGGGGTAAACACAGTTTATTATGCCTTTACTGAAGGACTTTTGGAAGGAGGTGCGGCATGATGAAACAAAATCCCGCTAAAATTTTGATGAACGGTCTTTTGAACGAAAACCCCACCTTCGTGCAGGTTATAGGTATGTGTCCTACTCTTGCCGTAACTACCGGGGCTATGAACGGTTTAGGTATGGGTCTGTCGGTTACCGCCGTACTTACCTGTTCAAATCTTTTCATATCTTTAATAAGAAAGTTTATTCCCGATGAAATAAGAATACCTTCTTTCATCGTTGTAATAGCTACATTCGTTACAATAGTACAGCTTGTTTTGAAAGCATATATTCCGTCTCTTGACGCAGCCTTGGGTCTTTACATACCTCTTATAGTTGTAAACTGTCTGATTCTCGCAAGAGCGGAGGCCTATGCTTCAAAGAACGACCCTATCTCCTCTGTTTTTGACGGTATAGGAATGGGTCTGGGCTTTACCGTTGCCTTAACGGCAATAGGTATTGTAAGAGAAATTCTCGGAACGGGAGCTGTTTTCGGAGTTACGATTCTCCCCGATGCTTTCCCCAAAACAATCGCTATGATTCTTCCTCCGGGAGCTTTCTTCACACTGGCCGGTCTTATGGTAATAGTAAACAAAATTAAGGCTTCAAAAGCCGAAAAAGCCGAAGCTTAAGGGAGGGGGATAATTATGAAGCTTATAGCAATTCTTTTTACGGCAATTTTTATAAATAACTATGTAATGTCCCAGTTCCTCGGAATCTGTCCCTTTATGGGTGTTTCCAAAAAGGTTGAAACCGCCGCCGGTATGGGTATAGCCGTAACCTTCGTTATGGCACTGGCGTCTGCGGCTGCATGGCTTGCTTATAACTATATTCTCGTTCCTTTGGGACTTGACTATCTCTATAACATAGCCTTCATTCTTATAATCGCTTCGCTTGTTCAGTTTGTAGAGATGTTTATTAAGAAATCATCTCCCTCGCTTTATCAGGCTTTAGGCGTTTTCCTGCCTCTTATAACCACAAACTGCGCCGTTTTGGGCGTTGCGGTTTCAAATATGCAGGCAGGCTACAGCTTTATTGAATCAGTAGTAAACGGCGTCGGCGGAGCCTTGGGCTTCCTGCTTGCTATTGTTCTCTTTGCGGGTATCAGAGAGAGAATCGCACGCAACAAGCTGCTTCCCACAATCGAAGGCTTCCCCATCGCTTTAATATCGGCAGGTCTTATGTCTATAGCTTTCCTGGGCTTCTCAGGTCTG
This sequence comes from Clostridiales bacterium, assembly GCA_021201395.1. Classification (GTDB taxonomy): domain Bacteria; phylum Bacillota; class Clostridia; order Lachnospirales; family CAG-274; genus JAJQCI01. The sequence continues at coordinate 10,111 of JAJQFB010000074.1, read as the reverse complement.
TCATTATAAGGGGAGGTGCAGAAAAATGGATATAACAAGTATTCTTTATCCCGTATTAAGCATAGGCGGTATGGGTGTTGTATTTGGCGCTTTCTTGGGCTTTGCCGCTATAAAATTCAGGGTTGAAACAGACCCCCGTGTTCCTCAGGTAAGAGAGTGTCTGCCCGGGGCTAACTGCGGCGGCTGCGGCTATGCAGGCTGCGACGCTTTGGCTGACGCTATCGTTAAGAGAGAGGCTCCCGTAAACGGCTGCCCTGTAGGAGGTGCGGCTGCGGCTGCAAAAATAAGTGCCGTTATGGGCGTTGAGGCCGGAAGCTCCGAGAAAATGGTTGCTTTTGTTAAATGTAACGGAAACTGCGAGGCCGCTAAGAGTAAATATGACTATTTCGGCATCACGGACTGCGAGATGGAAGCTAACCTTGCAGGAGGCAGCAAGCTCTGTTCCTACGGCTGTTTAGGCGACGGAAACTGCGTAAGGGCCTGTAACTTCGGCGCTTTAAGCATTGTTGACGGAATCGCCGTTGTAGACGAGGAAAAATGCGTTGCCTGCGGCGCCTGCACGAAAGTTTGTCCGAAGCACTTAATCGAGCTTGTTCCCTATGCTTCACAGGTTAGGGTTCAGTGCAGCTCAAACGATATGCCTAAGGTATCTAAGGATAACTGCTCCAACGCTTGTATGGGCTGTCAGCTCTGCGCAAGAAACTGTCCCGAAAAGGCTGTTGCAATTACTAAGTTCTTAGCAAAGGTAGACTACAGCAAGTGTACCACCTGCGGAACCTGTACGGAGATGTGTCCCACAAAGGCTATAAAGTATATTAAAAAGGTATAAATTTCGCTAACCGAATTAAAAAAGGGATATTGCCGAAGAAAAGCTAAGGCAGTATCCCTTTTTGTTTTTATATTTACATTTATATTTTTGTTTTTTCTTGATTTTTATTTTATATGTGGTAAAATAAATATAAGAGATATATTTTTTGAGAGGATATTTTTATGGAACACAACCGGGAATATTATTTTGCAAAGCTGCAAACCTTGAATTTAAGCGATGACTTTCTCTTCAGAATGGTTATGAGAAATCCCGAGATTTGCACGCTTGTAATAGAGGAAGTTTTGAACATTAAAATAAGAAAAATTGAGTATATTGAGGAACAAAAGGATATAAAAAACGTATATAGGGGTAAGGGCGTACGCCTTGATGTATATGCGGATAACGATGACGGTTCTGTTTTCAACCTTGAAATGCAGACCGACAACAAGGGCGGTTTGGAGAAAAGAGCGAGGTATTATCAGAGCGGTCTTGATGTACATTTGTTAAAAGAGGGCGAAGATTACAGAAACCTTAAAGATAATTATGTTATTTTTATATGTTGTTTTGATAATTTTAAGCTTGAACGCTATAAATATACCTTTGAAAGCTTTTGTACGGAAGATAAAGAGCTTGCTCTTAAGGACGGCGCATACAAAATATTTTTAAACACAAGAGGGAGCAGGGGAGAGGTCAGCGATGACCTTAAGGCCTTTTTGAAATATATTGAAAACACGACAAACGATTTTGCCGAGGGCTGCGGAAGCACTTTGGTAAAAATGATAAATGAAAACGTAAAGAAAATTAAGAAAAACCATGAAATGGGGGTGAACTATATGTTTGAAGAAATATACAAAAACGAACTTCGCAATGATGCCCTTGCAGAGGGCAGAGCAAGAGGCATAGAGGAAGGCATGGAAAAAGGCATGGAAAAGGGTATAGATTCCGTTATTGTCGAAATGATAAAATCGGGGTTGGAAGCTTCCTTTATAAACCGAATTACAAATCTGCCTATTGACAGAATAGAACGGCTGAGAGAGGCTTACACCTAATATCCGAACGTAGAAGCGGCTGATAATTAAGCCTGAGTTTTTGAGAATATTTAAGCGGTCTGAATTATGTTTCAGACCGCTTAAGCTGTTTTTAATGATTTTTTAATAATTTTCGTCTAAAAGCTCTGTTACTACAACGTTGATTTCTTTAATGTTTTCGGCATATTTATATCTCTTGTCGAGCTTCTTTGCGGCGATTCTGATATTTCTCAGGGTGACGTCGTGAATAGGCCTGTTTTTAAGACCTGTTATCAGGATGGGCGATTCGCTGTGGGTACAGGTTATGTTTTCTATTGTTATATTTTTAAATTCGGGAATTTCTTCCTCGGAAACCTGCTGACCCTCGTGGGAGTCCATATCATAGCCTGTTGTAAAGACAATGGCCTCTTTGGGAATGTGCATCATATTTATGCCGTGTATATAGATGTCCTCAATTACGCCGCCTCTGCCTACACAGCTTTTGAATTTAATGCCCACATCGGTGGTTATAAAGGTGCAATCCTCTATTTCGATATTGCGCAGGCCCCCGCTCATTTCGCTGCCTAAAACGAAGCCGCCGTGGCCGTGGAAAACGGTGCAGTTGCAGACATATACATTATGGGTGGAAATTCCTCTTGCCCAACCTTCCTCGTTCTTGCCGGATTTCATACAGATACCGTCGTCGCCTACGTCAAAGCTGGAATCAAGTATTTTAACATTATGGCAGCAGTCAATATCGATTCCGTCGGAGTTTTGAGCCGTGTCGGAGTTGCTTACTATAATGTCCTTTACCATAATATTGTCGCACATAAAGGGGTGAATACTCCATGCAGGGGAGTTTTTAAGAGTTACGTTTTTAATAAGAATATTGTGGCAGTTTTCAAGATAAATAAGACAGGGTCTCAAAAAATCACGGCAGTCATAGCAAATGTCGTAGTCTTTAAGGTTGGGGCCGTATGTACTTAAAAGGTCGTGGCCTATTCTTGCTCTGTCTGTGGGCCACCATGTCTCTTCGCTGCCGTTTAGAACGTTAATGGAGCCGCCTGAGGAAATAAGCTTTTTCCATCTTCTGTCGGGAACCTTGAACTTTTTAACAGGCCTCCATGGGTCACCGGAGCCGTTTATAACGCCCTTGCCCGTTATGGCTATGTTAGTACAGCCCTTTGCACTGATGGGAGATGTGCAGCGGTAGGCCATACTTCCCTCATAATTTACCATATCAAGGGGATAGTCGTCTACGTTTGCGGAGAACAAAAGTACTGCACCTGCCTGAAGGTGAAGATTTACGTCGTTTTGAAGTCTTATAGGGCCTGTAAAGAAAATTCCCCTGGGAACGGTAACAACGCCTCCGCCTGCCTTTGAAGCACGGCTTATGGCTGCATTTATTGCCTCTGTGTTGTTTGTGAAGCCGTCGCCCTTTGCTCCGAAATCCTTAACGGAATATATTGTGTCTCTGAATTCGGGCTCAGTAACGGTAAAATCTAAATATTTCATATATCAACCCTCCGTATGATATAATATTTGGCTTTAAATAAAATATAGATATTTCTATTTTAATACAAAAACTAAATTCTGACAATAGTTTTTTTACAAAAAATTTTAAAACTTTTACATTTTGCATTCTTAATTTTCAAAATCATTTTAAAATCTCAAAAATCATTTTAAAATGTTATTGAAATTTTTGCTTTAAGGTGGTACAATTAAAATGATGTGTTATGACATTATACAGAGATTTTAATTTTAGGAGGAAAAGATATGTCAGGACATTCCAAGTTTGCGAACATAAAGCATAAAAAGGAGAAAAACGACGCCGCAAAGGGCAAAATTTTTACTGTTATAGGAAAGGAAATAGCCATTGCGGTTAAAGCAGGAGGCGCCAACCCGGACTCAAATTCCAAGCTGAGAGATGTTATTGCAAAGGCCAAGTCCAACAATATGCCCAACGATACCATAGAAAGAAGCATTAAAAAAGCGGCCGGAAACCTAAGTGCCGTTAATTACGAATCCATAAGATATGAAGGCTACGGCCCCAGAGGAGTTGCGGTGATTGTAGATGTGCTGACAGACAACAAAAACCGCTCCGCCGCAAACGTAAGGGCGGCTTTTACAAAGGGCGGCGGAAATATGGGCACGACAGGCTGTGTTTCCTTTATGTTTGACGAAAAGGGTCAGATTATAATTCCCAAAGACGAGGACGAAGAGATAGACGAAGAAGAGCTTATGATGGCCGCTTTGGACGCAGGAGCGGAGGACTTTTTAAGCGAAGATGACTGCTTCGAGATTATAACGGATCCCGACGACTTTTCAAGCGTAAGAGAGGCTTTAGAGGCCGCAGGCTATGAACCGGAGGAAGCCGAAATAACGATGATTCCCCAGACATACACAGAGCTTACGGACGAGGACGACATAAAGAAAATGAACAAGCTTCTCGATATGCTGGATGAGGACGACGATGTTAAAAACGTATACCACAATTTAGACGAATAATCATACCAATTATTTATTAAGGAGAAATTATGGTTGACAATATATTGCTTATTCCTTTCGGTCTTGCAGGGCTTGCCGGGTTTATAGGCTTCTTTATAAAACTTAAGGAGCTTTTAGGGGTTCGTTCCTACGGGGGCAGAACCGACGCCGAGATAATCGGTGTAAAGGAAGAGATTGTAAATTCGGGAAAGACAAGCGAAACAAGCTATTACTCCCCGGTTATACAATACAGAGCCGCAGGAACCCTCTACAGAAAAACCTATACCAAAATGACCTCGCCTACGAAGCAAAAGGTAGGGGAAAAAATAAGGATAAGGTATGACCTTAAGGACCCTTCCCTTTTCGCCGAGGAAAAGCTGACGGAGCTTACCCTCCAGACAGCAGGGCTTCTTGTTGTGGGGGTAGGTATGGTTTTGTTTATAAAAAATCTTTTAATGTGAAACAGAGAGGCTTGTTATGAAGTTACGGCAAAGATTTTTAACTTCGATTTACAAATTTGATGAATACTATGAGCTTATAAAGACAACCGCAGGCTCGTCCCTGTTGTATTATTTTCTTATTTCCCTGCTGACAACAGTAATTATGGCTTTTTCTGTTGTTCCGGCCTTGTCTCAGGTTTACGGGCTGATAGCCGAAAATGTCCCCGAATTTGTAATACAGGACGGAAAGCTCACAGCCGAGGACGTTATAGACATAGACGTCGGCGGAACAATAATAAAGATGGACGCTTCGGCTGACGATGTTGAAGAACTTACTTCCGAGGAGGACTATGACCAAGGCATATTCATAAGCGGCAGCGAAATACTCGTGGAAAGCAAGCTTGCCGATATATACAGCAGAACAAGCCTTGAAGAATTTGAGGGCTTTGACAATTATGCTCTTTCGGCCGTAATAAATATAATAAAATATGTAAGCTATGGCATTCTGATACTGTTTTTTATACTTTCGAAGCTTGTGCTTCTGCTTTTTGTATGGCTTTTGGGGAAGCTTATGTCAAACATTTTGAGGGGCGGCTTAAACTTTACGGATTCCTTTAAATTAGGCATATATGCTTCCACAACAGCGGCAATTTTAAAGGCTGTTCTTACGGTTTTTTCCCTGTCTATGCACAACTACATTTTCTTCGGAATTATTTTGGCCTATATGTATTTCGGCCTCGACAGCTGTAAAAAGCATAAAGACGACTTTCAGCAGGAGACATTATGAAATGGATATTAAGGGGCAGTAAAAAAGGCTCGGCTCTTATGGCGGAGGATTTGGGAATTTCCCCTGTTTCGGCGGCGTTCCTCTTTAACAGAGGTATAACCTCAAGAGGGGCGGCTCTTTCCTATCTAAATCCCAAATTGGAGGACTTCGGTAATATTTCAGAGCTTGAGGAGTTTAAGAGAGCCTGTGAAATAATAAGAATAAGCATTAATAATAACGAAAAAATAACCGTTTACGGCGACTATGACGCCGACGGAGTTATGAGTACGGCCATACTCATAAAGGGCTTAAGAGGTCTAGGGGCAAAGGCGGAATATTACATTCCCGACAGATTTTCAGAGGGCTACGGCCTTAATATGAGAGCCGTAAAAAAGCTTAAGGACGGGGGAACCGATTTAATAATCTGCTGCGACAACGGTATCTCGGCTACAGAGGAGTGCGGATATATAAAGGCTTTGGGAATGAAGCTTGTTATACTGGATCATCACTCCCCCCACAAAACAGAAGATAAAGAGCTTCTCCCCGAAGCCGATGCTCTTATAGATATGAAAATATCCGGCTGCGGCTATTCCTTTAGGGAATTTTGTGCCGGAGGGCTTTGCTACAGGTTTATAAGAGGGCTGTATGACAGCTTAAATAAGCAAATCGAAAGGGAAGCGGAGCTGTTCATATTTGCAGCAATAGCCACTCTCTGCGATATGGTGGAGCTTAAGGGCGAAAACAGGGTCATAGCCCATATGGGGCTCAGACTTTTAAACTCCGAAAAGAACACAAACCCGGGCATAAGGGAGATTATCACGATTCAGGGTGTTTTGGGGAAGAAAATAACCGACTATACCGTAGGCTTTATAATAGGCCCCTTTATAAATTCCGCCGGAAGAATGGGAAAAGCGGCGGATTATATGGATATTTTTCTCTCCGATGACCTGACGAGGGTAAGGGAGCTTGCGGATAGGCTTAAAATATTAAATGAAAGCCGAAAAAATCTTACGGAGGAGGCCTGTAAAAAAGTTTTAGGCTCCGTTTCCGAGGAAAATCCCGATAAGGTTATTGTGGCATATGAGCCCGATATACACGAAAGTATAGCAGGTCTGGCGGCAGGGAAAATAAAGGAACGCTTTTCAAGACCTGCTATAATTTTAACCGACGGAGAGGAGTATGTGAAAGGTTCAGGCCGTTCCGTAGAGGTCTACGATATGTTTAAGGCAGTGGACGGGTGCCGTGATTTACTTGTAAGGTTCGGCGGCCACAGACAGGCAGTAGGCCTAACCCTCAGAAAAGAAAACATAGCGGAGCTTAGGCGCCGCCTTAACGAGGGCTGTTCTCTAAATACGGAGGATATGGAGGAAAAAATCTATATTGACAAAGAACTGGGTTTTTCACAGATTAGTTTGGAACTTTGCAGCGAATTAGAGAAAATGAAGCCTTTCGGAGAGGGAAATTCTGCCCCTGTCTTTGCTGCAAGGGGCGTTTATATAAAGTGTATCAGATTCGTAGGAAAAAACAGGAACTTTGTGCAGTTTGTTTTTTTTCACGAGAAAAGGGAGTTGAGGGGCGTCGGCTTCGGCATATTCGACAAGCTTAAGAGCTTTGTCATATCCGAATACGGCCTTGACAAATGGGAGGAGGTATATTCGGGAAACGGTGTAATGCAGTTTTTTGCTGACATTGTTTTCCAAATTGAAAAAAATGTTTACAACGGAAAGGTCAGCGTGCAAATATCATTAATCGACTTCAGAAAATCTTAAATCAACCGAAAGAGAGTGAATAAAATGGGTATAATTTTAGACAGCATAAGAACAATCCCCGATTTTCCCGCTAAAGGAGTTATGTTCAGGGATATTACAACACTTTTAAAGGATCCTATCGCTATGACGGCCACCATAGACGAAATAGCGGACAGCCTTGTAGGCTATGACTTCAACTTAGTGGCAGGCCCCGAATCCAGAGGCTTTATTTTCAGTATGCCCCTTGCCTACAACCTTAAAAAGGGCTTTATTCCCGTCCGCAAAAAGGGAAAGCTTCCTGCGGAGGTTATAAGCAAGGAGTATAACCTTGAATACGGTACTGAGGTTCTGGAAATACATAAGGACGCAATCAGCCCCGGAGACAGGGTGGTAATTATAGACGATCTCCTTGCAACAGGCGGCACGGCAAAGGCAATCTGCGAGCTTATTGAGGAAATGGGGGCAACGGTAGCCGCCCTGCGGTTTGCCATAGAGCTGCTCGATTTAGGGGGCAGGAAGCTCCTTGAGGGCTATGACGTTCAGACTGTTGTTGCCTTTGAGGGTGAATGACAGAGCAAAAAGTAAAATAATACAGTGAAACAATACAGCAAAAAGTCCGGATTTAACCGGGCTTTTTTCGTGGGAAATATCTGTTTTATTTATAAAAGTATGCAGATAAGCCTGCCGTTTCCCCGGTTTATTATTTTTTCCACAGTGCGGCAGAGCTTTTGTTGGGCGTCCTCAGGCATATTATTAAGCTTATTGTTAAAGCCGTCGCTTACAAGGTCTGCTAAGGTCTTGCCGAAAATGTTGTAGTCCCAAATTTTGTCTTTGTCGTTTTGAAGCCGGGATTTTAAATAGCTTAAAAGCTCCCGGCTCTGTTCCTCTGAGCCCACAATAGGGGAGACCTCTGTCAAAACAGGGACTTTTATAATGTGGAAGCTTATGGCGCTTGCTTTCATTTTGACACCGTAGGAGCCGCCTTGTTTTATGAGGCTCGGCTCTTCAAGAGAGGTTTCCTCTATACCGGGTACGACTGTGCCGTAGCCCTTGACCTCGGCTTCTCTTAAGGCATTTTTGATTTTGTCAAATTCCCTTTTATCCTCTGAAAGCTGTTTTATTGTGGATATAAGCTGACTGTCAGAGGCTATGGGAGTGCCTGTGGTTTCTGTCAAAACATCGTAGAAAAGGTTTTCGAGAAGGGCTATATCTATAAGAGCCGTTCCCTCGGAAAGAGATATTTTCTCAATACGGCATTTCTTTACATTTTCGTTTTCTGAAATTCCTTTTGCCGAGGGTTCTATGTCCTTAAGTCTGTTTACGTCCTTAAAAACATTGAGAACCGTGTCTGTAAGGCCTGCCTTTAAGCTGTTGTCGTTGGGAAGAGCCTCAACCCAGCCCGGCAGGTTAAAGCTTATTTCCTCAACGGGAAATTCATACAAAACCTTTCTCAAAATTTCCTCTATTTCTCCCGTGTTCATATTCATACAGTCTACGGGAACAACACTTACACCGTATTCCTCCTCCATCTGCTTTTGAAGAACCACTGTTTTTTCGGAATTCGGGGCGGAGGTGTTAAGAACGATAACAAAGGGCTTGTTTATAGCGTTAAGCTCTGAGGCAACTCTCTTTTCCGCTTTTAAATAGGCTTCACGGGGCAGATCTGTAACTGAGCTGTCTGTTGTTACAACAATGCCTATTGAAGAGTGGTCGTTTATAACCTTTTTTGTTCCTGTTTCCGCCGCTTCCTCAAAGGGAATTTTTTCCTCAGACCAGGGGGTCGTTACCATTCGGGGACTGTCCCCGTCCATATGGCCTGTAGCTCCCTCGGCCATATAGCCTACGCAGTCAATCATTCTTACTGCAAGCTCCGCCGTTTCGTTAAGCTTAATTTTGACCGCTTCTCCGGGTATAAACTTAGGCTCGGTTGTCATAATTATTTTGCCGTTTCCGCTTTGGGGAAGCTCGTCTTTTGTTCTTTTTCTCTCGTTTTCGTCCGCTATGTTGGGCAAAACAAGCTTTTCCATAAAGGCTTTTATAAAAGTTGACTTTCCCGTTCTGACAGGTCCTACGACCCCTATGTAAATATTTCCGCCGCAGCGGTTTTCTATGTCTTTATAAATTTCATATTTTTCCATAAAATTCCTCCCGAAAAATATCAGCTTCTTTTAGATTAAGATATTCAACGGGAGAATAAATTATGCTTCATTTAATGTCCGCAGGATACTGCCCTTTCAGCCGCAGCAGCAGTGTCTGCGTGAGTTTGATTCATTCTCGTCGGAAACGCTCTCCGAAGCGGGGATATTCGAGGAGATTCCGGCTAAAAATTCAGGCTTCTGAGGGGGAGCAAAGCTGTCCATAGGGAAGTCTAAGCTTTCAAAGAAGTCGCAGGGGTCTGTTGCGGAAACATCTTCCATTTCATCGGGTATACAGAAGCCTTTGGATTCTACCATAAGGTTTACGAGTCTAAACAGCTTTATAATTGCAAAAAGGCCTATGGTAACCTTTACGGCTACAGGGTCGCTGTCGCTTGCAGTTGAAGTCTCTCCGTTTGAACAGCAGGAGGGGTAAACCAGATCCGCCGCAAGGGCTACGGCCTTGCTCTCTATCCATACAAAGGGATTGGCATTGAGAGTAACGGTGTTGGAGCAGCCGCTTCCGCCGAAGAGGTCGGTTGAAAGGGTTACGTCTGTATCTATTGAGCCGAAAAGGGTAACCTTTGTCGAGAATGTGTTTGTAGCCGGAACGGAAGCTATAACGCAGCCGCCTGCTTCGGAAAAGATAAGATTGTAAATAAATACAAACCAATGTCATTTAGTTAACATAACAAGATGAATAGCAAATTCTTCCATTTA
>JAJQFB010000129.1 GCA_021201395.1 Clostridiales bacterium | reverse complement strand
ACTACAACTGTGCCGTTAAAATAAGGGGCTATATATCTTCAAAATACAATAAATCGGTAACAGAAGAGGAAATGGCTTTTCTCACGATACATTTGAGGAGAGTTTCGAGAGCGTAGGCATCTGATTGTTTTTATTTTCCGAATCCGGATAGGGGGATAAAGACGATTTCGGCCGAAAGGCCTTATATAACAAATAAAATTTTTTCTGAAAATTAAAACTGGAGGTTAAGATTATGAAAGACAAAATTTTCGGAGTTTTACAAAGGGTGGGACGTTCCTTTATGCTCCCAATCGCTATTCTTCCCATAGCCGGTATTCTTCTCGGTATAGGAAGCTCCCTTACAAATGAAACGACCCTTGCGGCCTACAGGCTTACGGGTATTTTAGGCGAGGGAACAATTCTTCACGCTTTGTTCCTTATTATGAACGATGTTGCAAACGTTATCTTTGACAATTTGCCGCTGCTGTTTGCGGTGGGTGTTGCTTTGGGTATGGCTAAGAAAGAAAAAGAGGTTGCGGCTTTGGCGGCTGTAATTGCTTTCTTTGTTATGCACTCTGCAATTAGCGCCTGTCTTACGGTTTCAGGGGACATTTTGGCCGACGGTTCTCTTGCTCCCGATGTATTAAGCGGAACAATTACATCTGTCTGCGGTATACAGTCCCTTCAAGTAGGCGTATTCGGCGGCGTTATAGTAGGCTTGGGTGTTGCTGCTCTTCATAACAGATTTTATCAGATTCAGCTTCCCGGTGCAATTTCATTCTTCGCGGGAACAAGATTCGTTCCCATTATTTCAACCGTTGTCTATATGTTTGTAGGTATTCTTCTCTACTTCGTATGGCCTACGGTTCAGAACGGAATTTATGCTTTAGGCGGCCTTGTTACAGGTTCGGGCTATTTGGGAACCCTTATATTCGGCTTTATAAAGAGACTTCTTATACCTTTCGGACTTCACCACGTTTTCTATATGCCTTTCTGGCAGACAGCCGTTGGCGGAACCATGGAGGTTGCGGGTCAGGTTGTTGAAGGCGGACAGAACATATTCTTTGCCCAGCTTGCGGATTCGGCAAATGTTGTTCACTTCAGTGCAGACGCAACAAGATATTTCTCAGGCGAATTTATATTTATGATTTTCGGTCTGCCCGGTGCGGCTCTTGCTATGTATCATACCGCCAGACCCGAAAAGAAAAAGGAAGTAGGGGGCTTGCTTATTTCCGCAGCTCTTGCAAGTATGTTTACGGGCATAACAGAGCCTATAGAGTTTTCGTTCCTCTTTGTTGCTCCCGTGCTTTTCGGCGTACAGGTTGTTCTTGCAGGCTCCGCTTATATGATAGCCCATATTTTAAACATCGCCGTAGGCTTGACTTTCTCAGGCGGTCTTATTGACCTTTTCTTCTTCGGTATTTTGCAGGGCAACAGCAAAACAAGCTGGCTTCTGATTATTCCCTGCGGTATTGTATACTTTATACTCTATTATGTGTCTTTCCGTTTCCTTATTACTAAGTTTAACTTTAAGACTCCCGGCCGTGAGGACGACGACGAGGAAACAAAGCTTTATACAAAGGCTGACGTAAACGCAAGAAGAGAAGCAGCTAAAGCAGGTTCGGCTTCGGCAGGCTCGGCAGGGGCAGGGGACGCTGTTTCCGCTCTTATTACACAGGGTCTGGGCGGAAAGAAGAATATCTCAGATGTTGACTGCTGTGCTACAAGACTTCGTATAACCGTTTTCGATTCGAGCCTTGTTGACGATAAAATTTTGAAATCAACAGGAGCTTCGGGTGTTATCCACAGAGGAACGGGCGTTCAGGTTGTTTACGGCCCCAACGTTACCATTGTTAAGTCAAAGCTTGAAGACTATCTTGAAAGCCCTGCAAGCGATGCCCCCGTTACGGTTTCGGCTCCCACTGAGGCTTCCGCAAAGGAGAATAAGGCTTCAAAGAGCGTTAATGCAAGCATTTACAGCCCCATTAAGGGTAAGGTAATAAGCCTTGAAGAGGTTGCCGACGGAGTATTCTCAGAGGGAATGTTAGGTCAGGGCGCCGCTGTAGAGCCGGAAGAGGGCAAGGTTTTCGCTCCCTTTGACGGCGAGGTTTCAATGGTTTACGACACAAAACACGCATTAGGTCTTATGTCAAAGGAAGGCGTAGAGCTTCTTATACACGTTGGTCTTGACACCGTTCAGCTTAACGGCAAGTGCTTCGATATTAAAGTATCTAACGGACAGAAAATTAAGAAGGGCGACCTTTTGGCAACAGTTGACCTTGAGGGCATAAAAAAAGCAGGTTACAGAACCGTTACTCCCATTATTGTAACAAATTCCGATGATTATAAGGCCGTTAAGCAGGTTAAAAGCGGTCAGGGCAAGGTCGGAGATAAGATTATCAGTGTGGAGTAAAGCTCCCTATGTGAAACGGAATGTGAAAACGATTTCACAAATTGTAAAATATATCTAAAAAATCAGTTGTATTTTGTGAAAAAGGCGAATTTACAAACCTGTGAAAATCTACTATAATATAAATATGAAAACGATTTCAGCCATAGTTAATCATATTATATTTTAAGGAGGCTTTCACAATGGGATTATTTGACAGATTTAAAAAGAGTGTTTCACAGAATACGCAGAATGAAACTCAGGCTGTTGTTGATAACAAGGCGGTTTTCCTGCCTATGAAAGGAAAGGTCATCGATTTGAAGGATGTCGGCGACGGAGTATTTTCAGAGGGAATGTTAGGCCGAGGAGCTGCCGTAGAGCCTGAGGACGGAAAGGTTTACGCCCCCTTTGACGGCGAGGTAACTATGGTTTACGACACCAAGCACGCTTTGGGGCTTATGTCAAAGGGCGGAGTTGAGCTGCTTATCCATATAGGCCTTGACACCGTACAGCTTGAGGGCAAATGCTTTAGTATTAAGGTTAAAAACGGTCAGAAAATCAAAAAGGGCGGCCTTATGGCCACAGCCGACCTTGAGGGAATCAAAAAAGCAGGCTGTAAAACCGTAACGCCCGTTATAGTTACAAATTCCGATGATTTTGCAGAGATTGAAAGAGTCTGCGAGGGAGAATCAGAGGTCGGAGTTAAGCTATTAAATGTAAAATAATGTAAATGATGTAAAATAAATTATAATACAAATATAAACAGGAGATTTTTAAAAATGAAGAGTTTTAATTATGTTATCACAGACGAGGTAGGTATTCACGCAAGACCGGCAGGACTTTTGGTAAAGGCGGCTAAGGCTCTTTCTTCAACGGTTGTTATCAAGTCAGGGGGAAAGTCAGCCGACGCTACAAGGCTTATGGCTATTATGGGTCTGGGCGTTAAAAAAGGCACAGAGGTAACGGTTGAGGTAAGCGGAGCAAACGAAGCCGCAGACGTTGTTGAAATAGAAAATTTCTTCAAAAACAATTTATAAACAAAGGAGGGGGACAGGTATGGAAAATTTCAGCGGCAAGGCTATATACAAAGGGGTTGCCATAGGGAAAATTGTTTTCGGGTCAAAGGAAAAGCAGCAGGTCAGAAGAACCAAAACAGAGGACACGGCCGCCGAAACGGCAAGATATGAAGCGGCCAAGGAAAAAGCCTTGGAACAGCTTCAAGGGCTTTACGAAAAGGCTCTCAAAGAAGTAGGGGAGGACAACGCCGCTATCTTCGAGGTTCATCAGATGATGCTTGAGGACGATGACTTTAACGACGGAATAAAGGATAAAATCGAAAATCAGCAGGTAAATGCTGAATATGCCGTTGCGGCTACGGGGGACGCTATGGCGGAAATGTTCGCAAATATGGAGGACGAATATTTTAAAGCCAGAGCCGCCGACATAAAGGACATTTCCGAAAGGGTTATAAATATTCTTTTGGGCGGCGGAGGCTTAAGCCGGCTTACTGAGCCCTCTATAATCGTAGCCGAGGATTTAGCCCCCAGTGAAACGATTCAGCTTGACAAGGATAAGCTTCTTGCTTTTGTAACGGAGCTCGGCTCATCAAATTCCCACACGGCTATTCTTGCAAGGACAATGAATCTTCCGGCTCTCATCGGAGTAAAAATCGACAAGGCATGGAACGGCAAAATCGGTATTGTGGACGGCTGCAAGGGCATATTCATAATTGACCCCGATGAGGAAACGATAGAGGAATATAAAGCCGTTCAGAAGAAAGATTCCGAAAAGAGGGAGCTTCTCAAGAATCTTAAGGGCAAAAAAAACGTGTCAAAAAGCGGCAAAAAAATCAAGCTTTACGCCAACATAGGCAAACCGGCGGACTTAGGCTCCGTTATTGAAAACGATGCCGAGGGAATAGGCCTTTTCAGAAGCGAGTTCTTATATTTGGACTCCGATGACTTCCCCACGGAAGAGGAACAGTTTGCGGCCTACAGAAAGGTAGCCGAAACTATGGCAGGCAAAAAGGTTATAATAAGAACCCTTGACTTAGGCGCCGACAAGCAGGCAGACTACTTTAACCTAGGCAAAGAGGACAATCCGGCTATGGGCTACAGGGCAATAAGAATCTGCCTTGACAGACAGGACATTTTCAAAACACAGTTAAGGGCTCTTTTAAGAGCAAGTGCTTTCGGCAACATTGCTGTAATGTATCCTATGATAATATCCGTAGACGAGGTTTTGCAGATTAAGGCTATTGTGGAAGAGGTTAAAGAGGAGTTGAGATCCGAAAAGGTTAAGTTTAACGAAAACATAGAACAGGGCATTATGATTGAAACTCCGGCTTCCGTAATTATGAGCTATGAGCTTGCCCAAAACGTTGACTTTTTCAGCATAGGCACCAACGACCTGACACAGTACACCTTAGCCATAGACAGACAGAACTCAAAGCTTGACAATATAAACGATTCTCATCACCCCGCCGTTCTCCGCTCCATAAAGACAGTTGCGGAAAACGCCCACAAGGCCGGAATCTGGGTCGGAATTTGCGGTGAGTTAGGCGCAGACACAACCCTGACACAGACCTTTCTCGACTACGGCATAGACGAGCTGTCGGTTTCGCCCTCCTTTGTACTGCCCGTCAGAAAAGCAGTAACAGAAGCCGATTAACCGGGGATTGTAATATACCAACAAAAAAACGGCAGTCTTATAACAGGCTGCTGTTTTTATGTTGGATTTAATGATTTATAAAGGCAAGGCCTATGAGGCAGATTATAATGCCTATGATTTTGTTTAAGGTGATTGTCTCCTTGAAAAGAAAGAAGCCTACGAATATTAAAGCGGCGGCGAGAAAGGTGCTTTGAACCACAGAGGCGGTGTTTACAAGCCAGCCGGCTTTATAGGCGTATATAAAGCCTGTTTCCAAGCCCACAATAGCAATTCCCAGAGCAAAGGGAGCCCAGTTTAAGCGGCGGTATTCGCCTATAAGGTTAGGCTCCTTGTCTAAAATAAAGTAAAGGGCTGCGGCGGCTATGGCTCCCGTCAGATATGTAATTGTAAGAGAAGCCAAAGGGTTAATTTCCGCAGGGACGGATTTGGCACAGATATGGTAAACAATATTTGAAGCTACAACAAGGGCAATAGGCCAGATATAGTAAAGCATAGAAAAACCTCCTTTAAGGAATCGCTGATTAATTAGCTCATCGCATCTTCACTGCTGCTTTTTCCGATTGCGGCGTCAGTCGCTTTTGACGTAGGCTCCGGCTACGCCTGCAAGCGACTTCCTTGCCCTCAAAAAAAGCAACATCGAATCTGCTTTGGCGAATTAATCATCGCTTCCTTTAAAATTAAAAACAGCCGGGCTGATAGCCTGACTGTCGGTAGGTGCTCACCCGGTTTTCGCATATTATATTATCACAGCCGAGGACTCTTGTCAAGGGGCGGAAATCAAATTTTTTTCTGCGATTTTTTTTGTATTTTAAGGGAATTTTTTTGGTTTTTTAATCAAAATACTATTGACAAATTGTCTGTTGTAGGTTATGCTTATTGAATAGAATGTATGAAAAAAAGACAGGAAACTATTATCAAGTGTGAAAAAAAGGAAGGATGGTAATATGTTTAATTTTTGCTATGCTTATCGTTTAGTGAGCATTAATAGGAGGGCAGGTAAATAATGGCGATAGTTGTTAATCTTCAGAACGTAATGAGCAAGAGAAAGATAGGTCTGTTGGAGCTTTCAAAACAGGTTGGAATTACTCCGGCTAA
>JAJQFB010000123.1 GCA_021201395.1 Clostridiales bacterium | reverse complement strand
CACTTTCATCACTATTTGTGCCGGCGTGTGCGGCGGAATGGAGATTATAATGACAAAAGGAAAAATATTTGCAGCAATAGGCGGAACCGTTGTGGGGGCTGCTGCAGGAGCTTTTATGCAGGAGCTTTTATGCAGGAGCTTTTAAAGGAACAACTATCGGAACAGCAACAGGAGGAACCGCAATGGATGCAACTGTTCCCCTTGGGAACCGGGAGGCTCTGTGCGCATCATTATAAAGGCAATGGAGCAGTGGGGGCTTGACTACAAGAAAAACATCTTAAACACCGCCGAGTAATTTATTTTCGGTTTTTACGCCAAAGACACAAAACAGGGCATATACCTCTTCGATATATACCCTGTTTTTTGCTTTTTCTTTAAATTTTTAATCCACTACCCTTTGAGTGGTATAATAGCCTGTTATATTGTTTTTGTCCATCCAAATTTTTTTGCACTTCATAAGGTAGTCTAAAGTGTCGTTTGTGTAGTGGTAATAAGTGCTTAAAATCTGCTGTGTTGTGTAGAGGTCGTTATAGGTCAGGTAGGGATAGTCTACAAGCTCTTCACTGCCGTTATAATAGAGGGCATAGTTTAAGTTGTTGTTTATCTGAACCCAGTCGTCTCTTGTGTCCTCTATGCCCTTGAGCATATTGTCCGCCGTTTCCTTATAGGATTTAACTCCCGTAATGTAGGAAATTTTGTAGAGTACATTCATTTCCGCAAGCTGATGGTTAAGGGAGCAGTGAGTCCTGCTGTAGCCCTCCTGTCCGCCGTAGTCCTCTACAAGCCAGCCGCCGTTTTCCGTTTCATAGTGGTTGTTTTCGGCATGACTGTTGAAGAAATCGCCGTAGGCAAGAAGTGCTTTTAAGAAAAATTCATCATAGTAAAGCCTGTAGGCTGCTATAAGGTTTGAAGCAAAGTCCGTATTGAACCTTGTGTCGTAAAAATATGAGGTAAGGCCGAAGTCTGTGTAAAGCCATTCAGACTGAGGCCCTGTAGGCCAGTAGCCTTCTTCGTTTTGGTTTTGAGCGCAGAGATAGGTTGTGGCGTAGCCCAAATCATAGGCAGCGGGAATATTACTGTAGCTTACAAGGCTTGAACCCGTATAGTTTGAGGGCTGACGGTAGAGAATATTTTCTCCTCCGGGAGTATAATTCGAGGGAGTTTGGAAATAATAACCGTCATAACAGAGCCGTCTGTCGCTTGCGTAGTTTAAATGAAGCAGGGCAAAAAGGTCTGTATTAGTCCAGTCCGCCAAAACACGGCTTGACTCAAGACACCATATATCCCCTATATAATCGGAACTGTGAGGAAATGAATAGCTTACGTTATAGCCCCCCTCGGTTTTTGTAACCTTAACGGGAAGCTCCTCGTCGGGAACAACCTTTAAAGTGTTGCACTCAAAGTCGTTGTTTTTGTAAACCGCAGGCAGACCCAAAATCATATGATAGCTGTCTGTGTCGATATAGAGAACCTCTTTTAAAAGCACGTTATCAAGGTTTGAGGTTAAATACCACTCCTCCGACTGAGTGTTGTAGGCTCTTATTTCAACGCTGTTTCCGGGAACAAAGAGTGTAACGTTATATCTTTCATAGGGGGTCTCATAGACCGTTTCCTCTTCGGAACTTTCATAGGCTATGCCCTCGGCCGCCGCCTGAGCTTCTTCCGCCTCTTTTTTGGTTTTTGCCGCAAGAATAGCTTCGCCGCCCTCTGTAAAAACGGTTTCGTTAAAGCTGTAGCGTTTAACCCAGAAGGTGTCTCCCGTGCCGTAGCTTATGGTCTTTTTCGACACGTTGGCACCGTTTTCCTCTAAGGTTTCCTCGTAATAGTTGGCTTCTATGGGGGAAGCCCCCCATTTTTTATATTTTGTTAGTGTGTTGTAGCATATTAAATCCGCTCCCGTAAGAGGGTTTCCATCTTCGTCCGTAGGAACAGTGGTCGTCTGTACAGTGGTTTCTTCCGTTGTTTCCTCTGTGGTTTCTTCCGTTGTAGTAGTTGTGGTGGTTTTACTGCTCCTTGCCGAGGCGGCGCTTGCCGAAAAAGCAAAGCTTAAAGTAAGCGCGCCCGTCATAAATAATGTCAAAAAATATTTCATATTAAACACCCTATCCTATTTTTTGTGATAACAAAGCTTATTATACCAAATTCATTTGTAACTTTCAACCTTGTTTAAGATTTTATAATGAAAATGTAACATTTGAAATATTATGGGAACAATTCTCAATTATTCAGGCAAAAATAAAGACTTACAACCGCCGGTTCATAATTTCGGTTCAAAATTTTTAAAACAAGACGGTATTTTAAGTTGATATTTCCTCAAAACTATAGTATAATAAAAGCAGAACTTAAGGAAGCGATGATTAATTCGCCGAAGCAGATTTGCCTCAGATTTTTCCGAGTGTTCAGAAGTTTTGCTGACGCAAAACCGGGCTGAAGCCCGTCGAACGTCTTTTCGATTCTCGAGAAAAGCATTTGAGGGCGCAGCCGGAGCCTACGCTGAAAATGAGTGACGAAGCAATCGGGAAAATCTGAGGTGAAGATGCGAAGAGCTAATTAATCAGCGGTTCCTTAAGTGAAACCGTTAATAAAAAGAAAGCAGGAAAGCAAATGCACAGATACAGACAAAGGACGGCAGAAAACCATAGGAAAAACTACTACTCGGAAAGAGGCAGCAGACCTTTCAGAAAAATTAAGGACAGTGCGTTTCGTATGCTGTTCTCCGATAAGAAAAATTTGCTGCTTCTGTATAAGACTCTGCATCCGGAGGACAAAGATGTAACCGTTGACGATTTGGAAACCATAACACTTGAAACGGTCTTGGCAAAGGACATCGTAAATGATTTGGGATTTAATGTCAGGGGCAGGCTTGTTATACTCGTGGAAGCTCAGTCAACCTTTTCTATGAACATTATACCCCGAAGCCTTATGTATTTGGCAAGGACATATGAAAATTATTTCAAAGAAAAATCCGAAAATTTATACGGCACAAAAACCGTAAATATGCCAAAGCCGGAGTTGTATGTTATCTACACCGGAAATAAAAATGTAAAGGATAAGATAGTCCTGTCGGAGGAATTTTTCGGCGGCGAACAGACAGACCTTGAGGTAAGAGTAAATATTCTCACAGAAAAAGACGGAAACCAAAACGACATTATAAATCAATACATAGTTTTTTCAAAAACAATAGACGAACAGATAAAGCTCTATGGCAGAACCGCAAGGGCTGTTCTTGAAGCAATCCGCATCTGCAAGGGCAAGGATGTATTAAGGGAATTTCTTGAAAAACACGAAAAGGAGGTTGTTGATACTATGACATATTTATATGACCAGCGTGCGATTTTTTACAATTATATGAAAAGCGAACGTAAGGAAGGCAAAGAAGAAGGCCGAGAAGAAGGCCGAGAAGAAGGCATAACAGAAACAACACTCAGCAATATTAAAAGCCTTATAAAAAACTTAAATTTTTCTGCTGAAAAGGCGATGCAAACTTTAGGCGTTCCCCTCTCCGAACGTGATATGTACCTTTCAATGCTTTAAATTACACAGCCCTCTGTAAAGACCCGACGGCATAAAGCTATCAGGTTTTTAGGGAAACGATGATTAATTCGCCGAAGCAGATTTGCCGCAGATTTTTTCGAGTGCGAGGAAGGCATTTGAGGGCGCAGCCGTAGCCTACGCCCCCAATGCGTGACGAAGCAATCGGAAAAATCTGTGATGAAGCCGCGAAGAGCTAATTAATCAGCGGTTCCTTAGATATGACAGGCATACAAATGCTTTGTGGTTAGGGTTTGTTGAGAGGCGGCTGAAGTTTATGAATGTTAATACATCGGCATAAAATTAATGAAAAACAATCAATATTGCGAATTATTTGAATAAAATTAAAAAAATATGCTGAAGTTGAAATATTTTTATTTACAAATAAGAATTTATGGATTATAATATAACTTGTATAAAAAAAATTTATGAATAGATAATGCAGGAGACTATTATATGGAATACATAGAAATTCTTAAAAGAAGCGATTTATTCAGGAATGTAGACGGAGACGTTATTAAAGATATTCTTGAAAACACCGGAAGCAGGGTTAAAAGCTACGATAAGGAGAGTGTGGTTATAAAAAAGGATTCCGGCTTTAAAGAGATTGGTATTGTGCTTAGCGGAAGGATTTGTATAAAAGGAGTAGGCTGTTATGAAAGCGGAGATGTTTTCGGTGTTAAATTAGCGGCTTCCCACACTGTAAACCCCTTTGAAATTTACGCCGCCGAAGAATCGGAGGTTCTGTTTATAAGCTACAGTCGGCTTATTAAGTGTGCCGGGGGAAACTTTCCGGGATTTTACAGAATTGTTGAAAATATAACAGGGCTTATTTCCCGGGAAAACTTAAATCTCAACGAGAGGATTGCCGTTCTTTCCCAAAACGGGCTGAGAAAAAAGCTTCTTGAATTTTTCAGGATACAAAGGGTTATTCACGGAGACGATGTTTTAAGTCTCAATATGTCAAGGTTGGAAATAGCCGACTATCTCTGCGTTGACAGATGTTCCCTTTCAAGAGAGCTTACAAAGCTTAAAAAAGAGGGGCTTATTGAAATCGACAAACAGAAGATTACACTCAAGCATAAACCTATATAAGCAGTTTATGCTTGTTTTTGTAGGCCGGGGGAGCCTTTAGAAGGCGTTTTTATGAAGTTTAGGAAGGTTGCTTTTATTACAATAGGATGCAAGGTTAATTTTTATGACAGCGAGGCTATGGCGGAGCTTTTTAAGGAGGCAGGGTATGAGGTTGTGGGGCATACTGAGGCCGCCGATGTTTACGTTGTAAATACCTGCACGGTCACGAACATAGGCGACAAAAAATCCCGTCAGGCCATAAGACGGGCTAAAAGGCTTAACCCCAAGGCCGTTGTAGTGGCGGCAGGCTGTTACACTCAGACGGCTCCCGAGGAAATTGCATCTATAGAGGGAGTTAATATTTTAATAGGAACAAACTTAAGAAGCCGAATTGTTGAAACAGTTGAGGGCTATTCGGGAGAGGGAGTTATTAACCTTGTGGGGGACATAATGAAGGTTAAGGACTTTGAGAGGCTTAAAATAGACACTCTCAAAAACCGCACGAGAGCCTATATTAAAATTCAGGAGGGCTGCAACAGATTTTGCTCCTACTGTATGATACCCTTTGCCAGAGGATCCGTCAGAAGCCGTGACTTAGAGGATATTTTAAGCGAGGTTAGGGCTCTTTCGGAAAACGGCTTTAAGGAGGTTGTTTTAACGGGAATACACGTTGCCTCCTACGGCATAGACAAAAAGGATATAGGCCTTTCCGATGTTTTGAGAGAGGTTTCAAAAATAGGCGGCATAGAGCGTATAAGGCTTTCCTCTGTAGAGCCTACGATTATAACCGATGAATTTTTAAAAACCCTGTCGGAGCTTCCCAAAATGTGCCGTCATTTTCATCTGTCCCTTCAAAGCGGCTGCGACAAGACCCTTAAGGCTATGAACAGGCGGTACACTGCCGAGGAATATTGCAAAGCTGTCTGCAAGCTTCGCTCTCTTTGGGAGGACTGTGCAATAACTACAGACATTATAGCAGGCTTCCCCGGTGAAACAGAAGAGGACTTTGAGGAAAGTCTTGCCTTTGCCGATAAATGTAAGCTTGTTAAAATACACGCTTTTCCCTTTTCTCCCAAAATAGGAACAAGAGCGGCGGCTATGGAAGGTCAGCTTCCTCAAAGCATAAAGCAGGAAAGAGTAAGGCGGCTTATAGTGCTTTCGGAGAAAAATGCCTTTGAGTTTTTAAGAGGCCTTAAAGGCAAAGATTATGAGGTTTTGTTTGAAGAGAAAATCTCCGAGGGGGTTTATAAGGGTCACACCTCAAATTATGTCTGTGTAACGGCAAGCTCCCCCGAAAATATCATAAATAAGGCTTTAAAGGTCCGCATAGGGGATATAATTAATTCGGAGACTGTTTTCGGCGACATTGTTACAGATTAATATATTAAAAAAGATTAAAGAAATATTATAATTTTTGACTGTGACTATATTTTCTCAAATAAAAGGTTGATTTTTTCGGTAAATTATGGTATTATATATGTATTGCGGAAAGAGCGGAGCTTGTATTATATGATTGAGGTGAATAACGTGAAAGTAAGAAATTTTGTACAATAAATAAAAAGTTGCATAACAAAG
>JAJQFB010000040.1 GCA_021201395.1 Clostridiales bacterium | reverse complement strand
TATTTGTAATGTGGATTTTTAATGATTTTCCTTATACTACTTAATTTCAAACTTCCACCTCCGAAATTTTGCCTTTTGTTACCTTTAAAATTTTGTCGCAGCAGGAAACTGCCGCTTCTTTATGTGAAACAAAAATACAGGTTTTGTTTTCAAGTCCTGTTATAGCCTTAAGAAGCCTTTCCTCCGTCTCGGCGTCAAGAGCTGAGGTGGCCTCGTCAAGAAGAAGTATAGGGGCATCGCTTAAAATCGCCCTTGCTATGGATATTCTTTGAACCTGTCCCTCCGAAAGACCTAAACCTCTTTCCCCCATAACGGTGTCGAGGCCGTCTTTAAGCTCCTCTGTTAAATCATAAATCTGTGCGGTTTTGGCCGCTTCTATTATTTTTTCATCGGCTGTTTCTTCATTAAAGAACCTTATATTGTCCCTTAAGCTGCCGGAGAGAACCATATTCCCCTGGGGAACATAGGCAAACAGCTCCCTGAAACCTCCGTCGATTTTGACCCTGCCCCTTTTTGTCTTAAAATAAAGACCGCCGCTCTTAGGCTCTATTATTCCCAAGATAAGCTTTAAAAGAGTGCTTTTTCCCTCTCCCGAGGGGCCTATAACCGTTGTAAGACTGTTTTTGTCTATGCTACCGAAAGCACCGTCAAAAATCAGCTCCTTTTCGCCGTAGCCGAAAGTCAAATTGTCAATCTCTATTGCCTCTATGTCCTCATATTTTATATTGCAGGGGCTGAGCTCCTCGTCCTCCATAGCTTCAAGCTCCATAAGCCTCTCCGCCGAAGCTATCATAGAATAATAGGAGGGAATAAGGCTCGACATATTTTTCATAGGAGAGCGAACCTGATCTATAACCTGTAAAAAGGCTGTCAGGGTACCGAAAGTTATGGTGCCGGCCAAAATTTTAAAGGCTCCCCAAATAAGCGCTCCGTAGTAGCTGGCCGTAAAGAGGACGTAAATTCCCGTGTTGGCTATATTTCCCACGGTGTTCCGCTTAAGCTTTATTTTGTAGCTTTCAAGCTGCTTTTCCATAAGTCTGCCGCTGACGGGCAGAAAATTTGAAAAGGACTTTATAACGATTATATTTTCAAAAATCTCCTGTATAAAGGAGCGTATAACTCCGTCAGAGGTTTGAACCTCTTTATGGAGATATTTAAAATGTTTGGCGTAAATCCTGCCGGCTATAAACAAAATTACGCCGACGGCAATAACCACAAGAGTAAATTTGGCGTCTATATAAATAAGCACAATAAAGCCGGAAACAATCTGAGTTGCTATTGAAACCGCCACGGGCAGAAGGTCTACAATTCCGTTTATAACAACGGTAATATCCGCCGACATTCTGTTCACAATCTCCCCCGTATGATAGGCCGAAAGGCTTATATATTTCTTTTTAAGGAGCTTTTTAAAAACTCCCTGTTTTATGCTTATTTCTATTTTGCCCATAGCCCTGATGCGTATATTGCTGCCCAAAACGTTTAAAAAAGCCTGAAAGCCTATTATGCCGCAAAGCACTAAAGCCCAAAGGGCTATGCTGCCGATTTTGTCTCCCGTTGCTATATCCAGTATGTTTTTGGAAGCAAGTGCCAAAAAAACATAGCAGACCGAAATAATTCCGCTTATGCCCGCAACGCATAAAACCCACAAAAGCTTTGTTTTTGAGTAGGAATATATCCACCATAAAGCGTTTTTGCCTTTATTCATTTAAACCTTGTCCTTGTTTTTTGAAATAATTTTACTTAATTTAACCGCAATGCGGCATATATAGGGTCTGACGGGCATTAAAATATGCCAAAGCCTTACATAAATTTTGTAAAGGGTATTGTCCGCATCAAATTTATGACCCTTTCTGTCAAACCCTTTAACAACCGCAATAACGGTATCGGCGGAGACGCCCCTTTCAATATCCTTTTGGGCGTCCCCGACAATATCGTATGAATTTTTTTCCTTGTTTACCCTGACGATTCTGTGGAGAACATAGCTTCCGTCGGGACGGACGTGGAGGGGTATGTCGAATTTCTTAAGGTTTCCCTTGTCGGCTCTTGTCAAGACAACGCTGTCTCTTAGGCTGTAAAGGAGGGGATACATAGAAAAGCCCCTTATCGTAAAATTAACATCTGTTCCGTTTTCGACACATTCCTCGATTATGGGAGAAATCTCACTCATTCGGGAACTTATAACGCTTTTTTCCATAGAATCATCCTTGTTTAGGTTGACAAAAACTGTTCAGCATATAAGCTTCTAACGTAATTGTCAAAACCGGTTTCTGTTAAAAAATATCACTGTGCGTTCCTGTTCTTATCAGATACAAAATTAACTCTGTTTCATTAATTTCATATACAAGCAGCCAGTCCGGAGTTATGTGACATTCCCGGCAGCCCTTATAGTCGCCGCCCAAATTATGATCTTTATACTTTTGGGGCAATTTATTACCTTCTGCAAGCAGCTTAATCACATTCTCAAGTAATCTCACATCATATCCACGTTTTTTTATTCGCCTGTAGTCTCTTTTGAAAGTAGTCTGATACCTAATCTTCAGCATCTAAATCCTCCATCAGCTCAGAAACAGAAGAAAAAACACGGCTTAATCCTACACCGTTTCTTGCATCTTCAATAGCCTTAACGGTTTCGGCATTCGGTACGGGGTTTCCGATTCTAAAGGGTATAGCCCCCTCTTTTACGGACTGACGCAAAAATATATTAACCGCAGAGTTCAGGCTAAGTCCAAAGCTCTCAAACAACTCCTGTGCTTCTTTTTTTAATGACTGTTCTACCTTAATATCAGTATTTACAACTGCCATAAAAAGCCTCCTTTCCTGATCTCATTTTAACCAAATACATAAAATGTATAAAACTCACAGTGCTGTATTATTTCTAAAATATACCTGTATTTTATTACTTATTAAGCTCCTTATGTAAAATCTCGGTATATGCCAAAATCAGTGGAGCAACGCCCTTTGCCTCGTTTTTAACAACAGGTTCGCTCATATAATATTCATAGGAGCCGTCTCTGTAGGAGTTTCCGCCTAAGCCTGCAACAAGACAAATTCCGTCAAGCTGAAGCTCGCCGTTTTCCTCTGACAAATATTTGCCGCAGATACCGTTAAAGGCCTTTTCGCCGTACTTAAAGTATTCTTCGGGAAGTATGCCCAGTCTTACGGACTTCATAATGGCAAAGGCCAAAATAGCTGAGCCGCTTGTTTCGAGATAGTTCTTTTCTCTGCCGCCCTGGTCCGCAACCTGATACCACATACCGCTTTCGTCCTGATATTTAATAAGAGCATCTACATATTCAACATAGATTGCCTTAAGCTTGTCTCTGTCCTCCGCTAATTTGTCGGGCATAATGTCGATTGTGTCAACAAGAGCCATAGCATACCAACCTAAAGCCCTCAGCCAGAAATTGGAAGAAAGGCCTGTTTCCTTGTCGGCCCAGTACATTTCTCTGCTTTCGTCATAGCCGTGGAAGTAAAGACCTGTTTTGGGGTCTCTCATAATTCTGCGGACGTTTTCAAACTGCTTTACACTGTCTGTGCAGTTCTTGCAGTCGTTATACATAACCTCATACTGCATATAGAAAGGCTGACCCATATACATACCATCAAGCCAAACCTGATTGGGATAAATCTTCTTGTGCCAGAAGTTGCCCTCCTTTGTTCTGGGCTGGTTCTGAACCTGACCGTAGATTGTGTCTATAGCCTTGCGGTATTTCTCCTTGCCCGTAAGCTCATAGAGGTCGAAAAGGGTCTTGCCTGCGTTTACATTGTCAATGTTGTATTCCTCAGGCTTATAGGACTTTATAGAGCCGTCCTCCTGAACGAAATAGTCAATGAAATTATCCGCAAAGTCAAGATATTTCTTCTCCTTTGTGATGTGATAAAGCTCAATAAGGGCTTTAATCATACAGCCGTCGATATAGTTCCACTTAGACGGCTTGCCGCTTCTTATCTGTTCGATGTTCCAGATAGGTGCCTGCGGCGTAGACTTTTCAATAAGCTCGTTGATATACCTATCGAGTATTTCCATAAAAGTACCCCCTGTAAAATTATTTTTTAATATTATTTAATATCTGAACCGATATTTAAGGAAGAGCTAATTAATCAGCGGTTCCTTAAATATCACTAAACCCATTATATCACAACCCGGTTTGCAATTCAACCATAAATATAATTTTAAAGACAGAAAAACGGAGAACTCTCGGCATCCGTTTCCTTAAGGGGCAAACTTAAGTTATATAAGAGAATATTTCAAAAGCCAGCTGTTAATCTGCAATATATACGCAAGCATCTGGGGACCGCACATAAGCTGGCCGAACCAGGGGGTTCCGTAATCTGAGGGTTTATCCATAAAATCAAGGACGGCCTGTTTGTCGTAAATCTCTGAAATCGGGCTGTCAGAATTTAAAACCGCTCTGAGCCTCTCTTTAAGCAGAGCCTCATATTTGGGGTTATAGGTTTTGAGGTAGGGGCTTTTTCTTCTCTGAATTATCTCAGGGGGAAGCAAATCTTCACAGGCCTTTCTCAAAAGGTATTTGGCCTCTCCGTCTTTTGCCTTTATTTCCCATGGCACGTTGTAAACATATTCAACGATTCTGTAGTCAGCAAAAGGCACCCTTGCCTCAAGGCCGGAATACATAGAGGTTCTGTCCATTCTGTCAAGGAGGGTAGTCATAAACCACTTTATGCTCAAATAGTTTATTTTTCTCATAAGGAGGGTTTCCCTGCTGTCGGTTATCAAATGAGGGATTTTCGCCATACTTTCGGTATATTTTTGATGAACATAGCCCTTAAGGTCAAGTTTTTTAAGAAGCTCCGGCCTTATAAGGCTTTCTCTTATATGAAGATTTACAGACCAGGGAAAGGTGTCGGCCTTGTAAAGCTCCGGACGGAAAAACCAGGGATAGCCTCCGAAAATTTCATCGGCACACTCCCCTGTCAAGGCTGCCTTGCTGTGTTTTTTTACAAGACGGCAGAAATAGAGAAGAGAGCTGTCAACATCCGCCATTCCCGGCAGGTCTTTACAACAAACCGCCTCTTCAAGCAAATCAGCCAAAAGCAGCTCGTCACACTCAAGATAGGTGTGGTTTGTTTTATACCTCTCCAAAACCATATCGACAAAGGGTCTGTCTCTGGTGGGCTGAAAGGAATTTGATTTAAAATATTTGTCATTGTCCGTAAAATCGAATGAAAAGGTGTTAAGCTTTTTGCCCTCTTCTTCGAGATATTTGCAGGCAAGAGCCGTAACTATGCTTGAGTCTATGCCCCCTGATAAAAAGCTGCAAACAGGCACGTCCGACACCATTTGGCTTTTTACGCTGTCCTCAATTAACCATCTGGTATAGGCTGTTGTTTCCTCGGGGGAGTCCCTGTGTTCCTTTGCGGTTATGTCCCAATATTTTATTTCCTTTTTGCAGTCCCTTGAAAAATACAAATAGGAGCCGTATTTTACCTCCCTTAAATCCTTAAAAACTCCGCAGCCTTCGCTTCGGGCAGGGCCTATACCCAAAACCTCCCTTAAGCCGTCGTCGTCAAGAGCGGGAGTAAAGCCGGGGTGTTTAAAAAGAGCCTTAGGTTCTGAACCGAAAATAAGCCTGCTGCCATGTACAGTGTAAAAAAGAGGCTTGACGCCGAAGCGATCCCTGAAAAGCATAAGAGCTTTTTCCCTGCTGTCCCATATGCCGTAGGCGAAGATACCGTTTAGCATATTCACGGAAACGGCTCCGTATTCCATATAGGCGTACAAAATTATCTCCGTGTCGGTGGTTGTTTCAAAAATATAGCCCTTAGATTCAAGATCGGACTTTAGACTTTCGCAGTTGTAAATTTCGCCGTTGTAGACAATAGCACAGGTTCTGCCGTCTTTATTCCTTATAATGGGCTGGTTTCCGTTTTTAAGGTCCCTTATTGTAAGACGGGTCTGGCTTAAACCCACGTTTTCGGTTAAATATTCCCCCACTGTGTCGCTGCCTCTGTGGGCTATGGCTTCCCTCATATTTATAAGTATATCCATATAATAATCTCTGTTTTTGAGAAAATTTGTTTCAAAATTACAAAATCCCGATATTCCGCACATATATTAATACCTCTGTTTATTTTTATATTATAATATGAAGATAAGCATAAAAATATTCGGTTATTAAACTGTTCGGCGAAAATCAACCCTTGCGAGCATCTGTTTTTTATATAAAATATAACAAAATAAACCCATAGGATTTAAGTTATAATGCCTCAGGCCAATACTGTTTTTAAACCATAATCACATATTTTAACTATTTTTCGTCATTTAGAGCCAAAATATTTATGACCCCTTTTATTGACAATGTAAATTTTGTGATGTATAATACCTGAGTTTAGGAGTATAACTAAAAAAATGGTGCTAAGCCACAGAT